>NZ_CP102290.1:1913464-2232374 GCF_025151995.1 Ruminococcus gauvreauii
GCTGGAACCGTTCAGTGCTGCAGTTGACGGAAGCGGCAGCTTTGAAGATGAGAGTTTTATCTATGCTGGAGAAAAAATCCAGGAATGGGTACAAAACGGATATTTTCCGGAAGGTGTTAACAGCTTAAGCGAGGGTGACGGACAGTCAAAACAGCTGTTCTATTCTGAAGAAGCAGCAATGAAAATGATTGGTTCCTGGGAGTCTGGAACTTATAAAGCGGACAGCGAAGAGTTCTATAACAAACTGGGTTGGTTCCCATTCCCGGCAGTTGATGATTCTGATGCAGATGCATCGATTCAGATCGGAACTATGGGAGATCAGTTCCTCAGCTTTAACTGTGAGGGAGAAAAACTGGAAGCAGCGTTTGAATTGTTAAACTACTATTTTGAGGACGATTATACACAGAAGATGGTAGATGCAGGAAAGATTGCACCGGTTAAAGGTGTTGACGCTTTAATTGAAGGTGAACTGGAAAAAGAAATTGTGACGAAGATAGAGGCGGCGTCTGCAACACAGCTCTGGTATGATCAGTACCTGCCGCCGGCAGTGTCAACAGTGCATCTGGATACCTGTCAGGAATTATTTGGTCTGACGATGACACCGGAGGAAGCAGCAAAACAGCTTCAGGCAGCAATGGAAGAGTATAACAACGAAAAATCTGAATAAACAGAAATGGAGGCTGCTGCTGCAACATTAGCAGCCTCTGTCTGTGAGGAGAGCAGTATGTTGGATATTGAAAAGTTTGAAAAAATACAGAAACGTTTTACGGCACTCTGGGATGGTGAGATCATGGACAGATGCTGCATCAGCGCATTTGCCTTTGACGACGAGACTAACGCTGAATTTTATACACCGTCAGATGAGAGCATGGACCGAAAATATTTTCTGACGGATCCTGAGATGATCCGGAAACGTCATATGAAAAAGTTTGCCAATACATATTTTGCCGGTGATGCGTTTCCTCTGGTAAACCTGAATATGGGACCCTCCGGTCATGCAGCATTTGTGAAGGGTGTGGAGGTTGATTATACAGATACGATGTGGTACCACCCAATCATGGAAGATGAACTGGATCCGGAAAAAATTGTGTTGGATCCGGACAGTTATCTGTACCGGCAGACCTTTGATGCGGCAAAATATCTATGTGAAGAGGCAGAGGGAGAATATCTGGTATCCATGCCGGATATCAGCGGAAATATCGATGTGCTCGGAAGTCTCCGTACAGCAACCAGTACACTGCTTGATATGATTTCTGATGAAGAGAAGGTCATTGCATGTCTGCGGCGCATTCAGACGATCTGGGAAGAAAGTACATTAAAAATATATGATTATCTGAAAGACTATAATTTTGGGGGCAGCAGCATCGGATGGCTGAATACCTGGGCTCCCGGATTTCATAACCAGATGCAGGCTGATATGTCCGTGATGTTCTCAAATGAATATTATGAGACATTCATTCGTGAAGAGCTGGAAAAACAATCTTCCTTTGTAGATTATGCGTTGTACCACTTTGATGGTGTAGAACAGATCCGTCATCTGGATACGCTGCTTTCACTGGACAGACTTCGGATGATTCAGTGGACAAGTGTTGTCGGACAGCCGTCACCGCTCAACTATATAACTGTACTGCGGAGAATCCAGGAGGCTGGATGTGGTCTGCTCTTGCAGCTGAAACCTGAAGAAGTGAAGCCGATGCTTGAAAATCTTTCGTCAAAAGGTCTGTTTATCACAGTTAATACAAAAGATAAAGATGAAGCAGACGAGATGATAAAGCTGGCCGAACGGCTGACCAGAGAATAAAGAAGGTAATCTTATGAATGAAAAAAAGCAACGCAGCCTTGCAAAAAGCAGGCAAAGAGAAACTGTGCGGGTCGCAGCCATATTCCTGATCCCGGTGTTTCTGATTCTGACAATTTTTATCTTTTACCCTGTAATCGATACTTTTATTACCAGTTTTTATAAATGGAACGGCATATCTGCTGAAAAAACGTTTATTCAGTTTGACAACTGGAAGAAGCTGATTACTGATGCCAGCTTCTGGAAAGCATTCTCCAATAACGTAATCCTGGTGGTTTTCGCCATTATCCTGCAGCTGCCGATTTCTCTTGCGCTGGCAACTTTCCTGAATTTTGTAGGAAAAAAAGGAAATGTATTTAAGATCATATGGTTTATCCCGATGTTAATGTCGTCTGTGGCGGTAGGTTTTTTGTTTAACTATATACTGGCTACAAACGGCGGGGTGATCAGTACGATCTCTCAGGCTCTGGGAGGGGGAAACATCGATCTGCTGGGGCATCCGAAAAGAGCGCTGTTTGCGGTCATGGGTGTTATCAGCTGGCAGAGTGTTCCATTTTATATGGTGTTTTTCCTGGCATCCTTTTCCGGCATTTCCACAGAGGTGTTTGAGGCTGCCAGAATTGACGGTGCCACCAGAGGCCAGTATTTCTGGAGAATTGCACTGCCGCTTCTGAAGCCTTCGATCAGCAAGGCGTCCGTGCTGGCACTGGTCGGATCACTGAAGTATTTTGATCTGATCTATGTTATGACAAACGGGGGTCCGGGAACTGCTACGGAGTTGATGGCTACATATATGTATAAGAATTCTTTTGTAAAATATAATATGGGCTATGGTTCCACAATTGCAGCGGGTATGTTTCTGCTGATCACGGTATTTTCGATCATCACGATGAAACTGACTGCACGAAAGGAGGATTGACGATGGATCAGTATAAGAAAGCAAAGGGTAAGAAGATTGCATCATGGGGGATTGCCAGTGTTCTTGCGGTGATCTGGCTGGTGATCGCGATTGTTCCGTTTATCTACATGGTCATCAACTCTTTTAAGGACAGGTTCGAGATTCTTTCAAGCGGTGTATTTACACTGCCTGAGTCCTGGTATCCCGCAAATTATATGGAAATTCTGAGCGGCGGTTTCTGGAAATACTTCCTGAACAGTGTCATTGTACTGCTGGTTTCTCTGGTGGTCCTGCTGGCGCTGTCGGCAGCGGCATCTTATCCGCTCTCCAGATTCCGGTTCCGTTTTTCCGGAATTCTGTTTGCAGTCATTGTGGCATGTATGTCTATTCCGATACATATCACATTGATTCCGGTATTTAAAATGACGACAAATATCGGTCTGTACGATACGATATGGGCGCTGATAGGGCCGTATGTGGCGTTCGGTCTTCCGATTTCCGTATTTATCCTGACGGGTTTTATGAAGGAAATTCCAAGGGAAATGGAGGAGGCCGCAATGATAGACGGCTGCAGTAAAATACAGATATTTTTCCGCATCATGCTGCCGATGTGCAAGCCAGGTCTTGCGACACTGGCGATCTATAACGGTGTCAACATATGGAATGAATTTTCATTTGCATATACGCTGACACAGGAAAAGATCAATCGGACTCTGCCTCTTTCCATCTGGGAGTTTAAGGGGCAGTACACGATGAATACTCCGATGATACTGGCAGTGCTGACACTGACGGTGGTTCCAATGATTATTCTGTTCATCTTTACAAAGGACAAACTGATCGAAGGAATGGCAGCAGGAGCTGTGAAGGGATAAGAATCACGTAGTTTTACCGCTGAATCCTTGGTATAATGAAAAATAAATCTAGATACAACAGGAGGGTCCCCGTGATGAGAAAATGGATTGCCAGGTTTCAGAGCATGACACTGGATAAGAAAATCAAATTATTTCTGATCATGGGGATCATCGTCAGTGCCAGTGTTGTGCTGATGATTTCAACCGTTTCTTCTATAGCATCAATCAGAAGAAAATCTCAGGGACTGGTGAAGACAAATGTAGAGACCGTTTCGAAAAGTCTAGATTCTGCCGTCAGCAGTTACTATAATATTGCGCTCTCTCTGATACCGGATGAGAGTATTCAGCTGTATCTGAAGGAAGACAGTGACAAAAGCGGTTTTGGTGCTGCCAAAGAGGATAACCTGAATACACTGATGCGCGTACTGTATCAACAGCCTGATATGAATTTTATCGGGCTGTATAAGTCTGAAAAATCGTATATTTACCGGGGACAGCCTATCACAAAGAGTCATTTTAATCAGAAATATGAGGGTGATTTAAAACAGAGCATACCGTGGGGAAAGGGAGAACTTGCCTTTTCCTACGGAAATGCTTATTTTGGAGATGAAGATTACACCATATCTTTTTATCAGCCTGTCTATGATATGAATAAGATCGGGAAAAAAATTGGAAATCTCTGTTTTAATGTCAGGGAGGATGCATTCAGTTTTTTGAAGCATCAGACGGTCGGTGATCTGGAATTTGATATTTACCTGATTGACCGAAAAGGCCATGTTTTGTTCTGTGAGGATAAGGGACTGCTGGGAAAAGGTTTGGACCTGAGTCATACGATTGACAGCAGCAGAGGTGATTTTTTAGAATCGGGAAAGCTGTATGCCTATCAGAGAGTAGCGGACAGTGATCTTTATGTGATGGGAACGATCAGCAATATCGCATTGATGAAAGACAGTGTGATCACCATGACCTTTCTGTTTGCCACAGTTCTCATTATTGTTGCGATCACTGTGTTTATGGTTTCTAAGGTTGTTAAGCAGTTTTATAAACCGATGGAGAAACTGGTGTCTAAGATGGAACAGGTCTCAGAGGGTAACCTTGATGTCCGTATCAATGAAGCTCATTCTGGTCAGGACTTTGTGACAATCAGCAAGGGATTCAACCATATGATGGATGAGATCAATACACTGCTTGAGCAGGTAAAGCTGGAACAGCATCAGATTGAACAGATCAGGTTTAATGCGCTGCAGTCACAGATTAAACCGCATTTTCTCTATAATGCACTGGATTGTATCCATTGGCAGGCGGCAGCGGAGGGGAATAAAGAGATTTCTACTTTTGTAAAGGCGTTGGCGAATTATTACAGGGCATGTCTGAGCAGAGGGAAGGATGTGATAACCCTGGGCGAAGAGCTGGAACATATTAAAAGTTATCTGATCATTCAAAATATCCGCTATGAAGATATCCTGGAAGCCAGATATTGTATTGATAAAAAATACTACTGTGTCAAAATACCAAAGATGACACTTCAGCCCCTGATTGAAAATACCATTTATCATGGAATGAAGACAGAATCAGGTAAGAAAGGTATCGTGATACTAACTGTCAGGGAAGAGAAAGATACCATAATACTTAGTCTGATGGATAATGGACAGGGGATGAGTCCTGAGGACGTTGAGGAGATGAACCGTTCCATATCAGAATATGATGAGAACTTTGGATATGGTGTCCGCAATGTAAATAAAAGGATTGAGCTACTCTTCGGGGAACAGTATGGATTGTATTACCAGATTAATGATGAGGGCGGAATAACAGTTGATATACGGCTGCCAAAGGATTAAAGGGGGTAAAAAAGAGTTGTATCAGGTATTGATCGTAGATGATGAAAAGATAATACGGATGGGCATGAAAAAGGTGATTGCGTGGGATAGAGCGGGGGTTGACCAGGTATTTACTGCAGGCAGCGGACAGGAAGCTCTCCAGATATTGAATGAACAGAAGATTCATATCATGATCACTGATATTCAGATGGGAAGTATGTCAGGACTTGAGCTGATTAATATTGTAAATGAACGATATCCGGAAATCCGTATCATTGTGCTGACGGGGTATGATGAGTTCGAATATGCCCGCAAATGTCTGAGGATGAATGTGGTTGACTTTCTGCTGAAACCTGTGGATGAGGATGATATGGCTGATCTTATCCGAAAGCAGACAGAGGGACTGGATGTGCAGCAAAAGCAGCAGAAGCTGGCCGGTGTCATGCGCAGGATTATTGGCAGCAATGAACAGGGTCAGCTGAATCAGATGATGTGTGAGCTGGTCAGTCATCAGGAGCAGGCTTTGGCAACAGCTCAGAGAATCTGTGATACGTATCAGTATGATCTTCACCAGATCATGCAGGTGGCAATCCTGATGCCGCAGGTCATGTCTTATGAAAAGCAGGAAGAGGAAAAGTACCGCGATTTTATGATAAGGGATTTCTGCAATCATAATATAGACCTGCGGGAACTTGGCATCACTTTTCAGGATAGTGATGGCCGTATCGTCATAGCCTGTTTTTTGAATGGTATAAATGATGATGTATCTTCACGTGTAGAGGAGTTGATTCATCTGCTGAAAGATGAGTTTGGAATCTCTCAGAAGATTGTACTGGGAAGTGTGGTCACTGGATTCGCACAGATGTTCATTTCATATAATGATGCGCTGCTCCTGCTGGAACAGGAGCATCAGAGTTTCCGTGATATTATTCAGGATACTCAGAAGCAGCACAAAAATCAAATGTTCTGGGATGTTTTTGGAGAAATTAAAAATGCCATCGTGGTCAATCAGGGAGATTCTGAAACGATCATGCATGCATTTTCATCTTTCTGCAGAATGACGGAATCTTACAGCCTGTCTGCAGATAATATAAGGCGTTGTTGTTTTGAACTTGCCATGTCTGTGTATTATACGCACATTGCCAATCACGGAGAGATCAGGGGTGAGATGGTACGTGCATATATGGAAATGATCATGCCGGCTAAAACAGAGAAAATTCTGTGTGAAACAAAAAAGTTTATTGAGGGATTGCATGATAAGGAGGAGGCGGCGATCCATGAACTTGTGGGTCAGGCTCAGATGTACATTAAGAATCATTTGTCTGAGGAATTGTCGGTCACCGGCATTGCTCAGATGCTGTTTTTAACGCCTTCCTATTTTTCCAGGTTGTTTAAAAAAGCTGTGCATGAGGGGTGCAACGATTATATCATACGGCTGCGCATGGAGAAGGCGCAGACCCTGCTGGAATCAACCAGCCTGAAAACAGGTGAAATTGCCCTGCTTGTGGGATATCAGGACAAGAATTATTTTTCTCTTGCTTTTAAAAAGTTCAGTGGGATTTCGCCTACGGCATATCGGGAAATTGTCAGAAATCAATTATGACGTTATGTGACTTCATCACAGAAAAACCTTTTTGTATGCGTTAAAATAACCATATCAAATGAAAGTTATGGAGGTTTTACAAGTGAACAGTCCTGGTATAAAGAAAAAGTTAAAGAAAGCAGTCATTGAATCAGAGCATTGTGTAGCGTGCGGGTGCTGCATAAAGGAATGTCCAAAACACGCGGTAACCGTGGTAAGGGGTGTAACCGCAGCAGTTGACGAATCATTGTGTGTAGGCTGCGGTAAATGCAAAACCGTATGTCCTGCCAGCGTTATCACAATCATGGAGGTGACAGCATGAGAGAGAAACACTGGTATGATTATCTCTGGATCTTTTCATCGGTCTATCTGATTCTCGGATTTTTTAATATCCTGTTTGCATGGATCGGTTTAATCTGTTTTTTTGCTCCTCTTGCGATATCGATCATCGGTGGAAGTAAAGCTTACTGTAACCGGTACTGCGGGAGAGGACAGCTGTTTTCACTTCTGGGAGGAAGGCTGGGGCTGTCGCGCCGGAAGGATATCCCAAACTGGATGAAAAGCAAAGGATTCCGATATGGTTTTTTAATATTTTTCTTTATCATGTTCTTCAGCATGCTATGGAACACGTATCTGGTATTTCAGGGTGCGGGAGAATTGAAGCAGATTGTAAAATTGTTATGGACGATAAAACTTCCATGGCACTGGGCGTATCCGGTATCGGTGACGCCGTGGGTGGCTCAGTTTTCATTTGGATTCTATAGTGTTATGTTAACTTCAACTGTGTTGGGGATGATTACAATGGTTTTCTTTAAACCGCGTTCCTGGTGTGTGTACTGCCCAATGGGAACGATGACACAGCTGATCTGTAAAGCAAAATCAAAAAAGGAGAGATGAAGTATGTCAGTATTAACGATAACAAGGGATAATTTCGAACAGGAGGTTTTAAATTCTGATAAACCGGTGCTGCTGGATTTCTGGGCATCCTGGTGCGGACCATGCCGGATGGTCTCACCTGTTGTGGATGAAATCGCCGATGAAGTGGATAATGCCAAGATTGGTAAAGTGAATGTGGATGAACAGCCGGAACTGGCTCAGGAATTTCGGATTATGAGTATCCCTACACTGGCTGTGATCAAAAATCAGAAAGTGGTAAAGACATCGGTTGGTGTTCAGCCGAAAGAAGCGATTTTGGATATGATTCAGGAGTAAATAACAGGGAGCTGCCGTTCCAGATTAACTGGTCGGTGCAGCTCCCTTATTTTCAGTGATTTGATCGGCATCGGTCTTCTGCTCAGGCGGTATTTTTCTGAATCTGAACCAGCACGCACCCATTACATATGCGGCAGCCCCAATCCAGGCGAGCGGTTCTGCGAGAAACAGCATAATGCTTCCCCAGAATTCGGTCAGAAGCAGAGCGGCCGAAATGCGCATGAAAAACTCAATCACTCCTGATATCATCGGACTCACCGCATCTCCCAGTCCCTGAAGTATACTCCGAAATCCGTGCAGAAAGTACAGTATAAAAAGCAGCCCTCCCATGATGACGAGGTACTGGTAAGCGACTGCGAGCACTTCCGATGCGCTGCCGTCTGAAGATGAAATAAAAAGCTTCAGGAGATGCTTTCCGCCCAGGATAGCGGGGACTGCACTGCACACAGACATCAGTAATGCAATGAGCGTCACACTTTTTAATCCTTTACGGATACGGTCATTCTGTCCCGCACCGTGATTCTGAGCCATATATGTGGTTGTGGCATAGCCAAGTGAGATTGCTGCGCTTTCCAGAAGACCGTACAGTTTATTTGTTGCCGTAAAACCTGCAACAAATATGAATCCCTGAATGTTGATCCTGGACTGAAGGATCATGCCTCCTACAGCGATCAGGACGTGCTGCAGCGCCAGTGGAAATCCCATCCTGCACAATTCCCGGATGACCATTTTGTCTGCCTTCCAGTCTGATGGCTGCAGTCTGATAAATTCAATGTGTCTCAGTGCCAGGAAGCAGTATAAAAATGCGATCAGTTGTGCGATCAGTGTGGCGGCCGCTGCTCCTGCGATTCCCCATCGGAAAACCATGACAAAAAGCAGGTCCAGTGCAATATTTGCACTGGCAGCGATTCCCATCGCGATCAGCGGTGTTTTTCCATCTCCGAAGGCCCGAAGAATCGCGGAAATCATGTTATAAGCCATAACGATCAGGGTTCCGCTGAACATGGTAAAGAGGTATGAGGAGGCCCCGTCAAAAATATCAGCCGGCGTCTGCAGAATCTTAAGCATCGGTAAAACCATCAGAAGTGCCGTAAGGGTTAGCAATATTCCAATCCCAACACACAGGATAATCGACATGGCAATGGACTTTCTCAGTTTTACGTGATCCTTTTCGCCAAAATGTTTGGCAATACAGGCACCGAATCCCTGAGTCAAAGCCTGTACAGTCCATAAAACTAGCCAGTAAGTCCAGTCGGTTGCGCCCACTGCCGCCAGTGCTTTTACACCGACGCCCTGACCTACAATGATCGCGTCGACGATCATATACAGCTGCTGACCAAGATTCCCCAGGATCAGCGGAAGGGCAAATAAAAGCAAAAGCTTTGTTGGATTGCCCGAAGTCATATCTTTTACCCGGTTCATACGCAGTTCCTTTCCGGTTGTGGTTTTGTTTGTTATCTGATATAATAATAGCGTCAAAATATCCGTTTGAATATCCAGTATTATGCCAAAACATAACAATATTGCGCCAAAAAAGAGGTGGGATTATGGAACATAAAACAGTACAGATGGATGAGAACTTACTGGAAAAGGTGAAATATCCAACCGGATCGCTGCCGGTTTTTTTTGATGAAGATTATTTTAATGATTACATGAACGGTGAATTTAATTATCACTGGCACGATTCATATGAATTTGCAATTGTTTTAAGAGGCGAGATAGAATACTATGTACACCAGGCATATGATGAGAGAGAATCAAAAATCATGAGGGAGGGAGATGTTGTATTTGTGAATTCAAGGGCTTTGCATATGGGGAGGCAGACACAACCGGATTCCCTGATGTTCTGCTTTCTATTTCCCTCTTACTTTTTTAATATGCAGCCTTCCGATACGGTGTATCAGAAAAATATAATGCCTGTCATTCGGTTTCCGCTGCCGGGTCTGTATTTTTCCCATGATGATCCTTCAGGCAAATTGATTTCTGATAAGATAAACCGTTTATACAGACTGAATCCCGGAGAGCTGGGATACGAACTTCAGTGTATAGAAATTATTTATTGTATATGGCGTCTTTTACTGACAGAGGTATCCAAATACAAAGAATTCCCGGAGGTACCGAAGCGGGATCGGATACAGGAACAGCGCGCCCGTCTGATGCTGTCCTATGTCCATGATCATTATTGGGAAGAAATTACGGTTGATCATATTGCTGAATCCGCTAATATCAGCAGAAGGGAATGTTTCAGGTGTTTTAAAGAAATTGTTAAAAAGACACCCGCAGAATATCTCTGCGAGTATCGGCTTTCGCAGGCGGCACAGCTGCTGACGGGGACGGATAAAACAATTATGGATATTTGTCTGTCCTGCGGTTTTAACAGTCCCAGTTATATGGGAAAGTTATTTAAGGAGAAGTGCGGGATGTCTCCCGGGGAATACCGGGAGTTGTCAGGCAGGACGTCTATATGAGTTTCCGGAGTCTTTTTTTGTCTATGATGCGGATGCCGCCGCGAGAAAGCTCCACGATCCCATCAGCAACAAAATATTTCAGCATTCGGGATACGACTTCCCGGGCACTTCCAATATACCGTGCAATCTGTTCATGGGTAATATGGATCACATCTCCCTCTGATCGTGACAGTTCATCCCAGAGAAAAATAGCCAGACGCTGGTCAAGATTCATGAAGAGTATCTGCTGCATTGCCCACATCACGTCGGAAAATCGTTCTGTTGCAAGTTTATAGGAAAAGCATTCTACATAAATATTTTGTTCCATCAAAGAACAGAAGAAAGATGAACTGATAAGCAGAACCTGTGTTTTTTCCTCTGCTTCAATATAAACATCAAACGTGATAGTAGCGAGGGCACAGGATGCAGACAGAATGCAGGTATCTCCCCGCCCGAGGCGGTACAGAGTCACTTCCTTACCGTCGTCAGACAACAGATACGTACGGATCTTTCCTGTGTTAATGAGGAAAAGACCCACACAGTCCATATCTCCCCGATGAAGCAGCTCACCCTTCCCATATTCTTTTAATGCCGAATGATTAACAAGATTTAACTGTTCCTCCCTGGTTAATGAATCCCATACAGGGAAGTATTCCTTTAACAAAGATTCGGTTTGTACGGTGGTCAACATAGATACCTCCTTCTCGTAATGATGTAATTTTATTGACCGCTTATTTTCAGCGTGTTATAATTTTTGAGATATAAAATAAAACCAAAGGAGACTCCTTTATGAAACAATTTAAGTTTGTCTTTTTAGTAATGTCGTCGGATCATGATTCGTCCAAACATCATGTAGCGATGGAAACTCCGACATGTAAATCCATTATGATCGGTGTTAAGGATATGACAGATGCATGCGAACAGGCCAAAAAACTGGTTGATAAGAAAGAAGTTGATAAAATCGAACTGTGCGGTGCATTCCAGGAAAAAGGAGCCAGGATCATAAGTGATTATATCAATCACCGTATCCCGGTTTCATATATTGTTAACCTGGAACATTAAATTTACATAATTCTTCACATTTCTTTCAATCTGTTATCACACAATCATCACATTTTCGCGTTATGATAGATCTTGTAAAAAGGTCATTACCTTTTATAAGTTTTTTTCTTTTTCATACGTTGCCGGGGCCGAAAGGCCCCGGTCTCCTTATGTCAGGCTGAAAAGATCAGAGACTGCCTGTTCATACTGCCACAGACGTTCAGACTTCCGAATTTTTTTTGCATATTTTTCACTTTCAGGAAATAACTGAATCATGTAGGTCCACAGTTCTTTCATCTTAAATAAAACATTTCGGTCACCGCTGAAAATGCCCTTATAATTAACATAAAGTTCATCATGAAATGCCCGCACAGTGTCAAAATCAACGGGTGTCTTATCCACGATATCATTGAGTAATCCCGGGTTACTGAGTATGCCTCTGCCAGCCATCAAAGCCTTAACAGCCGGAAAATGCCCGGTAAAATTTTCATAATCTTTCCTTGTAAAAATATTTCCATTGTAACACAGCGGACAGGCACACAGTTCTACGGCATCACTGAAAATTTCCAGGTTTGGCATGTTTTTATAAAAATCCTGCTGTGTTCGGGGATGGACGATCAATTCTGTGAGGGGATACTTATTATATATTTTTATCAGTTCGTAAAATTCTTCAGGACTGTCTTTTCCGATTCTCGTTTTAACAGAGATTCTCATATCAGTTCCAGAGAATATTCTGTCCAGAAACTGGTCAAGCTCCTGTGTCTTTGTCAGAAAACCGGAACCTCTTCCTTTGGAAACAACGGTCTTTGATGGACATCCCAGGTTCAGATTGACTTCTTCATATCCGAATTTCCTGAGGGAATCCGCCGTGCGGAGAAAATCCTCCGCATTGTTGGTCAGTATCTGAGGGATCAGATTCTGCCCGCGGTTATGTTCAGGCAGGATTTCATTTTTTTCTCTGGTGTTAAAATCCTTATTGATATGAGGTACGATAAACGGCGTAAAATATTTATCCATAGGGTGAAAATACCTGTGATATGCCGTGCGGTAAATATATGTTGTAAGTCCTTCCATGGGTGCCAGATAAAATTTCATTTACAATTCTCCTGTTTTTAAAATATTAATACCGATATGATCTATCTTATCACAATATTTATGTAATGACGACTATAATAGCTTAAAACTGAAAACTCAGGGAGGATATTCGAATGAAAAATGTGATATTTAAAGGTACGGGGACAGCGCTTATAACACCAATGAGAGAAGGCGGGTCAATTAATTATCCGGTATTTAAAGAACTGATTGAAATGCAGATCAGGGGCCATGCGGATGCCGTTATTATTGCAGGGACCACAGGAGAGGGTTCTACGCTTACGGATAAAGAACATATAGAACTGGTAGAATTTGCTGTCCGCTGTGTAAATAAAAGAATTCCGGTAATTGCAGGTGCCGGAAGCAACAATACATCTCACGCTGTATATCTCTCAAAAGAGTGTGAACGCGTGGGGGCAGACGCGCTGCTTCATGTGACACCATATTATAATAAAGCATCACAGCAGGGGTTGTTTCTGCATTTTTCAGAATGTGCCAAAGCGTCAAAGCTTCCGGTCATTCTTTATAATGTGCCATCAAGGACCGGAGTCAATATCTTTCCGGCTACATACAAAAGGCTGAGTGAAATTGATAATATCGTGGCGGCGAAGGAGGCCAGTGGAAATTTTTCACAGATGGCCAAGATCGCGTCGCTGTGCAAAAATGACCTTTTCCTTTACTCGGGCAATGATGATCAGATTACATCTGCGCTTGCACTGGGGGCAAAAGGAGTGATCTCTGTATTGTCCAATATTCTTCCGCAGGAGACACATGATATCTGTGAAGCTTATTTCCAGGGAAACAGTGAGGAAAGTGATAACCTGCAGCTGAAATATCTGGAGTTGATCGAGGCGCTGTTTTTGGATGTAAATCCGATTCCTGTGAAACAGGCGATGCGGGCAATGGGGTACGATGTGGGACATTGCCGGCTTCCGCTGTGCGATATGGATTCCACGATGGCGGAAAAAATGTTTACGGTACTTTACCGTTACGGTTTGCTGAAAAGCAGTGTCAGACCGGGGTCAGTTACCATTCACCGGCCGGGATATGCGGGAGCGATACCGACGCGGAATTTGTAGGGAAGAAGGATAAGAGGGATATTATGATGGGTCATAAAAAACATATAGGAATTGGTTTTGCTGCGGGGCGTATTAATTTTTTAAGCGTCCTGCAGGCATATATTTACCATTTAAAAGAAACCCGGTTCCTGGAAAAAAGTGACAGCTGTATCTCTTTGTTTGTTGCCTTTGATCCAGGCTATAACAATACCAGAAGAGAGGACTATGATAATCTGAGTGAAGAGGAAAAAGGCTTTTTTCATACGTGTATGTTCATTGGACCGGAAGATGTTCAGGCGGAAAAGGAGTTTCTGGTAAAGCAGCAGATCATGGATCAGGAATGCGCAGAGAAGTGTTTTGGAAACGGATACGCTGTGCAGAGAAATATTATCCTCTACGAAGCACTGAAACAAAAGGTGGATTATCTGATCTTTTTAGATGATGATGAATATCCGCTGGCGGTCACAGATTCGATGACTTCGTCCCTGTGGAGCGGTCAATCTGTATTGGAGGAGCATGTAAGGGGCCTGCAGTTTTCTGATGTCACCAACGGGTATCACTGCGGATATCTGACACCGATTCCTTTTATCGAATTCGACGGTGTGCTGGGTGAGACTCATTTTCGGATGTTTACGGATGCACTGAGCAGTGATGTCTTGAAGTGGGAGAGCGTACAGCGGATGATCCGAAACGGCGGTGTGAAATATGCGGATAAAAAGATTTTGATGGAACATAAAACGAAACTGGTCAGACAGGAAAAGGGTGCAAAATTTATCAGCGGCGGAAATTTGGGAATCAATCTGACCTGTCCGGAGAAGGTGCTTCCATTTTACAATCCGCCCGGTGCCCGGGGTGAGGATAGCATCCTGAGCACTTGTCTGGAAAATCATACGGTAAAGAAAATACCGGTTTATACCTTTCATGACGGATTTTCTTTTTACCGTTCGCTTCTGAAAGGCGTTCTGCCGATTACGCTCAAAAGAATATCGCTGTATGATTCCGTACATGTCAGTCACCGTTTTTATAAAGCGTGTATTGGGTGGATTCGCTATAAGCCGCTTTATACGTACATTACGCAGAGGCAGGATTATGAAGATATTATGCAGGAGGCGAAGGAGTACCTGGATACGGCATTGCCGTCTGTGTGCGATTATTTTAACAATCGGGACTTTTATAAAATACGTCAGGAACTGGACACTTATGAGGGATTGGTAAAAGAACATTACGATGAATTTCAAATGTCGCTGGTGAGCTGGTCTGACTTGATTAAGAAGACGATCTTATGAAAATCAAAAAACGGATTTTTCACCGGGTGGATTGTCCGGGTGTGCGCTGATCATTAATCATCTTCATGTATGGAATGGGCGCGGGAAAACTGGTGGTTATCATCACGAATAAAAGTCAGGAGGCCGCAGAAGAGATCGGAAAGATCAGCGGCAGAGGTTCTACGGCGATACAGGCGATGGGGACTTATACAAAGCAGAAGAAGAATGTGCTGTTGTGTGCATGTTCCAGCTCGCAGGCGTATTTGATTAGAAATGTAGTTCATCGTATTGATCCGGGGGCATTTGTGATGCTGACAGAGACGAGTGAGGTATATGGAGAAGGTTATATTCATACAAAAGTTTAGGATATGTGCCCAAGTACAATAAATATTGGGTTATAACCTCTCAGTTTGCGCATGTATTGACGCAAATGACCAGTTTGGCATGAAAAAATATTGCTATCCGTGGACAATCCTGATATTCTGAAAGAATATTATAGAAAAATGCTGGAGAGACTGGAAGTATATGGTCTGGAAAACGGGATGGGTTATGCGGGGCAAGAAGTTTATTAACATGGACCAGTTATATCCGGCTGTTTGTGAGGTGTCATTATGCGTTATCGTCTGAACCGGCAGATTATAAAGCTGCGCCCGGAGGAGAAAACAGCCGAGGGCGAGGCTCTGATCGAAGTATTGACAAGAGAAGAATATGAACAGCAGATGACAGCCGGCCATGAAGACCGGTTGTTTTTGCAGAGCATCAACAATTATCAGCACAGCAAAGCTGATTTTTTAAAAGACAGTATCATTGGTACGCTGGTCATTCCAGATAAAGGGGATCTGGCACACAGGGAAATCTGCTTTGCATGGCATATGAAAAAGGACAGTCTGGTGTTTGTGGATAACACCCGGACCGTATCTGGAATCATCGAGGAGATGGAGCAGACACAGACTGTTGAGAAACTTCATCTGGGCTACTTTTTTTATGAGTTTCTTGAATTTCTGATCCGTGATGAAACTCGTTTTCTTCAGGAATACGAAGAAGGAATGACAAAGCTGGAAGAAGAACTGATGCAGTATGACGGGGAGGATATCTCCAAAGCTATTTTAAAGATCAGAAAAGAGCTCCTTCGCCTGCATTCCTATTATAATCAGATGATCGACATGTGTGAGACTATGAGCGAGAATTATAACGAGATGTTGTCCAGAGATTCGTGCAGGCTGTTTCATCAGTTTTCCGGGAGGATGTCGCGAATACTGGCAAATGCCCAGAACCTTAGGGAGTATTCGCTGCAGATACGTGAACTGTATCAGACACAGATTCAAATGCGTCAGAATAAGGTGATGCAGCTGCTGACTGTTGTCACGACGATCTTCATGCCGCTGACCCTGCTCACCGGCTGGTATGGGATGAATTTTGACAGAATGCCGGAACTGCACTGGGAGTTTGGGTATGCGGTGGTTATCGGCATTTCCGTGATCCTTGTGATCGTGGAGATCTGGTATTTTAAAAAAAAGGGCTGGTTTTTATAAAAGAAAAAGATTTTCGCTTTATTGTGGAAAAACCCTTCAATTTTCTGTATAATTATAATATATATATGGAATCTTCAGGAAAGGGGAGGGGAAAATGCAGAATCAAAACCTGTTACAGATATTAGATTCTCTGGATGATACAGGGGTTTATGTAATTGAGAAAGCGACGCGTACGCTTTTGTATTATAATCAAACAGTGAAGGACATCCGTCCGGATATAGTGTTGGGTATGACTTGTGAGCAGGTGTGGGGCGGAATCTGTAATGACTGTCCTCTGCCCGCAGATGATGCATCCTGTCCGCGCCGTATTTTTCGATACAGTGAGATCATGGGACAGATGGTGAGCGTCAGTGCCGGAGAAATTCAGTGGGACGATACCACTCCTGCCTATGTAGTCACCGTGACTCCCCATAAATGGGGAGCTGAGGAAAAACAAGGGCTTGAGCAGATAGAAAAAATGTACACGCAGAGTCTCGTGACCGTATTCGGAGAGTGCATTATTGCAAATCTGACAAGAGACTTTTATGTAAACTGTCAAAAGGATATGCTGTGGACGGATATACCGGAGAGGGGACAGTTTGGCATTGAAAACAAAAAATATTCTGTTAAAACAATACATCCGGATGACTGGCGGGATTTTGATGATCATTTTTCCCGTGATGCGATGCTTCGAATGTTTGGTGAGGGAAAGAAACAGATAGTAAGAAGGCTTCGGCGCCTGATGGATAACGGTGTTTACCATATGGCGGAATTTATGGCGGTCAGGATTGATCAGCTGGCAGAGAAGGAATGCTGGTGTGTACTGGTTTTCCGGGATATCGATGAAGAGTATCAGCAGGAGGTGGAAAAAAATACGGAGATCAGTCAGCTTGCAACAGCTGCAAGAATGGCGTTTCAGATGCTGATATCTGCCAATCTGACAAAAAATACATACCATATGCTGGAATATGACGAGTTTTCAACCAAAAAGGCTGCGCCCAGCGGAAATTTTGATGAACTGATAGAAGTCGGAGCATCAACACTGGATCCCGACTTCAGAAAAGAATTCAAAAGAAAATTTTCCCGGGAATCCCTCCTGAAAGCATTTGCTCAGGGACAGAACAGTGTCACGATGGAAATGCGTCAGCTGGGCGATGACGGGTGCTACCACTGGAATTCAACTCAGGTTGTGAAGGTGGACAGCCCATATACGGACGATGTACTGGAAATTACACTGTCCAAGAACATCGATGAGGAGCGCCGGAAGCAGGAGGAGTTTCTGGAAAAAGAGCGGAAGTCAAAACTTATGATGGAAGAAGCGCTTCAGAAGGCAGAGAGTGCAAACAGTGCGAAAAGTAATTTTCTGTAAAGGATGAGCCACGATATCCGCACACCGATGAATGCCATCATGGGCATGACGACTCTTGCACAGTTAAATATTAACGACAAAGAGAAACTGATCGAGTATCTGGAGAAGATCGAGATTTCCAGCAATCATCTGCTGAAGTTGATCAATGAAGTGCTGGATATGAGCAGGATTGAAAGCGGTAAGATGCAGCTGGATGAGACAGAATTCGATCTTAGCGGACTTATTCATGAAGTTGTGCTGATGATGCAGCCCGCTATTCAGCAGAATGCACAGAAAGTTATCGTGAAGATACCGGATGATTTTCATTCTCTGGTATTGGGGGATGAGCAGAGACTTCGCCAGATACTGATCAATATTCTGGAGAATGCAGTAAAATATACTGGTTTCAGGGGGAAAATTAGAATTCGTCTGGAAGAGCTGACGAAGGATGAGGCGTATATGGGGACATATCGGTTCATCATAGAGGATAACGGGATCGGTATTAAGAAGGATTATCTGGAACATATCTTTGAACCGTTCAGCAGAGGGGACGATACAAGGATTAATAAAATACCGGGTACCGGTCTGGGACTTACGATCGTAAAAACAATTCTGGACATGATGGAGGGAAAAATAGAGGCAGAGAGTGAGTACGGAAAGGGAACCCGATTCACGGTTACCTTAAGTATGATGAAAAAGTATGTTCTGCAGCGGACACAGAAGGAGGAGATGGTAAGGCAGATTGAAAACTTCAGGGGTGTTCGTGTGCTGCTGGCAGAAGATAATGAGTTGAACCAGCAGATTGCACGGGAAATGCTGGAATTCCTGGGAGCGAGGGTCGATGTTGTGGAAAACGGCAGCCTCGCTGTAAATATGGTGCTGCATAACCCTCCATTCTACTATGATCTCGTATTTATGGATGTTCAGATGCCGGTGATGAACGGTTTTGAGGCGGCAGAAAAAATCCGGTCTTCAGGAAAAGAGGCAATCGGTGAACTTCCGATTATCGCCATGACGGCAGATGCATTTCCGGAAGATATCAAAAAAACAAGGCAGGCCGGGATGAATGGGCATATGGCAAAACCGATTGAGATAGAGCGGCTGAGAAAAGTATTGGAATACTGTGTCCAGTGGAAAAATAAAAATCACCGGACCGCAGAAAACTTTTATTATGACACCGACAAATAGCATACTGACATAACTGAAATTCATTCAGGCTGCTGCAAAGCGGATCTTTAGAAATCCATCCGCTTTGCAGCTTTCTTTATTCGCTGGGAAAAAAGAAACCATTCTCAAGTTCGTAGTAATACATACTGATCAGTTTTGTGGAAATCATCAAATACAGCCGTTCATCCGGATCATCCAGGTTCAGATGCAGCAGTTCCTGAATCCGGCATAAGCGCTGATAAAAGGTATTACGATGAATATAGAGCAGATTGGCTGCTGTCACTGCGTTGCAGTTATTTTTCACATAAGTCTCCAGAGTACTTAAAAGCTCTGTGCCATTTTTTACGTCATACCTGTGCAGTTCCACCAGACCGGGATGACAGAGATGGCGGGGAGGCAGACGGCTGGAACCATAATGCATAAAGTACTGAAGTGCATACTCGGAGAAATTGTAGCACCATATTGTAGGATTGTACAGCTTTCCCATATCATAGGCACAGCAGGCCTGTTGAAAATAGATCGGGGTTGTCTCAAAATTCCAGTATTTGAAGCTGACACCGGCTTTCATCAGACCATCGCGCAGCAGCAGACTGATCCTCCGCTGAATATCAAAATATGGGCATTTTGACCGGTCCAGATTTACGATCGCTACGACCCGTTTGTTATAAGGAAACACTACGCAGGCGGAGAACAGGCTTTCCAGCTTCAGGCAAAAGGTACTGATATACTTGGGATTGCGCTGTTCTGTCAGGCTGTGCATGGCGATACAGCAGCAGGTGTCCTCCATATCCCATCCTACGGCATCCAGCTGATTTTGCAGTTCAATACGGCTGAGCCTCGTTCCCTCCAGCATGGACTGAATCACGGCGGACAGACTGTCCGGTACGAAGGATTTCAGTGTGGAGTTCTCAAAACTCATTAACACATAGCGGTTCAGATACCCAACCACCTCTACCATGCTTCTGTCAAGCGGTGTATCCATCTCAAAAACCACAAGAATATAATCCTTTCTGCCGTCCATCGTACAGATCAGATTGTAGGGCAGACGGTCGTCCCTGAGCAGCACTGCCCCCTCTATAAAGTCCTCTGCCGTTTCCGTATAGACCAGATTCAGCTGATTGATAAAATCTGTGGGAAGCAGACGCATGCCGGTAACCGGATCCAGCTCCCAGTCTATCAGATTCTGTGCATTTTCGGAAATATAGTGAACACGCAGGAAACTGTCAAATACGGCGAGCGGCAGTTTTAGAAAGCTGCAGATCATGTTACAGAGAAGGTGCGGTGCAATATCCCTGATGATGCTGCTTTTCAGGTTTTCGTCAAAAATATCATAGATTTGGAAGATGTGCAGCACTGCATTCAGCACGACCGGAAAGCGGTGATCGTCCACACAGATGTAATCAACTTCCGTATTATGAAAATAATCCTCCGGAATCTGACCGGAGATGATCAGGGAAGCATGGGTTTGGAATTTCCATCTCACAGGAAGCCGCCTTGCCTCTGCAACATAGAGAATCTGAGGTTCCGGCGCCGCGCTGGTGAGCATGGCCGCGCTTCTTAAGTTTGCATGGCGTTCAAATACGGTTTGTGGTCCTGCAAGCGAAAACTGCTTTGCCAGCTCGTGCCGGACAATGTTCATACTCAGATGCACGCTGTATCCCTCCTGACCCGTTTATTATGACTATAACTTATTTTTTCATGCCGGCTCTCTCCCGTGCATACTTCTTTGAACTGTATTCGAAGATTTCTGTGGTTACAGCCGTATACACCATAGGCGTCAGTGCCTTAAATGCCAGAATCAGTCCCCCGCCTTCTCCGAGATCATCAATTACCCGGCGCACATAGGAGCGCACTTCCTCTTCGGTGATTTCCGGATCCTGAAGAACATAGGGATCCAAAGTACATTGTATTGCCAGCTGATTTCCGTATTTTTTCTTGACGGCCTTCAGATCATTCATGCCCTGCGCTTCCCAGAAATTAAAACCCAGTTCTACCATATAGGGAACCAGGGTCTCTGTCTTTCCGCAGCTGTGACAGTCCCAGTACAGTCCCAGTTCATGAACCTTGTCGGCGATCCGCTTCATGGGCGGAAGCAGCAGCTTCTCAAAAACAGACGGCGCCATAAAGGTGCTGATTTGAGTTCCCCAGTCGTCAGAGTTGATCAGCAGGTCAAAAGGAGCCCATTCTCTGAAAAGTTTTTCTATAAGAGCAATTTTATAATCGGCCACCGCCTCGAAAAACTCGGCTGCATCCTCCGGTTCTTCCAGAAGCCAGCTTAAGGACTCCTCAGCAGGACACAGGGAGAGCAGCCGTTCGAACAGCCCATCCTGCATCACATAACCGGTAATTTTACTGGGATCAATTTTGGCCCTGGCCTCCTGTGCTCCAACAGTGAAATCCATCTGATCAAGATCTGGAAATATCAGTTTCTCCCTCCACTGGGAAGGCTTCTCCAGTATGAAAGTATCAGGTGTCACCATCTGTCCGCCCACCTGATCCACATATGTCCAACTGACCCCAAACCAGTCAGTTCCATCCGTGCCGAAGGCCGGGCGATCCAGATCATGCGGACAGAAGGTCATGCCGTTATCAATGTCCTTCATGGGAACCCAATAGGGAAGCTTATGCTCCATGCATAGTTTATAGTTTTCCTTCTGGGAAATGGGATACGGAAACTTTTGCAGCGCACATGGCTGCGGTACCATCCTGGATTCAATGATAAAATTCTTTTTGCTACTGATCATAGTTATTCCTCGCTTTCTGTCATAATAGATAAAATGACAGGCATTACGCTTGCGGCATAAACCCGAGGTATGTATGATTTTATTTAAGCACGGCGAATTTAAAATGTCAAACCGCCGTCTGCCGGTAAGCTTTTGTTTTGCGCAAAAAATGGACCTTATTTCATGTACGGTCTGCACATAAAAAACAATTACATTATAATAGGTATATTTCTTCCATTTTTCGTATTCAGAATGTACACTCTGCACATATTCCGAAAAAAACAAGTCACATTGTGAATATTTCATAATTTTAAGCGCTATTATATAATGTTTTTAGGTAAAATGACTTGCGGCGTTGCCTGGGTACGATTATTTCACAAAAGTATTTAAAGGGGGAAAATACTATGACAAATGATACAGTTTCAACAAAAAGAAAATTAAATCCATATGTTTACATTTTAATCATGGTTCTGTTCTTTATGTGTTATGGCAACTGCCAGTATAAGATCAGCCCGGTACTTACCTACCTGATGGAGGGAATGGGGATAGGCACGGATAAAGGCGGACTGCTCACCTCATCTGTCAACCTGCTGGGTATCTTCATTACGATCCCGCTGGGAGTTGTAATGAATAAACTCGGACCCAGAAAAATGGGACTTTTCGGTATCACGCTGGTTCTCGGCGGATCCGTGCTGGGTACTTTTTTCACTACAAATTTTTATATGATGCTGATGTCACAGCTGATCGTAGGTGCAGGCGGGGCGGGCATTTCTATCGCATGTCCTTACGTTATCGCATGTCTGTTTGTTCCGGAAATGCGCGGGAAGGCGAACGGGGCCTACATTATGGCGGGCACGCTTTCACAACTTCTGATGTACAATCTGGTTCCGCGTATCGCGAGCCCGGACAATGTCTCTCCGGCATGGTGGTTTACTAACATCTGGTGTGTGATCATGCTGATCGTATGGGTGCTTACCATCACGGACGATGTTGCACCGCCTGCAAGAACTGACGGTAAGGACAGTCCGTCGCTTGGACAGACATTGAAAGCTCTGGTGGACCCCAGGATTCTCCGTATTTTTATCGGCGGTATGTTTATGATGGCATCTGCTGTAGCGGTTCTCACCATGACACCCGCATATCTGATTCAGACAAAAGGAATGGATGCAGCCGCAGCGGGCTCTCTGGTTTCAGTCTGTGCGCTGGTAGGTGCCGTCTGCTCTCTGTTGGGCGGCTGGTTATCCGATGCACTGCACACCCGCAAATGGCTCTTTGTGATATGCTTCGCATGGATGGCTGTTTCAAGAGTTCTGATCGCGGTTCTTCCTGCCGGCATGGCGCTTAATATCTGTATCTGGCTGCAGGGCGTCCCGTCCATCACAATGGGGTTGTTCTACACTGCAGGAAGTGATGTGATCGAAAAAGAAAATTATGCGATGTGCTGTTCTGCACTGAACACCGGCACCAAGATCGGTTCCTTTTTCGGCGCCACCATATTCGGCATTATCGCCGCGACTACGCTGGGATATTCGGGAGCCTACATGACGTTTGCAGTAGTATCCATTATTCCAATGATCTGTATGCTCACATTAAAAGGTCTGAAATAGATTCAGTAGGAGAAAACTCATGGAAGAATTAACCGCAAAAAGAAAAAACGGACTTGTCCTTGCAGTGTTGATTCTGATTGTTATGTTTTTCGTCCCGGCGCCTGCGGGTCTGACACCCGCCGGTACCCGGACGCTGGGCTGTACCCTGGCGCTTCTCATCTGCCTGAGTACAGGTGCGCTTCCCCTGGGACTGACCTCATTGATCTTTATGATGCTGTACTTTGTCCTGGGTGCCGCTCCTTCCCTGACGTCAGCCATCAGCGGCATGGCTGCACCACCGGTTATGTTTATTCTGGCATCGTTTGGCATGTCGGCGGCAGTTTCAAATTCGCCGATTTCCAGAAGAATCCTGTATTTCATGATGAGGATTTTTGGAAAATCCATTAGGACCACACTGCTGGGACTGATGTTTGCCACCGCCATTGTATCGGCATTTATCTCAAACGTACCGGTTACCGCAATGTTTGTAACAATCGGACTGTCATTCCTGCAGCTGTACACCAATGAAACAGAGCGAAATCAGACGGGACGAACCTATATGATAGCGATCCCGGTGGCTGCCATGATAGGAGGCATCATGACGCCGGTAGGGTCCTCGCCCAACCTGGTGGCGATTACCACACTGAAGTCCATGACCGGTTACAGCATCTCCTTTGCGGAGTGGGCTTCCTATGGCGTGCCCATCGGGCTGATTCTGATCCCCACCGCCTGGATGATTATCACAAAGGTGTTTCCTCCCGTGGAGATGGAACAGAAACTGTTTGAAAATTTTAAAGAATCCACCAGGGTAACAAAGAAGGCCGGCCGTCAGGAGGTAAAAGTTATACTGATCATGGGTACCATGATCGTTCTGTGGATTCTTTCATCATGGATCAGCACAATCAATCTCTATGCCGTAGCCGTTCTGGGAGTAGCAGTCATGTTTCTCCCGGGGATCAGGATTCTGGACTGGGAGGACTTTAAAAAAAGTACAAACTGGGATGTGGTATTCGTGACCGCATCGGTGATCTCCCTCGGAAATATCATCAGTGAAAACGGACTCAGCACCTGGTTTGTCGATACGATATTCCCGTCCGACCTGGCGCTCCCGACTTTTGTTATGGTGTTTATCACTGCAGTTTTTGTGATTGTGATGCTGCTTATTATCCCGATCTCCGGGGCGTTGATACAGGTTCTGGCGGGTCCGCTGATCGTGGTGGCAACGAACTGCGGTATCCACCCGGTTATCTTAATTGTAACGCTGTGTTTCTGTGCCACGAATTGTTATCTGCTTCCGATTGACACGGTTCCGCTTCTTGCTTACAGCAGCGGATATTTTCAGATGACGGATATGCCGAAGGCTACGGCGCCGATCCTGCTCATCCTGGCGCTGCTGTGCGCACTGTGGTGTCCTGTGCTGTATGGTCTTCTAATTTAACCAGACTGTCATCAGCTCATATCTATTATTCTGCCGGCGGGTATTACCTGCCGGCAATTTTTCTTTATACTTTCTTAATACCACTTCGAAATCTCCTAACACCATTTTAAAACTCTCAGGCGTATACTTCGACACATAAAGGAGGGATACGATATGCAAATCATCGTAGCAGCAATAGGAATTATTGCAGTGGCACTTTTAATTTATTACGTAGTGATTCTAATGAGAGGTGACAATCAATGACAGGTACGGTAATACAATATATTTTATATCTTGTCATTCTGGTTGTGCTTGCCATACCGCTTGGCGGATACATAGGCAAGGTTATGAATGGCGAAAAAACTTTCTTATCAAAAATTTTGAATCCCTTTGAACGGGGCATTTACAGACTCATGAGGGTGAAGTCAGATGAACAGATGAGCTGGAAAAAGTATGCAGTCTGCGCACTTTTATTTTCCGGTGTCGGGCTGGCATTTCTGTTTCTGCTGCAGATGCTGCAGGGATTCCTGCCAGGAAATCCGCAGGGGCTTAAAGGGGTTTCCTGGGATTTATCTTTTAATACCGCCGTCAGTTTTGTGACAAATACAAACTGGCAGGCATACAGCGGTGAGAGTACATTGAGCTACCTGACACAGGCGCTGGGCCTGACGGTACAGAACTTTGTATCTGCGGCAACCGGTATTGCCGTACTGTTTGCCATGATACGGGGATTTACGAAGGTTAAGGAAAAGGGACTTGGAAGTTTCTGGGTGGATCTTACCAGAACCGTTGTTCATATCCTGATCCCGCTTAATCTTGTCATCGCTGTCTGCCTGGTCGGCGGAGGCGTTGTTCAGAATTTAAAACCGGCGGAGACTGTTCAGCTGGTCGAGCCCATCGCAGTGGATGCAGAGGGTGAGATCATAGAGGGTGCGGTCATTGACGGAGAGAAAGGAACGGTCACGCTGGACGGTGCACTCGTGCCGGATGCTGACATTATAACAGAACAGATCGTACCGCTTGGACCTGCAGCAAGTCAGGTTGCCATCAAACAGACCGGCACAAACGGGGGCGGATTTTACGGTGTAAACTCTGCACATCCGCTGGAAAATCCAAATGCGTTTACAAACTTGCTTGAGATGATATCACTGCTTCTGATACCGGCTGCACTGTGCTTTACGTTTGGCAGAAATGTAAAGAACAAAAAACAGGGAATCGCCATTTTTGCATCGATGTTTATCTGCCTGGTTTTGGCTCTTGGCATCGTGGCTGTAAATGAACAGATGGCAACACCGCAGCTCACACAGGACGGAGCGGTGCTGACGGATGTGACGGACGGTCAGGCGGGAGGAAATATGGAAGGCAAGGAGACGCGGTTTGGCATTGCAACCTCATCCACCTGGGCGACATTCACGACGGCGGCTTCCAATGGGTCTGTGAACTCCATGCACGACAGTTATACGCCGATCGGAGGGATGATACCGATGCTGCTGATGCAGCTGGGCGAAGTAATCTTCGGAGGAACGGGATGCGGACTGTACGGTATGCTGGCATTTGCCATCCTGACGGTGTTTATCGCGGGACTGATGGTCGGCCGTACACCGGAATTTCTGGGCAAAAAGATTGAACCTTATGAAATGAAATGGGCGGTTTTAGTCTGCCTGGCAACGCCGATCGCTATCCTGGCAGGAAGTGGTGTGGCAGCCGCGATACCCGAAGTGACGGAAAGTCTGAATAACCCGGGGGCGCATGGATTTTCTGAACTGCTTTATGCTTATTCTTCGGCAGGTGGAAACAATGGTTCTGCATTTGCGGGATTCGGAGCCAATACCATATTTTTAAACGTAACACTTGGTCTTGTCATGCTGTTTGCAAGATTTATTCCGCTGGTTGGCACACTGGCGATTGCCGGAAGTCTGGCAGGGAAAAAGAAAATTGCCGTGACGGCGGGGACGCTGTCGACGACGAATGCAATGTTTGTGTTCCTGTTGATCTTCATTGTACTTCTGGTAGGTGCGCTCAGCTTCTTCCCCGCACTGGCGCTGGGACCAGTCGCTGAGTTCGTCAGCAGTGTAGTTTAGGAGGGAATGAAAGATGACTGAAAAAGCAAAGACGGCCCTTGCAGATAAAAAGATGACAGTGAGGGCGATAAAGGATGCATTTATCAAATTGAAACCAAAAACACAGGCACAAAATCCTGTCATGCTGCTGGTATATATATCAGCAGCACTTACAACCGTTCTGTGGATCATATCCCTGTTCGGCATACAGGACGCTTCGTCCGGATTCACACTGGCAATTGCCATTATTCTCTGGATTACCGTACTGTTTGCCAATTTTGCGGAGGCAATCGCCGAGGGAAGGGGGAAAGCTCAGGCAGACTCCCTGCGTGCGGCAAAACGTGATGTGACAGCGTATAAGATACTTAGCCTGAGAGAAAAGGATCGTATCACGGAGGTTCCGTCGGTCTCTCTGAAAAAGGGAGATGTTGTAATCGTAAAGGCAGGACAGCAGATTCCTGCAGATGGTGAGGTCATCGAGGGTGCAGCTTCTGTTGATGAGAGTGCAATTACCGGTGAGTCTGCCCCGGTCATCCGTGAAAGCGGGGGTGACCGGAGTGCAGTGACAGGAGGAACAACGGTCCTGTCTGATTGGATCGTGGTGGAAGTGACAAGCGAGGCAGGAGAGAGCTTTCTGGATAAAATGATTGCCATGGTTGAGGGGGCTTCGAGAAAGAAAACGCCGAATGAGATTGCTCTTCAGATCTTTCTGGTGGCATTGTCCATTATTTTCATTCTGGTTACACTTTCTCTGTATACGTATTCCATGTTCTCTGCTGACCAGGCGGGGATATCCAATCCGACATCAGTCACCACACTGGTGGCACTGCTGGTATGCCTTGCACCTACTACGATCGGTGCACTCCTGTCAGCGATCGGAATCGCGGGTATGAGCCGGCTGAATCAGGCCAATGTGCTGGCAATGAGCGGACGTGCGATTGAGGCAGCAGGTGATGTTGATATTCTGATGCTGGATAAAACGGGAACCATCACTCTGGGAAACCGGCAGGCACATGAGTTTATCCCGGTGGACGGCTGTTCTGACAGGGAACTGGCTGATGCTGCACAGATCGCTTCCCTGGCGGATGAGACGCCGGAGGGGAGAAGCGTCGTGATTCTGGCGAAAGAGCAGTTTGGTATCCGTGGGCGCAGCCTGCACGATAAGGGCATGGTTTTTGTTCCGTTCACTGCCAGGACCAGGATGAGCGGTGTGGATTTTGACGGAAACGAGATCCGTAAAGGTGCGGCAGATGCCGTCAAAGCTTATGTTGAAGCTGCTGGAGGAACCTACAGCACTCAGTGCGATGAAGTTGTTAAGAAAATTTCCAATCAGGGAGGTACTCCGCTGGTGGTTGCCAAAAACCACAGGATTATGGGTGTCATCCATCTGAAAGATATTATCAAACAGGGTGTCTCCGAGAAATTTGCGGACCTCAGGAAGATGGGGATCAAGACAATCATGATCACCGGTGATAATCCGCTGACGGCAGCTGCAATTGCAGCGGAAGCAGGGGTGGATGATTTTCTGGCGGAAGCTACGCCAGAGGGGAAGCTGGAAATGATCCGGGATCTTCAGAAAAAAGGTCACCTGGTTGCGATGACGGGAGATGGAACGAATGATGCTCCTGCGTTGGCTCAGGCGGATGTGGCCGTGGCGATGAATTCAGGAACGCAGGCAGCAAAAGAGGCCGGAAACATGGTCGACCTGGATTCATCACCAACGAAGCTAATAGATATTGTCAGGATAGGCAAACAGCTGCTGATGACGAGGGGAAGTCTGACAACATTCTCTATCGCCAACGATGTGGCTAAATACTTTGCAATCATACCGGCACTGTTTATCGGATTATATCCGGGGCTGTCAGCGCTCAACATTATGGGACTGAACTCTCCGCAGAGTGCAATTTTATCGGCGATTATCTATAACGCACTGATCATTGTGGCTTTGATTCCGCTGGCATTAAAAGGAGTCAAATACCGTGAGGTGCCGGCGGGCCGGCTGCTTGGAAGAAATCTGCTGGTATACGGTGTCGGGGGGTTAATCGCACCTTTCATCTTTATCAAGCTGATCGATATGATTCTTGTTATGTTTGGACTGGTATAAGAAGGAGAGAGGATTTATGAAGACGTTAAAATCAAGTCTGCCGCGTGCCGCTGTCTGTGTGCTGATATTTACAGTACTCTGCGGGGTGGTTTACACAGGAATTGTGACCGGAATCGCGCAGATATTTTTCCACGATAATGCAAATGGCAGTATCATCGAAGTTGACGGAAAAAAATACGGAAGTGAACTGCTGGGGCAACAGTATACGGATGACAGCCATATGTGGGGACGTATCATGAGCGTTGATGTATCCACATTTACGGATGAGGATGGAAATCATCTGATGTATTCGGCACCTTCCAACTTAAGTCCGGCGGGAGACGAATTCAGACAGCTTGTGGCAGAGAGAGTAGAAAAACTCCATGAGGCAAACCCTGAGAGGGCAGATGAGCCGGTACCGGTTGATCTGGTGACGAATTCGGGGAGTGGATTGGATCCGCATATCTCACCGGATGCGGCGGAGTATCAGGTGCCCAGAATCGCAGATAATAATGATATGAGCGAGGATGAAGTCAGGGCAATCATCAAAAAATGCACAAAGGGTAAGGTTCTCGGCGTATTTGGAGAGAAGACAGTCAACGTGCTGAAAGTGAATCTGATGCTGGACGGAATTCTGAAATAAGATAATCCAGGAGGAACCTTATGCATAAAAAATATACGGCATGGACACAGAGCCGGAAGATGCCCGGGATTAGCCCGGGCATTGTTCCGGAAACGGAACTTTTTAATATGATCTACGCGGTCAGTTCGGAAATGGGTACGAATCCCCAGGTCTTTTTGTCGGGAAATCATACACTCTGGTTATATTATGAATTTACCTGCTACAGTTCAGAGTCTTTTTTTGAAGAGTATGGTGCTTCCATGGCGTTTGTGTCGGAAAAGTATCCGGTTTCAGTCTACGGTACTGTGAACGGGTCAGAGAGCGGAGAGCTTATTGCCAGGATGTCGCAGTATGGAACAAAGATGGAATGGATAAAAAAAGATATATCTTCCAGAAATTTTGATGAAATGCTGAATATTTGTGTTAAAATTAAAACACCTGCAGAAGATATGCAAAAGGAATTATATCAGATTTTATGTGACATGGATTATCGGAATGAGCTGCTGGCGGTGCGGCGCACGTATATTCTGGAGCGCGTATTTGCGGATTATCCGCAGTATAGTCCGGACACGTATTACCGATACATCCCTATGGCGGGGGATTGGAAAAGAACCTCGTGTACAGCGTCGCTGACTGTTCTGCAGAAGAAGGAACTGTGGATGCTGTTTCTGCAGGAACGCTATAGCCCAATCGAGTTTGATGAGGTATGGAAGCAGATGGAGGATGAACAGAGACTGACGATGTTCTCCTGGGAAATGGCGCTGCGGCTTGCCTTGGATCAGCTTGGAATCCGCATTTTATACGATGAAGAAAACGGATTTTCCGTGATGGACGGAGAAAATAAAAGAATGTATTATAACTATGACAGCGACAGTACTGCTGAGCGTCTGTTTTTAAAACTGCTGTTCCCCAGTCCTTACATCGGGAAAGGAGGTTCGAATGAATGATATAAGAGCAAACCCCGACCTGCTGCTTAAAAAAATCGAAGAGGAAACGCAGGACAGGCACCGGGGACACTTACGCATTTTCTTTGGCTATGCTGCCGGTGTGGGTAAAACGTATGCGATGCTGAAGGCCGCCCATGCAGAAAAACGCCGCGGCGTGGACGTCGTTGCAGGGTATGTAGAACCGCATACGAGGCCTCAGACCATGCAGCTTCTGAAGGGACTGGAGTGTCTGCCTAACAGGGAGATTGAACATAAGGGTATCAGGCTGAAGGAATTTGACCTGGACGCCGCAATAGAGAGAAAACCACAGCTGATCCTGGTGGATGAGCTGGCACACACGAACGCGGAAGGCTGCCGGCATCTGAAGCGGTATCAGGATGTGGAAGAGCTGCTGAATAACGGAATTGATGTGTACACCACTGTCAATGTCCAGCATATCGAGAGCCTGAATGATATTGTAGCCTCCATAACCGGTGTGCTGGTCAGGGAGAGAATTCCGGATCACGTGTTCGACAGGGCAGACCAGGTGTCTCTGGTTGATATCGAACCGGAAGAACTGATCGAACGCCTGAATGAGGGTAAAATTTATAAAGAGAACCAGGCGCGAAGAGCGCTGGGGAACTTTTTTACGACGGAGAATCTGGTGGCGCTCAGGGAAATAGCGCTTCGAAGAACAGCTGACCGCATTAACCGGATATCGGATAAAATCAAGCAGTCACAGAGCAGCGATTACTATACGGATGAGCACATTATGGTGTGTCTGTCCTCGTCGCCTACGAATGCCAGGCTGATACGAACAGCAGCCAGAATGGCAAATGCCTTTAAAGGAAATTTTACGGCGCTGTTTGTGGAAACCCCCGATTTTTCCAGAATGGAGGATGAGAATAAAGAACGGCTGAGGAAAAACATGAAGCTGGCGCAGCAGCTGGGAGCTCATATCGAGACGACATATGGAGATAATATTGCTTTGCAGATTTCAGAATTTGCAAGGCTTTCCGGCGTTTCCAAGGTAGTTGTGGGAAGGTCAAGCGCCAGACGAAGAAGTGTTTTCGGACGCCAGTCTCTGACAGAACAGCTGATCGCATATTCCCCTAATCTCGATGTATATGTTATACCGGATAAGAATACACCCGCCTACAAAGCCGCGCGCAGACTCAGGGGAGACATGCGGGACAATCTGTTGGCGGATGTGTTAAAGACACTGGGTATGCTGGCCGGAGCTACCGTCATCGGCACTGTGTTTTATGAGTGCGGATTCAGTGAAGCGAACATTATCACCATTTATATTCTATGCGTACTGGTCACTTCGGTTATCACGTCCCGGAGAATTTTCAGTCTGATACTTTCTGCCGTCTGTGTGTTTGTGTTTAATTTTTTCTTTACCGTGCCGCGTTTTACGTTTCAGGCGTACGACAGCGGATATCCGGTCACATTTGTGGTGATGTTTATCGCCGCATTTATCACAAGTTCCCTTGCGGTCAAGATCAAAAGTCAGGCGTTTCATGCTGCACAGTCGGCTTACAGGACCAGGATTCTGCTTGATACGAATCAGATGCTGGCTCAGGCAGAACAGGTATCGGATATTATATCCGTGACAGCACAGCAGCTGGTAAAACTTTTGAAGCGAAATCTTGTGTTTTACCGTGCTGAGGATGGAACACTGTCTAAACCTCAGGTCTTTATAGCCGACGGTGAACAGACGGAGAAAGGTATTTACACGACAGACAATGAACAGGCGGTGGCGGCATGGGTATTCAAAAACAATAAACATGCAGGCGCCGGCACAAATACGCTGGGAAGTGCAGTCTGTATGTATCTGGCAGTACGCATCACCGATAAGGTATACGGCGTCGTAGGGATCGCCGTACACAACCGGCCGCTGGATTCTTTTGAGAACAGTGTCATATTGTCAATTTTGGGGGAGTGTGCACTTGCGCTTGAGAGAAATATGGCTATAAAAGAACGTCAGGAAGCTGCAGCGCTTGCCAGAAATGAGCAGCTGAGGGCCAATCTGCTCCGTTCCATTTCACATGACCTGCGGACTCCGCTGACTGCCATTTCCGGTAACGCCGGAATTCTGCTGGCAAGTGAGGAACATCTGGATATGGGACAGCGCAGACAGCTCTATTCCGATATCTATGATGATTCTCTGTGGCTGATTAATCTGGTGGAAAATTTGCTTTCGGTTACCAGGATTGAGGACGGGACCATGCATCTGAATCTGACGACGGAATTACTCGACGAGGTGGTGACAGAGGCGATGCATCATATCAATCGGCGCAGTGTGGAACATAAGGTTAATGTGACACAGGCAGAAGACTTCATTATGGTAAAAATAGATGCACGGCTAGTTATGCAGGTAATCATGAATATCGTGGACAATGCGGTAAAATATACGCCTGCCGGTTCCAGGATTGATGTAAGAACGCGCAGAGAGGGAAGCTGGGCGGTGGTAGAAATATCGGATAACGGAGATGGAATATCGGATGAGTCAAAGCAGAGAATATTTGATATGTTTTATACGGCAAATGTAAAGGTAGCCGACAGCAGACGGAGTATGGGGCTCGGACTTGCGCTCTGCAAGTCTATCATAAATGCCCACGGAGGAGAGATTTCTGTACACGATAACAATCCGAAGGGTGCGCTGTTTCGGTTTACACTGCCGACAGAGGAGGTAACGTTACATGAATAAACCAATGGTTCTTGTAGTAGAAGATGATGCGGCGGTTCGGAATCTGATAACAACCACGCTCGGGACACAGGACTATAAATATCATACGGCGGCAACAGGCGAGGCCGCGATCCTGGAGGCGGTTTCTTATAAGCCGGATGTGGTACTGCTGGATCTGGGGCTTCCCGACATGGACGGAGTGGAGATTATAAAAAAGATCAGAAGCTGGTCAAATATGCCGATTATTGTAATCAGCGCAAGGAGTGAGGATATGGACAAAATCCATGCGCTGGACGCCGGAGCAGATGATTATCTGACAAAACCTTTTTCCGTAGAAGAACTGCTGGCGAGGCTGAGAGTGACTTTTCGAAGACTTCATTATGTGCAGGGACAGACGGCAGAGGAAGCTTCCGTATTTCACAATGGAAATCTGACGGTAGATTACGCTTCCGGATGTGCATATATGGATGAACGGGAACTGCATCTGACCCCTATTGAATACAGGCTTTTATGTCTGCTGTGTAAAAACGTGGGAAAAGTACTGACGCATGCTTACATTACACGGGAAATATGGGGAAGTGCATGGGAAAATGATGTCGCGTCTCTCCGCGTCCATATGGCAACGCTGCGCAAAAAAATAGAAAAAGACCCGGCAGTTCCTCAGTATATTCAGACTCACGTCGGGGTGGGATACCGGATGCTGCGAGTTTAGAGTGACAGCGCGATGAAATCGGATTTACACAGTTTACAGGTAATCTTCGTACGGGACTGATTGACAAACCAGGTACTGCGTGGCATAATGTTAAAATAATAACAAGATACCAGGGTCAAAAAGTTTTTTGACAGTAAAAACAAGGAGGTAACAGGTTATGGCACAGATTATTGCAAGTCCAAGCAGATACATCCAGGGTAAGGGTGAGATCCGCAACTTATGCTCTTACGCTCAGAATTATGGAAAGAAGCTCTGTATTCTTGTCAGCGCGTCGGGGAAAAAGCGTGTGGAAACAGCGATTACAGAAGGTCAGAAGGATACGGGTGTTACTGTTATATTTAAAATTTTTAATGGCGAATGCTGTATGTCGGAGATTAATCGTATCATAGAAGCTGTAAAAGCTGCTGGATGCGACATGATCTCAGGTGTCGGCGGCGGTAAGATTCATGACACTGCGAAGGCGGTGGGATATTATGCGGGAATACCGGTTGTCATTGTTCCAACCATCGCATCCACAGATGCACCGTGCAGTGCACTCTCTGTTATCTATTCGGAAGAAGGTATTTTTGAAAAATACCTGTTTCTTCCATCCAGCCCGAATATCGTTCTCGTTGATACTGACATCGTGAGTAAGGCGCCTGCAAGACTGTTGATCTCCGGCATGGGTGACGCGCTTGCCACATACTTCGAGGCGAGAGCCTGCAGACAGTCCGATGCTCTCAACTGTGTCGGAGGAAAGAGTACACTTGCAGCGATGGCGCTCGCCGAGCTTTGTTATGATACGCTGATGGAGAATGGAGTCAGCGCGGCAATCGCGGCGGAACAGAAAGTGTGTACGAAAGCAGTTGAGAATGTGATCGAAGCCAATACGTATCTGTCCGGCATCGGGTTTGAGAGCGGCGGACTGGCGGGAGCGCATGCAATTCATAATGGACTGACGGCGATCAAAGAGACACATGAGATGTACCACGGAGAAAAGGTGGCGTTCGGCACCCTGGTTCAGCTTGTTCTTGAGAACGCAGACATGGAAGAGATCGAAGAAGTACTGGAATTCTGCCAGGCTGTAGGACTTCCGACGACGCTTGCCGAGCTTGGGATCATGGAAGTGAAACCGGAGGAAATCATGGAGGTTGCCAGGCTTGCCGCAGCAGAGGGCGATACTCTGGGCAATATGCCGTTTGATGTGACTCCGGAAGATGTCTATGCTGCGATCATGGCGGCGGATGCGCTTGGAAGGTGTTTTACTGAGGAATAAGTGATAGGTTTTGCCATGTTTTTTTGCCTGGGAGAAATGCTGTCAGGTGTTCTGTTTACAGGATACCCGGCGGCATTTCTTTTGTTGTGCGCGCGGCAGCGCACGCATCTAATGGTTTAAGTCTCGAATCAGAGGCTTTGTGAAAATAAAATCAGTTATTGTATATTTGAAGCGCGGATGATATGATAAAAATGTCTTAAAACGACGGCATAGGTTGTCGTTTCTGATCATGACCGTTCGGTCAAAGTGATTCCTGTAATTAGAATTTAATACAGAGCGTTTTGGGACGCTTTTGCATAATTACAATTTGCGTATGCGTAAATTTATTGTGCTTTACATGTGTCATCGGACGTTCTATAATGAAAGGAGAAGATGCACATGAAACAAAAGAAAACATTAGCAGATTTGACTCTGTTGGATCGTTTTCTGTTTGCGGAAGTGATGGAGGATCCGGAAGTGCTGCAGATGGTATTAGAGATTATTCTGGGCCGGGAAATCCTGCTGAAATTTTTGCCGCAGACAGAACGAGAGATCCGCCGCTCACCTATCTATCGCCAGATAAAGCTGGATGTATGGGCGCAGGATATGCAGGATGCTATCTATGATACGGAGGTTCAAAAAACTAACACCAAGAATCTGCCGAGACGCAGCAGACATTACCAGAGTTTGATTGACAGCAAACTTCTGCAGCCAGGCGAGGTTGATTTTAACACGCTGAATGACATTTACATTATCATCATATCGCCGTTTGATTTATTTGGATTGAAACGCTATCGCTATACGTTTCGTATGAAATGTGATGAAGAGAATGAACTCAGGCTGGAGGATGGTGCAGTTCGAATTTTTTTGAATACCCGCGGGGAAAACTATGAGGAAGTGAATCCTGAACTGACGGAATTGCTTCGATATATGGAGCATACAACAGAGATATCGGGAAGAGACTGTAAGAGCGGACGGATAAAAAAACTGCAGGAACGGGTACAGAGCATCAAATCCGATGAGGAAGTGGGTGTGAAATATATGCAGGCATGGGAAGAACGTGAAATTGAAAGAAGAGAGGCCAGAGCGGAGGGACTGGCAGAAGGAATCCGTGCGTTGATCAAGGTTTGCAGGGAGTTTGGAGTTTCCCAAGAAGATACATCAGGCAGGCTGATGGAAGAATTTTCATTGACGGAAGAAGAAACGGGTAATTATCTGAGAAAATACTGGAATAAAGAGTAGATAAAGTATGCGAAGCGCTCAATCATCATTGGGCGCTTCGATATTGTTATTTTGATTTTATCCAGGTCCCTGTTTTAATGATATCATCCCAGTTTGGAGCCTGATCACTGAGCCATATAGTATCCAGGCTGCCGTTAGATGCATGTGTATGATAATAATAGCTTTGGTCAGCAGGATTATAAATGACTGATGCTTTGGCGGCCCCATAATCGTTGTTTGAGTTAGAAAACTCTCCGGCAGTCATGACGGTAATATTATTCCCGTCACTGTCTTTGAAAACCATTGGAATCCAGATTTGATTCTGCAAAACGTTTTTTGTATCCAGATTTTGAATTTCCTGTGGGAGAGTGCTCATATTGACAGAAGGATAGTCCCCCTTATTCTTAGCCTTCATGTACAGCTGCAGGTACTGTGAGTCATATTTTGTTTTCAGATTACCATTGCTGTAATACAAATCCGGATATTTTTCCTGCGGATAAAGCGTCTTGATCGTATCAGCGGTCACCTTACCCCCTACCAGATTCAGAAGCGTATTCAGGGAATCCAGATAATCCTGTGCCGTACTGCCGGTCAGTATGCCGTCTTCGCGGTCCATAATCCGGTACTGCGGGTCGGTTGATACGTCATAAAGGACGACGGTTCCGTCTTTTGCAACATACTCCAGCTGTATAATGGCATCGGTGGCAGCGTCGCATTTAATGTAATTAATACTGCCGCTCACACCGGCGGCCTCAGTAATTGCTTTCCGCTCCGCTGACCGGTTTAAGGCAGTTTCCAAACTGTCGCTGCCAAGGCGGGAGTAAAGCTCAGTGGAATGGATATTTGCCATTGTTACGACGGTACTGCACTCTGAAATATAGGAAGCTTCCTTTGCTTTGTTGACATAACGTAGTATGGACGGTACCATAACGGCTGCAAGAACCAGAATGATAACGATGACCACAATTAGTTCAACCAGAGTAAACCCCTTATTGCCTCTGTTTAATTTCTTTTTCATAAGTCTCACCAAAAACTTTCCCTTTAGTCTTAAAGATGTCCAATATCGCTGAGCAGCTGATCCACATCGGTTTCCGATGTAGCCCAGCTGGTACAGAACCGTACGGCGGACCGCTTTTCATCAACCCGTTCCCAGAAACAGAAAGAATAGCGCCTGGAAAGCTGGTCAATCTGTATCTGATTAAGAATTGGATACTGCTGGTTGGTATATGAATCATATAAGAGAGGAATCCCTTTGTGCTGGAATGCCTGCCTGATACGCATAGCCTGGGTAACCGCATGTCTGGCTATCCGGCAGTAAAGACCGTCTTCGAACAGAGTCTCAAACTGAATGCCGAGCAGCCGGCCTTTTGCGAGCATTCCGCCGTTTTGTTTGATCAGATATCGAAAATCTGTCTTCAGGTCCGGATCTGTGATGACAACAGCCTCTCCGAACATTGCGCCGACCTTTGTACCGCCGATATAAAAGATGTCTGCGAGTGTGGCAAAGTCCGGAAGCGTCAGGTCACAGGAGTCGGACATAAGTCCATAACCCATTCTGGCGCCGTCGATATACAGAGGAATACGGCAGCGGCGGCACACACTGTTTATGGCAAGCAGTTCATTTTTTGAGTAGATAGTGCCGTTTTCCGTGGGCCATGACAGATAGACCATACCCGGCTGAACCATGTGCTCAAAATTTTCATCGTGGAAGTGCCCCAGTATCAGATCCTCGATCTGCTGTGCGGTAATCTTACCGTCCTCGCCCGGCAGAGAGAGAACCTTATGCCCGGATGCCTCGATGGCGCCGCTTTCATGGACATTGATATGTCCGGTAGAAGCACAGATGACACCCTGATGAGGACGCAGGATAGATGAGATCACGGTTGCGTTTGTCTGTGTACCGCCCACCAGAAAGTGTATGTCGGCGTCGGGTGAAAGACAGGCATCTCGGATATGTTTTCGGGCTGTTTCACAGTGGATGTCGACACCGTAGCCCGGAGTCTGTTCCATGTTTGTATCACATAACTTTTGTAAGATTAACGGATGTGCCCCTTCGGCATAATCGCATTCAAATCGTATCATGAAAAGCTCCTCCATCTATCCGGCGCGTATCGGTTATGAAATTCCATACGTGCTTTTTTTGTATATTCTTCTATAAATTCAGTTTTTGCCTTTGTGTAGGCATCCCGGTCATTTTTATATTCCCTGGCGAGTTTTTGCTTTAACGCGGCATAATCACGCGAGATTTCATCATGAAGGATCAGATAATCCCTGAAATAAAGTTCGTCCCAGTCTCCGAAACAGCGTATGTGAAGGTGGTACACCTGATTGGCAAAACCGTTTGGAGTATACCCTTTATTAAATACAAGTTTCAGCTCAGGCATATAGCTCTCAGACATGCAGATCCATCCGCTCGATTCCAGTGTGGATTTGAGCTCCACTATATTGCAGTCATCGGTAACTTCCATCAGTATATCAACAATTGGTTTGGCGATCAGCCCCTCCACAGAAGTGCTGCCGATATGATGGATCCGAATGACCTGATCCTTTCCGATCAGATGTAGCAGGCGGCTTTTTTCCGCGCGGTACCATTTTTTATACTGTGTATTATGTTCCCGCAGAATGATCGGGAACAACGTCCAGAGTTCCTGCATCGGCATATCCAACAGCATGGCCGCCACGGGATTCTTCCGGGGTACTGTTATGCAATAGGCGGTATAGCTGTAATCCAGATGGTACCCCAGTCTTTCTGCCAGAGATACCGATCTGAGGTCATGTGCATCCCATCCGGGATACAGGCCCCGCTGCCGGCATTCCAGAATTAATTTTGCACAGCAGGCGAGCGCTAGCCCCTTTTTGCGGTGTTCCGGTTTAGTGTCCACTTCTATTTCTATGCTGCTGTCACTGACCGCGTAGGAGGATGCACCCGATACCAGGTCATTTTTATATAATACCGCGGCGCCAATACCATGTTCCCGGTAGTTTTCATAGGTGGGGAACAGTGCGCACAGATCACAGGACCAGTCTTCCTGTCTGGACAACTGATAAATATGTTCATCAATCATATGCAGTGAATAGCCGTCGGGAAGCCGGTCAATAAACTCGTTTAACAGGAAGTCATTGAAGACGCCGGGTTCTCTTTTAATCGCATATCGGGTAAATCTTTCTGCACGCCTGCCCCACACCTCTTCGATCAGAGAATCCCAGGTCTCATTTTCCGGGATCATAAGGAGTTGGGCTGCGTCATAATCCGGCGGAATATTGCGGACCAGGTTTTCATTTGGTTTTCCTGCAAAAAAACTGAAAGCCCCGATGATGATCTGAGCGGAAACGGGGATGTCGGTATTATCTGCGTATGCACAGCCCATTCTGTTTTCGAGGCAGGAATGAACCATAGGCTGATGAAAGTTTTTAAACAGGGGCGCAATCCGTACTTTTTGATCTTTGCGCAAACGCTGCATCGCATAATCCTCCGTTTCCGGCTGTCCTGCTTACGTATCGGTAACAGCCATTTTTTCTATTATATAACAAACAATGCAGAACAGGCAATGAAAATACATCTGTTACAGGAAATCACCGCAATTGACAAAGAGAATTTCCGCCGATATAATGTAACAGTCGACATGGATGTCGTTACTGATCGGGGGATTTATCTTATGAACAAAAGAACATTGAAAGTGGCATTTCCGTATACACTACCCGTGCTGATGGGGTATATTTTCCTGGGAATCGCATTTGGGGTGCTGCTTGGCAGCAAGGGATACCATGCGGGCTGGGCGCTCCTCATGAGTCTTTTTATCTATGCGGGGTCCATGCAGTTTGTGGCAATTGACCTGTTGACAGGAATGTTCAATCCGCTATCCGCCATGCTTGTGACGCTTATGGTCAATGCGCGCCATATCTTTTACGGATTGTCTATGCTGGATAAATTTAAAATCTGCGGTAAGCTCAAACCGTATATGATCTTTTCACTGACTGATGAGACGTATTCTCTGCTCTGTGCGGCTGAGACTCCAAAGGGTATTGACCGCAAATGGTTTATGTTCTGCATTGCAGTATTGAATCAGCTGTACTGGGTAACGGGTTCTGTGATTGGAAATGTGGCGGGCAGTCTCATAAAATTTAATTCCACAGGGATCGATTTTGCCATGACCGCATTATTTATCGTCATTTTTATTGAGCAGTGGGAGAGCACAGAGAACCATATACCGGCACTTCTGGGTCTTTTCGTGACGTTGTTGTGTCTGATCGTGTTTGGACAGGACTGGTTCATCATTGCATCTATGGTTGGGATATTCCTGAGTCTCGCGGGTCTGCACGGGAGAATGAGAAAAAGGGGGAAGACAGTATGACATCGACACAGGCGCTGATTACGATTCTTGTGATTGCGGCGGTAACCGTACTGACAAGAGTGCTGCCGTTTGCATTGTTTCCGGGAAATAAGAAGACACCGGAGTTTATTCTTTACCTGGGAGAAGTGCTTCCGTTTGCGATTATCGGTATGCTGGTTGTGTACTGTTTCAAATCGGTGTCATTTTTTCAGGCGCCGTTTGGCATTCCGGAAGTAATTGCAGGGGTGTTCGTGATCATGATACATAAATGGAAACATAATCTTTTGCTGAGCATTGGCGGCGGGACGATTTTATATATGCTGCTTGTGCAGCTGGTATTCTAAAGAATGCCGCTCGGAACAGTAGGAGGTATGAGACATTCTGTCGTGAGATATACTATAATAAGTACACACAGCGATCAGGTCTGCAGATGAAAGAGCGTTTTTCTTTTGTTGTCACGGCGGTTCTCATATTTTTACTGGTACCGGTTATTATTACGCTTCTGCTTTCGGGCAGGCAGTCAATCACAATAGAAAAAGCCCCGGATGCAGAAAACTATCTGGCGGGGATTGTTTACCGGCAGGTGAGTGCGGATTATCCGCTGGAAGCTGTCAAGGCACAGGTCGTGCTTGCCAGAAGTACCTTTGTCCGTCAGGTAAAGGAAGGATCCATGACGAAAAAACAGCTGGAGCAGATTGCCCAGAACCTCAAAACCGATATGGAGAACAGAAATTTTGATAAACAGTACGAACGAATCCAGCGGGCGGTTATCAATACCAGAGGGGAGGTACTTGCTCACGATGGAGAGGTCTGCTTCGGTGTCTTTCACCGCCTCAGCACCGGAAGGACCAGGAATGCAAAGGGTGTGCTGCAGGATGATTCCTATCAATATCTGACAGGAGTTGAGAGCGTGAAGGATCAGGAAGCGGATGATTACCTGACCGGACATTATTTTACACCTGCTTTTCTGGAGAAGGAATTCCGGGATTTTGGAATTACATATTCCGCTTCCTCCGGAGATGTCATTGAGGTGACAGAGCGTGATGAGGCCGATTATGTCATCAGTGTAACTATTGGGAGCCAGACGTGTACGGGAGAAGAGCTGCGTCAGATACTGCGTCTGCCGTCCGCCAGTTTTGTGGTTGAGCAGATGGACGGAAAAGTACGTTTTTTGTGCAGAGGAGCCGGTCACGGGCTTGGGATGAGTCAGTATGGAGCCGGATGCATGGCACGGGAAGGGAGTACATATCGTGAAATTCTGGAACATTATTTTCCGCAAACGGAAATTCTTGTAACGAAAAAGTGAATAGAAACGTCATATTCGGGAAATCTATAAGAGAAATACTTAAACTGTTAGAGGTGAAGAATATGATGAGAAAAGAAAGAAATTTAAGGCTGGCTGTCAGCGGAATCCTGCTGCTGGCTGTCGTTGCTGCTGGTATCGGCATGTACCGGGCGGACCAGAAAGGAAACACAAAACAGGATACGCAGATTAGGAACGAGGAACTGGCAGAGGAGACGCCTCTATCAGATGAAGAAACTGCGGAAGATGAGGAAACAGAAAGTACAGATGTTAACACTTCCAATGCGGAGGCACAGATGGAAGGCACAGAAGATGAGGGAACTGCTGAAAATGCAGAAACAGCGGAAGATGCCAGCGCTCAGGATGAGACAGCTGCAGATGAGACGGCTGCACAGGACGTGCAGGAAGTTCTGCCATCTCTCGATTTTAATGACAATACCGTTATGGAATGGCCGGTATCCGGCGATGTCCTGATCGATTACAGCATGGACGGAGCGGTATATTTTCCGACACTGGAGGTATACAAGTATAATCCGGCAGTGATCCTGAGTGCTCAGGCTGATCAGCAGGTGCTTGCAGCTGCCAACAGCAAGGTGTTGTCCGTCGAGGAGGATTCCGAGACAGGTATGACTGTGACCATGGATATGGGAAATGGTTATCAGGCAGTTTACGGACAGCTGAAGGATGTAACGGTTGCTCCTGAGCAGACGATCACGGCGGGTACTGTGATCGGTACAGTTGCCCAGCCGACAAAGTATTATTCGTCAGAAGGAACAAATCTGTATTTTGCACTGACAAAAGACGGTACGGCGGTTGATCCGTTCATGTATCTCCCGACAGAAGAAGAATAATCTTTTCACAAAACGAGGGGAATATCGTATAATAAAGTATAGATGAAAGGGCAGTGTAAAATTCGCAATCGAATTTTTTACAGAAATATCTTTTTACACCATGAGTGATATACCCTTTGTCGATTGCTTTAGTATAAACGGTTTTGCAGACATTTGTTTGCAAAACTGTACATAGCCCGGGGAAGAATAACCATGAATTATACGTATATTGTAAAGTGTAAGGACGGCAGTCTTTACACCGGATGGACAAACAATCTAAAGAAACGCATCAGTGCACATAATGCCGGACAGGGAGCACGCTATACAAAAAGCCGCAGACCCGTGGAACTTGTACACTGTGAGGTGTTTGAGACGAAAGAAGAAGCGATGCGCAGGGAATATGCGATCAAACAGATGACTCGTGCACAGAAGATCAAGCTGTGTCGTGAGAGTATGCATTTAAAAGTTTGAATAAAATTCCCCCGGTCAGCGGGGGATTTTTTACAGGGGGGGGTTGTCCCCCCTTTTTGATTGCGGTTAAAGTCTGCAATTGGTTATAAACTCTATTTTTCAATTCCTTTTCTGGAGCAAAGCCCCCGGTCGTACGGGTGCTTCACTTTACGGATTTCTGAAACATAATCAGCCAGGTCCATTAAGTTCTGGCTGGGATTCTGCCCGGTCAGTATGACTTCCAGCTTCTCCGGTTTATGCTTCAGATAATCAGCAAGGAGCTCTTCGTCAAATAATCCTGCTTTGATCGTGTAAATGAGCTCATCAAAGAACACCACATCAAAGTTTTCATTTTCTATCATCTCCGTGAGCATTTTAAACTGATTTTCGTAGAAGTTTTTCCGTTCTTTTTTCTCATCTTCACTCATCTGAAAGCTGAATTTTTCACCCTCAAGTCCGTCAACAAACGTGATGTTGGGGACATTTTCAAGAATATTCCGCTCACTGGTGGAATTATTCTTCATAAACTGATAGATCAATACTTTATATCCGCATCCGGCTGCACGTGTGGAAAGCCCCATTCCGGTGGTTGTTTTTCCTTTGCCGTCCCCGCAGTAGATGTGGATGCATCCTGTCTGCTTTTCCATAATAGATTCCTTTCTAAAACAATTTCAACTGCTTTTAAAGAAAGTATATCAGGCTTAAAGCTCATTGACAAGTTCTCTGCCGTTTGCAAATGCAGCGGCATTTTCCAACGTGACGGAAGCGATGGCCTCCATCGCCTCGCGCGTGAAAAAGCCCATATGTGAAGTGATCAGGACATTTGGAAAAGCAGCCAGCCGGATCAGGTTCTCATCGTTAATGATATCGTTGGAACGGTCTTCATAAAATACCCCGTCTTCTTCCTCGTATACATCCAGACCGACGCCTGCAAACTTTTTGTCAGCGAGTCCCTCGATCAGTGCAGCGGTATCGATCAATGCCCCCCTTGATGTGTTGATGAGATAAACGCCGTCCTTCATCTGGGAAATAGCCTGCTGATTGATCAGATAATGTGTATCGTCAGTCAGCGGACAGTGAAGGGAGATGATATCCGACTGGGCAAAAAGAGCGTCTCTGTCGGTATAGGTGACGTCCAGAGAGGGATTGGGATAAGGGTCGTATGCCAGAACATTCATTCCAAACCCCTTACAGATCCGTATCATGGACTGCCCGATCTTCCCGGTTCCGATGATGCCTGCCGTCCGGCCAAACAGAGTCTGCCCCATCAGACCATTGATACTCATGTTAAAATCACGTGTCCGTGTGTATGCCCTGTGCGTATAGCGGTTTACCGTCAGCAGCATGGCCATTGCGTATTCCGCCACTGCATCCGGGGAATAGCTCGGAACGCGGAGTACATGAATACGGCCGCGTGCAGCATCGAGGTCGACATGGTTATAACCGGCGCTGCGCAGCAGGATTGCCTTAACACCGAGTCTGCACAACTGATCAATCATTCCGGCAGTGACGGCATCGTTGACAAAAATGCAGATGGCTTCGCAGCCTGATGCCAACGGAATGGAAGATTCTTTCAGTGGACTTTCCAGAAAATGAATCTTAATATCATATTGATGTGACATGGGCTCAAACCAGAGCCTGTCATAGGGCTTTGTACTATAAAATGCAATATTCATAATGTCCTCCAGATCTTTTTACTATGATTATGCGGAGAATACACCAGGAATATTCAGATTAGCAGATACAAGTAAAAAATGCGGAAACAGACATTATTATGTGCTACTTATGAGGCTGCAAATTATGATACAGTAAAAACATACAATATATGAAAGGAAATCAATGAAAAAACCGGCATAAGACACAAAAACGAATGTCAGCGCATAAGCCTGCGGAAAATCTTGGGTGAACAGCCCACTTTATCCGAAAAAATATTGATAAAGCTGCCGCTGCTTCCATATCCCACTTCATATGCGATCTCTGTGATTGTCTTTGAGGTTCTTATCAAAAGAATTTTAGCCTTGTCCATCCTCGAATTGATAACATAATCCATTGGAGAGTATCCGGTCTCATCTTTAAAACGATGGGAAAAATAGTAGATACTCAGGTTAGAAAGATCTGCAAGCTCCTGCAGCGTTATTTTTTTTCCAACATTATCGCGGATATAACGGATCGCTATATGTACGGGGCTTTCCTCGGACGGTGTACTGTAATCATCGAGATCGTTCAGCATCTGCAGAAGCCTGTAAATGCGCATGGAAGTGGCAAACATGTTCTCGATACCTCCGTTTTCGTAAAAATAGACAGTATTATAGAGGAAATTACCGATGAGCAGATTGTTTTTTGAACGGATCAGCGGCCCGCGCACGGAGAGAATGTGTTCCACGATTTCGTGAGAATTGGAGCCGTCAAAATGTATAAACGTGAATTCCAGTCCGTTCTCAGCCTGATAGTAATGAGGATTGGAACAGTCGATCAAAACAACATCGCCTTTTTGTGCATCAAATTTTTGCCCCATGTGCTCGACATGCATGATGCCCTCCCGGATATACATGACAAGCAGCGGCGGATAATAGTCGCGTTTCATCATGTAACGTGAGGTGGAGTAGTAATGTCCGCACCATGTCATGTAGAAATAGAGCTGCTCCGCCAGAGCCGAGGGGGTAAAAGAAAAACAAATAGAATGGTCCAGAATTCCGGGATCGACACTTTTCATAAAATTCTCCTTCGTTTAAAAAATTAAAATAAATAGTTAATATTATAATAAAACAACGGTTTTGGGTTGATTTGTTGTGCAAATCGTAACATAAATTTTACAAAAAAGCAAGATAGATGAATGGCATAGCAAATTCGCACATTGGTTTTCCTATGTATTTAGACTATAATACCAAACATGAACAAAACATGAACGGATTGTTTAGGAATAATGACGATACATGGCAGGAATTTACAGGGAGTTCATAAAAAGTTGTTTATTATGGACTTAAAAATAGATGTTATTGCAATTAGGACAAAATCCTGAAAAAACAGGATAAATCAACTTTTTCGTTTTTGGTGTGCTCTAAACGCGGAATGCGTACTATAGAGAAATTTTAAGGAAGTGGGAGGTTATGTGTAATGGAGTCTCAAAGCAACAAGAATTTTCTGGCCACTCTGAAGAAACAGGGTATAGTGTTTGCGATGATTCTGGTCTATGTGGTATTCGCGGTAATATCCAAGCAGTTTCGTACGCCTGACAACTTTGTCCTGATTTTCAGGCAGGTGGCCACCATCGCCGTTATGGGTGCAGGTATGACATTCGTCATCATCGGAGGTAACTTCGACCTGTCCGTCGGCTCCCTGCTGTCACTGTGCAGTGTCATCTGTATTGACCTGCATGACAAGATTGGGCCGATCCCGGCGATCCTGGTGACGCTGGTTGTCGGAATGGCATCCGGAGTTGTTACCGGATATCTGTGCGGGTATCTCAGGCTGAATTCCATGATCGTTACTCTGGGTATGATGAACGTACTGCAGGCGCTGGCGATGATGTATACGAACGGTCAGTTTGTTCAGATGGCTGACAGCAATGCCTGGTTTACCAAGATCGGAAAGGGAAGCATCGGTCCGGTTCCGATTTCCACCATCATCATGGCGCTGTTTATCATCATCATGGGTATCGTGCTGACAAAGACCGTATACGGCCATCATGTGATGTCAGTCGGGGGAAATGATGAAGCGTGCCGTTACAGCGGAATCAATGATAAGCTGGTGATCCTGAAATCATTTGTACTGTCCGGACTTGCGACGGCTGTCGGAGCGATCATGCTGTGTTCACGCGGAGCGGCGGCACAGGCTACGATCGGTGAAACTTATGAATTTGATGTTATCTCGGGCGTCATCCTTGGAGGTGCATCCTTAAGCGGAGGAAGCGGAAGTGTCTATAAGACGTTTGTCGGTGTCATGATCCTTGGTATCTTGAAGAATGGATTTGTCATCGTGGGTCTTCCTTATTATCTGCAGTGGGTCGCACAGTGTGTTGTAATTCTGATCGCCGTATATATGGATATCATGACAAAAAGAAAGAAGGGTGTGTAAATGAGCTGGGGAAACATTAAAAAATTTCTGTCTAAGAACACGATCATACCAATCTGGATTGTATTTTTAGTATTTGCAGTCATCTTCGTACCTGGTTTCCTGAACGTGAACAACCTGTTCAACGTCTTTAACCAGAACGCCATGAAGGGGATCCTGGCGATTGGTATGACATTTGTTATCATCAACAGTTACTTTGATATGTCAACGTGTACGTTGGTTGCTCTGGCAGCATCTCTTGCCTGCGGACTGGAAGCGAGCATCGGAATGATCCCGGGAATCATAGTTGCACTTCTGGTAGGATGTCTGGTTGGCTGCATCAACGGTTTTCTGGTAGCGTATGCGAGAATCAATGCATTCGTGGTTACACTGGCGATGATGCTTGGCTGCCGCGGTTTCGGATACATATACCATGCCGAACAGTCCCTGATCCCGAACCATACGGATGCAGGGTGGGCATTCATTGATTTCGGTGCCGGAAAGATCGGACCGTTATCCTATATCAGCATTATCTTTATCGTACTGCTGCTTCTGGCGCACTACGTGCTGAAATATACGACACATGGACGTAATACATACGCAGTAGGCGGAAACGAGAACTCTGCATTTAATGCAGGCATCAATTACAAACGGACAACTTTTATCAACTTTGTAATCTGCGGATTCACAGGCGCACTGGGAGGTGTCCTGTATGCGGCATTTGCAGGATCGTCTACCCCGACACTGGGATGGCCGGATATGCACATGCTGGTAATCGCAGGCGTTGTACTCGGCGGATGTAAGCTGACAGGCGGTGTGGGAAACATCTGGTATACCTTAGGCGGTATCATGCTGCTGGGTGTGATCAACAATATGATGAACCTTCTGAACGTGCAGACATACGTGAACAGGCTGGTAACGGGTCTGATCATGATCGGCGTACTGTACCTGGATAAGGTCATGATGCATAAGAAAACTAAAAAAGCAAATCTGGAATAGCTTTGTAACCTAACAGTATTATCATGCGAGAGCATTTTAATAAAATATCATTTCAAGAAACAGGAGGAAGAGAAATGAAGAAAAAATTATTAGCAGTAATCAGCGCAGCGTTGGTAGCATCTATGCTCCTGACCGGATGCGGCGGCGGAAGCAAAGATTCAGCAGCAACAAATGATGCGGCAGCAACTGATGACGCATCCAAGGAGGACGCAGCAGCAGATGATGCATCCAAAGACGACGCAGCAGCTTCAGGCGATGCAAGCAATGCAAAAATCGGTATGGTTGTAAACAACTCCGGACAGGATCCATACCAGACTTCTTACTATGACACCATGAATTCCTATGCGAAAGAAAAAGGCGTTGACCTTCAGATCCTTGACCCGAAAGGTGATGCCACAACACAGGCTAACCAGATTCAGGACCTGATCAACATGAAATGCGATGTTATCATCGTATGGCCGGTAAACGGTGAGACAGCTGTTGCCTCTGTAAGAGCGATCAACAAAGCAGGTATCCCATGTCTGACAGCAAACACAAACGTTGCTGAATCCGGTGAAGAATTTATTAAATGCTACGTTGGACCTTCAAACGTAGAAGAAGGCAAGCAGTCTGCACAGGCTATGGTTGAGGCTCTTGGAAATGACGCTAAGATCGTTGAGATCGCAGGACCTGCAGGATACACAACATCTCTGGAACGTTCCCAGGGTCTGCAGGAAGGTATCGAAGGAACCAACATCCAGGTACTTGACAGCCAGACAGGTGAAGGTAACCGTGAAAAATGCCAGCAGGTAATGGAAAACTACCTTGTAAAATATGGCAAGGGTGAGCTTGATGCAGTCTTCACATTCGACGATAATGCGGCATTCGGTGCATGGAATGCAATCGAAGCAGCAGGACGTCAGGATGATGTTAAGATCTTTGCAGCGGCAGCTGGAAGCTATGAAACGGTACAGTACGTAAAAGACGGAAAAATCCAGGCTACTGCTATGCAGTCACCGCATTTTGATGCAAAAGCAGCACTTGATATGGCTGTGAAGCTGGCAGCAGGCGAAGAACCGGCAGAATTCTACAACTACATTGAAACACCGGTAGCAACACCGGATAACGTAGATTCTCTCGGACTGGAAGAATGGTAGAATTGGCCACTTTCTAAATTGCAGTAAAAGCTAATAATTACTTTGCGGAGCCGCGTATGCGGCTCCGGCAAAGAGATATTCATTTTGAATGTAAAACCGGAGGAAATGTAAATGAGCAATGAATATGTTCTTGAAATGAAAGATATCAGTAAAACTTTTCCCGGTGTTAAGGCATTGGATCATGCTCATTTGAATCTGAAATACGGTGAGGTACTGGCACTGTGCGGTGAAAACGGTGCGGGAAAGTCAACTCTGATGAAAGTGCTTTCCGGAGTTTACCACGCTGATGAGGGTTCGGGTGAGATCATTTACCAGGGGAAACCCGTTCGCTACAATAGTCCTATTGAGGCGAAAAATGATGGAGTTGTCTTAATTTTCCAGGAATTATCCTTAGTAATGGATTTAACAGTAGCAGAGAATCTGTATCTGGGCAGTCTGCCGAAAAAAGGCGGCAGGATTGACTGGAAGAAGATGAATGCGGATGCACAGAAGGTTCTGGATGAACTGGAGTGCCCGGCAAAACCGACGGATACGATTTCAGCACTGCCGATTGCACAGCAGCAGATGGTCGAGATCGCCCGCGGTATCGCACTGGGTGCAAAGATCCTCGTGCTGGATGAGCCTACGTCTTCACTTACAGAAAAAGAAAAGAATTCTCTGTTTAAGATTGTCAACAAACTGAAAACTCAGGGTGTTGGTATGGTATATATCAGCCACAAAATGGACGAGATCTTCGAGATCAGCGACCGTGTGCTGGTCATGAGAGATGGTAAACCGACCGGTGAATTTGTGACCAAAGACATCGAGCTGGACGACATCGTAAACAGTATGATCGGCCGTTCTCTGGACAATTACTACTATAAATGTAAATGGAACCCGAAGGAAGAAGTTCTGCGGGTAGAGAACCTGTCCCTGAAGGGATACTTTAAAGATATCTCATTTAACGTTCATGCGGGTGAGGTTGTGGGATTCTACGGCCTGGTAGGCGCCGGACGTACAGAGATCATGGAGACGATCTTCGGTATCCGCAAGGCGGATTCAGGAAAGATCTTTCTGGAAGGCAAGGAGCAGAAGATCCGTTCCAGTGTGGATGCGGTTAAGGCAAAGATCGGATTCGTTACGGAGAACCGTAAGGAACAGGGTCTTGTATTGGAGCAGTCCTGCCGTGACAACATGGCACTGGCGAAACTGCCGATGATCTCAAAAGCCGGTTTTGTGGATATGAAGGCGTCGTATGAGATTTATAAGGAATACCATGATAAACTTCAGATCAGCTCTCCGAGCCCTGAGCAGCCGGTTGGAAATCTTTCCGGTGGTAATCAGCAGAAAGTTGTCCTTGGAAAATGGATGACAATCGGACCGAAACTGTTGATTCTGGATGAGCCGACGCGTGGAATCGATGTCGGATCCAAATCAGAGATTTACAGACTGATTGCAGAGCTGGCGGAAAAAGAGGGACTGGCGGTAATCATCATTTCCTCGGAAATGCCGGAGGTCATGGGTATCAGCAACCGTGTTCTTACAATCGCACAGGGTAATCTGACAGGGGAACTCGTGGGCGATGAGATCACAGAGGAAACACTGATGAGAGCGATTCTTATCACGGATTCTACACAACAGGCATAACTTTCCACTGGATATAAATATATAAAAAGCGATCATTTGCCGTTTCTGCAGGGAAGCATAACGGTTTATGACCGCTTTTTTGCTGCAAAGCAAGAAACCGTAAAAGCAGCTATTATCAGAGTAATACGAAAAACATATAATTAGCAAAAAACAAGTTATAATCGTGAGATTAAAGGAGATATTGTGAAAAGCAAGATTCGTGCATGATTTGGCAAGACATAGTATTTTAACGGGGTAAATTATGGAGTACAATAACATCAGATTCAAGGAAGGACTAAGAGCAAATTCCTTGAAATGAGAATGAGAATTACATAAAAGGCAGAGAGGAAATTAAAGGAGGAAAAGCAAGATGATTACATCAAAAGAGAGAGAGATTATCCGCGAGCTGGCAAAACAGGTAAAAGATGCTTCCCAGAGACCGGAGATGAAAACAAGAGAAGAACTGTGGTATAACCACAATGAACTGAAAACGACAGATCCTGTTATCGCAGTATTCCCGGAAATGTCCTGGAGAGAGATCATCACACCGGAATCCCTTCAGTGTGAATGTGACGAAGCGAGAGAGATGGAATGGTTCCTGCGTGCAAAGCTGTTCCGTGCCAATGTGATCGACGATGACGTGCCGGTTCATGATATCTGGGAAGTGAGAAAGATTATCACAGATACAGGCTGGGATAAACTTAATCCAAATCACAAGAATGCAGCATTTGCCAACGTAAGTTTCCGTGACAACTGCCTCGGTGACGTGCCGCTGGCATGGAGAAACGACTTTAATTTCGACGCAGGTGCAAAACACTTTGAGCCGATCCTTGACGAGCCGGATCAGCTGTCAAGGCTTGGCACACCGGAAGTCATATATCATGAAAAAGAGACGATGGAAAAACTGAAACTGCATCAGGATGTACTTGGAGATATCCTGGACGTACGTCTCGTAGGCCTGAAATTCCTGTACATCGCAATGATGGAAACTTATTCTGACTTCCGTGGTCTTGAGCAGGTTATGTACGATATCTACGAAGAACCAGAGATGCTGCATGAAGCCATGGCAATCATGGAAGAAGGATACAACGGACTTCTGGATCAGTATCTGGAGCAGGGACTGCTTACCTGTAACGGAAACCAGGCATACAGCGGATCCGGCGGACAGACATATACACATGAGATTCCAAACGATGATAGTGTATGTACAGATCTGAAAAACTTCTTCGGCATGACGGAATCTCAGGAATTCACCATGGTTGGACCGGAGCAGCACTGGGAGTTTGTACAGAAACACGAGAAGAAAGTCGCAGACAGATTCGGACTGACAGCTTATGGGTGCTGCGAGCCGATCGAAGATAAACTGCAGTATATCAAACAGTTTGAATGCCTGAGAAGAATCTCTGTATCTCCATGGGCAGACATTCAGAAGTGTTCTGACAGAATGGGCAAGGATTACGTATACTCCTGGAAACCAAACCCATCGTACTACCTGAACAACTATATGCCGGACAAAACAGAGTTCATGGAAGGCTATGTAAAGAACATGCTCAACGTTACAAAAGACAAGAACTGTGTAGAGATCGTACTGAAAGATACACATACCTGCCAGAACGATCCGATGAGATTCAATGCGTGGGTGAAAGATGTACGCAGATGGATTAAAGAGACACGCTAATACTTACTGAAACTCTTCTAATTATAAAGGGCCGCTGCTTTTGCAGCGGTCCATCCTCATGTCTGCGTAAAAGCAATATTCATTAACTTTTTGACAAAGTCGAATATTGAAAGGTTGGATAAAAAGGAATATTATAAGAAACGACTTAGAACAAGTTATATAAACTCTTTTTTGATGTTGACCCGCCTCCTACAGCGGGTCTTCTCCTTTTTTTAGGCTTAATTCATTAACTTACGATATTGTCTGGGTGAACAGCCAGTTTTTTCCGTAAAGGCACTGGTAAAGCTGGCACCGTGTGCATAGCCCAGTGCATAAGCAATTTCCTTAATAGATTTGTCAGTTGTGACAAGCAATATTTTTGCCTGGCTGATTCTGAGGTTCAGGATATAGTTGACGGGAGACAGGCCCGTCTCTTTTTTAAAAAGACGGGAATAATAATAAGTACTTAAATGGGCGATCCCGGACAGCTCCTTCAGCGTCAGCTGGTCTGAAATATGTGTGTGAATGTACTGAAGTGTCTTTTGGATGGGATTGCTTTCTTCAGAACTGTTTTCTTTTGGCACCATGAGAAGCTGAATAAATTTGTATACGCGCATGGAAGTATCCATAGGGTTTTCATAACCGTTATTTTTATAATAAGAAATAGTATCGATCATGAGACTGCGAATCAATATATTATTTTGCGAGCGTATCAGAGGTCCGTATTTATTCAAAAGATATTGACACAGTTCATGAGAATTCAGTCCGTCGAAATGAATATAATAGAATTCCAGCTCATCGTGCGCCGAATAGCAGTGTTCTTCCCGGCAGTCCAGCAGGACAACATCACCCGCCTGGGCGTTGAACTCACAGTTGCGAAATCTGATATGAAACAAGCCCGATTCTACATAGATCAACAGGCAGTACGGGTAGGATTTCCGCTGATAAAGATATTCATGAGTACAGAAAAAATGTCCACACCATGTCATATAATAAAACATATCGCACTCCTGTCCGTCCAGCGTAGGCGGTGCAAAGAAAAATCTCGAGGATTTTGGGAGCACGCCGGGTTCCCTGGGATTTGTCAGTATACTCATAATTTCCTCCGATCTGTAAAGTATCGTTTTTTTTAGAATAGCATAGCGGCAGGGAAAAGGCAATATCGCCTAAATTCAGGGCAAACAAAAGGATGGAGTATATTGATTATATGGGATATACTGTCATCAGCGACAGGCAAACAAACGATATTTTGGGAGGAAATGTTTAATGACAGACATACGAATTACGGCAGAAGAAAGAGACGTTATACGGGAATTGGCAAGGCAGGTACACGATGCAGCCTCTCGTCCGGAAATGGAAAAAAAGAGGGAACTCTGGTTTGCCCATAACGATCTGAAGACGACAGATCCGGTAATTGCGGTATTCCCGGAGATGTCCTGGTGGGAAATCATACGGCCCGAATCCCTGCAGTGCAAAAGTGATGAGGCCAGAGAGATCGAATGGCTGCTGCGTGCCAGACTGTTCCGCGCAAATGTGATCGGGGATGATATTCCGGTTGAGAATATCTGGGAAGTGCAAAAATTAATCTCGGATACAGGTTGGGATAAACAGAATCCAAATCATAAAAACTCAGCGTTTGGAAACGCGAGTTATGTGGATAACTGTCTGGGAAGTGTACCGCTGGCGTGGAAAAATGATTTTGATTTCGAAGCAAGAGGGATGCATTTTGAACCGGTGATCGAGGAACCCGATCAGCTTTCAAGACTGGGCGCTCCGGAAGTCATATACCATGAGAAAGAAACTATGGAAAAACTGAGGCTGCATCAGGATTTGCTGGGAGATATTCTGGATGTACAGCTGGTCGGAAAAAAATTTCTCTATTTTGCCATGATGGAGACATATTCTGATTTCCGCGGTCTGGAACAGGTTATGTATGATGTCTATGAAGAACCGGAAATGCTGCATGAGGCGATGGCCATCATGGAGGAGGGCTATCACAAACTGCTGGATCAGTACCTCGGGATGGGACTTCTGACAACCAATGGGAATCAGGCGTATAATGGGTCCGGCGGTATGAGTTATACACATGATCTGCCAAATGAAAACAAAGTCTGCACCGACCTGAAAGATTTCTGGGGTTTTACCGAGTCTCAGGAGTTTACCATGGTGGGACCGGAGCAGCACTGGGAATTTGTACAGAAACATGAAAAAAGTGTCGCGGATCGTTTTGGCCTGACATCCTACGGGTGCTGTGAACCTGTGGAGGACAAGCTGAAATATGTGCTCACATTTGACTGTATCAGGAGGATTTCCGTATCTCCGTGGGCGGATATTGAAAAGTGTGCTGAGAGAATCGGGAAAAAGACTGTGTATTCATGGAAGCCAAATCCATCCTATTACCTGAACAATTATAAACCGGATGATACGGAGTTTATGGAAGGCTACATTAAGAATATGCTGAATCATACAAAGAATAACTGTGCCGAGATTGTACTGAAAGATACCCATACCTGTCAGCACGATCCGATGAGATTCAACGCGTGGGTGAAAGATGTCCGCAGATGGATTGACGAAACACGCTAAAAACAAGTTGTAAGAACCCTTTATTTAATTTACCCGCTTCCTACAGCGGGTCTCCTCCTTTTTCAGGGGTTTTGTTCATTAATTTACAATACTGTCTGGGTGAGCAGCCAGTTTTCACTGTCTATCAACCAAATGTAAGGAGTGTTCAAATATGAAAGTAGCGATGCCAACCAGTTATCCGGAACCAAAAACATATGATTACAATTGTGTCCACGCGGATCTTCGGACTGCCACGCCGCACGCCGTCATCCATTATACGACGGATGGCTCAGAACCGACAAAAAACAGCCCCGTTTATCGACGGGAGGAGGGATTGATCTCCCTGCCGGGTGGAAGTGACCGGGATAAAACTGTAAGAACGGAAACGGTAATCCGTGCCTTTGCCATTCGGGATGGATGGGAGGACAGTGAGAAAGTGAGTTTTCACTACTGCATCGAGCTGCCGCCCCGTACACAATACCGTTATCGGGTGATGCTGCAAAGAGAGGGACAGCCGACGCTGATCCGCATCATGGATTTTGACCGGGACAAGATGTATTTCGTGCTGGGACAGGAACGGGGACTGCTGATCGATCTTGGCAATGATCCGGATGGGGATTTAAAGGGATTTGCAGATTTGCTGGCGGGGGGGCTGCCCTGGGATGCCATCGTGCTTCATGGACACCCGGACCATGTTCAGCAGGGAAGGAAAATGACAGAAGCGGGTGTTAAAATATACCTGAACGCAAGAGATCATGATCTGGTCAGGTCGTTTGGATTTGATCCGGGAGCGTTCGCCGATGTTGATGAGGGGGATGTGTTCGAGCTGGGCGGACGCCGGCTGAAGACGTATGCCATGCCGGGACACACCCCCGGTTCACTGCTGCTGGTTAATGAGGAGACGGGGGATATTTTTTCATCAGATGCGTTTGGATGCAATATCGAACTGGCACCGGGCTCCGGATGGCTGCAGTTTGAAAACCCGGAGAGTGCGATGGACCGGTATCTGTCGGCGCTGCAGGCATTCCGCTGCAAGATTGCCCATTGCCCCAATGGACGGCTGTATAATGGACATGACGATCATGTGCTGGATGCCGGGCTTTATCTTGATAATCTGGAACGTGCGGTTCAGCGTGCGGTAGATGAAGGGGAACAGGGCCTCAGACCGACGCTGCGGCCCGCAGCAGTTTCTTTTGGCTCAACAAAAATTACGATAGAGGGTGAATTCTGTGTAGACCTGCATTATGCTGCCCTGAATCTGGGGCTATTATTTACGGATGGGTTAAATGAAAAAAATAATGCGCTGCTTAGTTACGTACATTTTCCGGATGCGAGGTGTCAGCCGCCGTTTGATCCTTATATCACAGAATATACCCTGTCAGGTGTCAGGGAGAGCATCACGTTTTGTCCGATCACATCCTCGACAAAAAGTAAGCTTTATGTTGAGAAAAGGGCAGTAAATTCAAAGGCAGAAGTTTCACTGTCTGTCGTAGGAAAACAGGACTTTTGTATGACAGTGACCGCGCCGGATGGCAGGACATCGAGAGAATATCAGTTTTATATTTTATGATGGCTCAAAATACAAATTTTCCAAATCAACAGTTAGAATAAGAATATCAAAACAACAATTAAGTTGCGGGAGGATGATATCTTATCTGCGAAGAGGAGGGAAAGATATGTATTGTAAAAAATGCGGCACACCAATCACAGGAGATCATTGTTTTTGCACAAATTGCGGTACAAGAGCAGGAGCTGAAACGGGAATCAAAGAGAAGCTGGGCATGGGGACGATTAGCCCCGGCAGGCGTTCGGTCATGATTTTGGCGGCAATCTTATTGATCGTGGGAATTGCATTCTTTGCGACCAGAAGCCGTGGTATTGTGGGAAAATGGCAGCTGACAGACATAGAATTTACCGAAGAAGCCAGGGAAATGATTGAAGAACAGTGGAATCAAATGAGCCAGGATGAGCGGGAAAGCGTGGAAGCAGAGCTGGATGGCCGGGACGTCATTGAATATTTCACAGACGTTATAAGGGAAGAAAAAGGTGTAGACCTTTTCAGCACGACGATGGAGTTTCGCAAGGACGGCAGCTACTATACAAATGCAGATGGGGTGAGTGCGGCGGGAAGCTGGAGTTATGATAACTCAGTGCTCACGATCACGTATGATGGACAGACAGCATCTGTAACCGCCATATTAAAAGGAAATAAGCTGAAGGTGGCGGAGTCAGAATCGGGAATGTCTGCCTATGCGGTGTTTAAACGCGTGTGATAAAAAAGTAAGGAGGTGCGCAGGTTTATGTATTTTTGGTTTAGTGTAGATACTTATGCAGAAAGAGTGAATGTATGCTTCTTAAACGAGGAAGATTATATTGTCGGAAGGTTTATCAATTTAGAGAGACCTGCATCCATGATCAAAATTGCAGAGGAATTGAAAAAAGTTATCGATAAGGAAAACGAGGAATACGTACTTGAAAAAGACTACTCAAGATTGTTCGCTGATGATATCGTTACAAGAATTACCATCTGTATGCCCAACTTATGTGAAAAGAAGAGTTACCGTACGAAAGCGGTGTATGAGGTTTTTAACGAGTATAACAAAAAATACCAGCAGGTATTTGGCTCACCGAAATCAAAACGATAAGACCAATGTCATAACCCGGACAATAAAAAGTGCGCATACAATATACATTACCGGGTGGATCTTTTTTACTTGTCCGGTACAGAGCTTTATGATAAACCACGCGAGCATGGCGAACATAATACCCGTGGCAACGGAATAGGTGAGCGGCATGAGCAAAAATGCCAGATAACCGCCGACCGCGTCGGCGACATCGCTGTCGAAATCCATCTTCCGAATGGATGATGCCATAAAAAATCCTACCATGATCAGCGCAGGAGCCGTCGCAAAAGAAGGGATCGCCAGAAAAACAGGGGACAGGAACAGGGCGGCGATAAACAAAATACCGGAGGTCAGGGCCGTCAGGCCGGTTCTGCCTCCCTCAGCGACACCGGAGCTGGACTCTACAAAGCTGGTGATCGTGGAGGTGCCCATAATGGAGCCGGCAACTGTTCCGATCGCGTCGGAAGTCAATACGCGCCCTGCTTTAGGCAGGTTTCCGTCTTTATCCAGCAGGTTTGCCTTGTCGGCTACGCCGATTGCGGTACCGATGGTATCAAACATATCCACGAACAGAAAGGAGAATAAGATGACAATAAACTGTGAAAGGTGCTTGGCAGCCCAGGGGAAGTTGAATTTAAAAAAAGTAGGGGCGATAGACGGAGGTATCAGAGAAGCAGCTGTAAATGAGGGGATCAGTGAGGGCTGATCTGCAGTGACCGCATACCAGCCGGACAGCTGGGCGAGAATCCCCAGACCCCAGGTGATCAGAATGCCCCACAGGATGGAAGCCTTTACATGAAAATGGTTCATGACGGCGATGATCAGAACACCTGCCAGACATAATACCATCTGGGGACTGGAAATATCGCCAAGGCTCACAAGAGTTGCTTCATTTGCCACGACGACCCCCGAACTTTTTAAACCGATAAGCGCAATAAACAACCCAATACCCGCGGTAATACCGTATTTCAGATTGGCTGAAACAGAGTTCGCAATCGTTTCACGCAGCTTAAAGAAGGATAGCAGGATGAAAATAATTCCTTCGATGAACACTGCGGTAAGGGCGATGCGCCAGGGATCTTCGATTCCCTTAAGGTCCTGTAAGCAGACCGTATAGGTGAAGTATGCATTCAGCCCCATGCTGGCAGACAGTACCAGGGGGTAATTGGCCCATAATGCCATAATGCAGGTTGCCAGAGCAGAGGCGAGGGCGGTTGCCGTAAAGACCGCTCCGGCATCCATCCCGGAAGCGCCCAGAAGGTTGGGATTGACAGCGAGGATATATGCCATGGTCAGAAAGGTGGTGATACCTGCTGTGATTTCAGTGCGGACGGTAGTATTATGTTCCTTCAGTTTAAAAAGTTTTTCCATGCGTGTTCTTCTCCGATAGCGTTTAGATATAATCAAAGTATCGGAAAACAGCCACATTTCTATTCATATTCGTGAAAATAAAACTGATTTTTCCCGCAGCTCTTGGCCTTATACATTGCAGTATCCGCCGCTTTGTACAACGCTTCATAGGAGGAGCCGCAGACAGGGCAGCCGGCAATGCCGACGCTGATTGATATCTGCGAGATACCGTTAAGTTTAAGCTCAGAAAAACGCTGGATGATCAGTTCCCCTTTCATACAGGCAATGTCCTGATTGTCGGTATCCCCCATAAAGGCAATGAATTCGTCTCCGCCGACTCTTCCCACGGGATCATATTCCCTGAAAGTGCGGCGAAGGAGAACGCCGGCTTCTTTTAGAATCTGATCGCCGGTATCATGCCCATAGGTATCATTGATGTATTTAAAATTATCAATATCCATCATAAACAAAAAGCCGGTTTTTTTCTCAGAGAGTTCCCTGCCGATGGATGAGCGGATGCCTTCCAGATTCAGCAGACCCGTCAACGGGTCTGTTTTTGTCTGTCTAAGGAGTTTCAGCTCTTTGGTTTTCCTTCCGCTGATATTTGACAGCTTGCCCATGAGTTTTACGACGATACCCTCAGTTGCCACCGGCTGCACCTGGCATTCATACCATAACCATTGTTTATCCTTTTGCAGAAGCCGGATTTCCAGTGACTGCGGGCTGGTATTATGCAGGCAGGATCTCATCATTTTCTTAAGGGGCTGACTGTCTTCAAAATGGAGTATCTCAAACTCGTGATCCAAAAAGTGTTCAAACGTGGTCTGTTCGAGATCCAGCATTTGGGTGGCGTTGGGCGTCAGCTCTATAAGATCGGATTTTACATCGTATTCAAACAATATTGTATCGGTAAAGTTAGACAACGCTGCATAACGGGCTTCTTCAAGCTGAATTTTCTGCTGCTGCCGGATGATGACCCGGAAAACCAAGACTGCGATAAGGATTGTTAATAGGATTACTGCCAGGCTGACAGCTACGGTACTTTTAAGAATTTTGTGAAGCACCGCGTCAACCGCGCTGGTTTTGGTTATCTGCACCAGATTCCAGTCATTATATCCCAAAGAGACACTGGAACAAAAATAGTTCGTATGATCTAATTTGAACTTTACAGTGGTATTGTGATCCTCTTTAAGTGCAGGACGAAGGAGGTCGACAGACTTGTCAGACACATTATTTTTCTTCAGGGTTTCCAGAAGATTTGTGCCCATCCAGTTTTCATCGTGGTTGCTGAAAAGGATATAACCGTCGGAATCAACGATACATTGTACTGAGTTTTTATAGAAAGAAGAGGTCGGTATCGGTGTCAGCAGCATGTCGGCACTGACGGTGCAGCGCAGCATGCCGACGGTCTGTCCGCTGCGTTGTACCGGCTGTCCAAATGCAAAAAAATAATCATTCAGCCGTGTAGAGTAATGTATTGATGAGATGACGCTCTCGCCGGCCATCAGTTTTTCGTAAATCTCCATATCTTCAGCAGGGGCCGCGGGGCGCGTGACCATGTCATAGCATTCTTCAGCGGTAACGTACTGTATGGAGTATTCATAAGACTCACAGAGATTCTCCAGGTAATCGGAAGCCCATTTTCCTTCCGGATTGACGGAAGAAGTACTCAGTACCTGTGCGGCCGCGCTCATACGCCCCTGCAGGCCGGCCAACAGGGTGCTGACATACTGGCTCTGATTGAGTGCGTAGGCAGTCAGGTTTTCAGTTTCCATATGTTCAAACTGCATGTTCAGACTCTGCTGATAGACAGCAAAAAGAATGCCGACTGAAAGTATAAAGATCAGTGTGCATAGGATACTGAGACGCAGTTTGAGTTTTGGTGAGGAATTTCTCGATTTCATATCGGAATGCCCTTTTTCAACAATTAAGAATATTCATCTGTAGTCTCCTGCTTTTCAGGCTGAGGTATTGGATTTTATGTCACAACGTAAGTTGTTATAAGTATATTACGGCTGGAAAAATAAGTCAATCCGGGAGAAAGGGAAAATAAAAGGAGGCGGAAAGTCCGCCTCCTTAATATCTTATGTATCTTAATTAACCGAAATATCTTTTTAACAGGCCTTCAAATGCCTTTCCGTGACGAGCCTCGTCTCTTGCCATCTCATGAACCGTATCATGGATTGCATCCAGATTAGCAGCTTTTGCACGTTTTGCAAGATCGAATTTTCCTGCAGTAGCGCCGTTTTCGGCTGCAACTCTCATCTCCAGGTTCTTCTTTGTGCTGTCTGTTACGACTTCGCCGAGTAATTCTGCAAATTTTGCCGCATGCTCTGCCTCTTCATAAGCAGCTTTTTCCCAGTAGAGGCCGATTTCCGGATAGCCTTCTCTGTGAGCAACTCTTGCCATTGCGAGATACATACCTACCTCTGAACATTCACCGTTGAAGTTTGCCCTTAAATCCTCGATGATATCTTCGCTTACGCCCTGCGCTACGCCTACAACATGTTCAGCTGCCCATGACATTCCTTCGGACTGCTCTGTAAATTTGTCAGCCGGTACACCACACTGCGGACATTTTTCCGGTGCTGCATCTCCCTCATGAACATAACCACATACACTGCATACGAATTTTTTCATTGTTTGTTTCTCCTTTTCTTTTTTTGATTTATTTGTTATTAGTTATCTTAATTGATAATAGTAATTATTACTATTTTAGATTACCACATCTTTCTGTTGATGTCAATAGTGTTTTTTGGGATTTTTTTCCTTGATTATAACATATCATTTGGTGATGCGGAACAATTTTCACAGAGGCCATAGAAATGTGCGATATAGTTATCGATACTTCCGTTAAAATTCTTTGATGCCGCTTCCTTGATGTAATCGATATTTTCCATATCCAGATCTATAACACTGTGACATCTGGTGCAAATGAAATGATGATGCGGTTTTACATTGCCATCATAGCGGTCGGCCCCGTCTCCCGTTGTAATTTTCATGATTTCACCGATACTCTCGAGCAAAGCCAGATTTCTGTAAACTGTGCCGAGACTGATATTCGGATAAATCTGGCGGATATTCTCGTATACAGTATCCGCGTTGGGATGATCCTTACGGGAAGCCAAAAATTCCTTGATGGATTCGCGCTGGCGACTGTATTTTAAAGCTCCCATGCACCCTCCTTTCAATAATGATAATGATTACTATTACAGTATAGCATATTTTTCCTGAATGTCAACAGGTTTTTAAATTTTTCGTGGAAATGTGTTATTTACAAAACCGCTTCCTTGTGCTAGTGTATAGATAAGAAATAATACTGATACAAACACCGTGACGAAGAGAGTACCATAGACATCGGTTTTACAGAGAGATCCGGATGCTGAGAGGGATCAACAGATACTTTGGGAAGATGGCTTCTGAGAGGCGCACCGAACAGTGCATTGCACTGCAAGGCTGCGACAGGATTCGCCTGTTACAGCGAGCGGGTATAGTTGTACCCAGAGAGGTTCATACTGTGAGGTATGGACGAACGGAAGTGGTAACACGGGTGATACGGCTCGTCTTCTTTTTTGAAGACGAGTCTTTTTTGTTACGCAGGAAATTGCGCGGGAGCGCAATCTCATTTATTTCATTCAAATGAAAGTCAGGAGGAAGAAAATGGACAGCAAAAAATATTATATGACAACAGCAATTGCCTATACCTCAGGTAAACCGCATATCGGAAATACCTACGAGATCGTATTGGCGGACAGTATTGCAAGGTTTAAGAGACAGCAGGGATATGACGTGTTTTTTCAGACGGGAACGGATGAACATGGGCAGAAGATTGAACTGAAGGCGGAAGAGGCCGGTATCACACCGAAGGAGTTCGTAGATAATGTGGCGGGAGAGATTCGAAGGATCTGGGATCTGATGAATACTTCTTATGATAAATTTATCAGAACGACGGATAAGGAACACGAGGCTCAGGTTCAGAAAATCTTTAAGAAGCTTTATGATCAGGGGGATATCTATAAGGGATATTATGAAGGAATGTACTGTACACCGTGTGAATCTTTTTTCACGGAATCCCAGCTGGTGGATGGAAAATGCCCGGACTGCGGGCGTGAGGTGACACCGGCGAAGGAAGAGGCATATTTCTTTAAGATGAGCAAATACGCGGATCGTCTGATCGAACATATCAATACACATCCGGAATTTATACAGCCGGTATCCAGGAAGAATGAGATGATGAACAATTTCCTGCTTCCGGGGCTGCAGGATCTGTGTGTTTCCAGGACCTCATTCAGCTGGGGCATCCCGGTGAGCTTTGATCCGAAGCATGTGACTTATGTGTGGCTGGATGCGCTGACGAACTATATTACGGGTATCGGCTATGACTGTGATGGAAACAGTTCGGAACTGTTTGACAGTAACTGGCCGGCAGACCTGCATCTGATCGGGAAAGATATCATCCGCTTCCATACGATTTACTGGCCCATTTTTCTGATGGCACTGGACCTCCCGCTGCCGAAACAGATTTTCGGACATCCGTGGCTGCTGCAGGGAGACGGGAAGATGAGCAAGTCAAAAGGGAACGTGCTGTATGCGGATGAGCTGGTTGAATTTTTCGGTGTTGACGCGGTGCGCTATTTCGTACTGCATGAGATGCCGTTTGAAAATGATGGCGTGATCACCTGGGAGCTGATGGTTGAGCGGATGAATTCTGAACTTGCCAATACCCTGGGTAACCTGGTAAACCGTACGATCTCCATGTCAAACAAGTATTTTGGAGGCGTTGTGACGAACACCCGGGTAAATGAACCGGTGGATGATGAGCTGAAAGCCGTTGTACAGGCAACAAGAGATAAAGTGGCGAATAAGATGGAAGAACTCCGTGTCGCAGATTCTATGACAGAGATTTTCAGCCTGTTTAAGCGCTGCAACAAATATATTGATGAAACCATGCCGTGGGCGCTCGCAAAAGATGAGAGCAAAAAAGACCGTCTTGCTGCGGTTCTTTACAATCTGGTAGAGAGCATCTGCATCGGGACGTCACTGCTGGAATCCTACATGCCGGAGACCGCAGAGAAGATCTTTGGACAGCTGAATGCAGGCAGAAGGTCTTATGATGAACTGAACCGGTTTGGCTTATATCCCTCCGGCGGCAAAGTTACAGAAAAACCGGAGATTTTGTTTGCCCGCCTTGATATAAAAGAAGTCCTGGAAAAAGTAGAGGCAAAGCAGGCAGCACAGGCTCAGAGTGAGGAGCCGGAGGGCACGTTTATCGATATTGAGCCGAAAGCGGAGATCTCTTATGATGACTTTATGAAAATGCAGTTTCAGGTAGGTGAGATCATCGCGTGTGAGGAAGTTCCGAAGTCGAGAAAACTTCTGTGCTCTCAGGTGAGGATCGGCAGCAGGGTGCGTCAGATCGTGTCCGGTATTAAAGCGGACTATAAACCGGAAGATATGGTTGGAAAGAAGGTCATGGTTCTGGTGAACCTGAAACCGGCAAAACTGGCAGGCGTGATGTCAGAAGGGATGATCCTCTGTGCGGAAGATGAAGACGGAAAGCTGTCTCTTATGGTGCCTGAGAAGGATATGCCGGCGGGGGCACGGATCAGTTAATGACGAAGGAGCCGGCTATGATATTTGAGAGTCATGCGCATTATGATGATGAGGCGTTTGATGAGGACAGAGAAGAACTGCTTGGTGCGATGAGGGCGCATGGGGTTGAATACATCATCAATTCATCGGCCAGTGTCCGCGGACTTCATGGAACCGTGAAGCTGATGGAACAGTATCCGTTTATCTATGGGGCGGTGGGTCTGCATCCGGATGAGGTCGGTGATATGACGGCTGATCTGATGGAAGAGATCCGTGAGCTGTGCCGCCATGAAAAGACGGCTGCAGTCGGGGAGATCGGCCTTGACTACTACTGGGATAAGGAGAGGCATGAACTTCAGAAAAAGTGGTTTGAAGCTCAGATGGAACTTGCCAGGGAGGAAAAGCTGCCGTTCATTGTACACAGCCGTGACGCTGCCGCGGATACGCTGGATATGGTCAAAGCTCTGCACGGCGGGGACATCGGAGGCGTCATCCACTGTTTTTCCTATTCAAAAGAGACCGCACGGGAATATCTGGATATGGGTCTTTATCTCGGTATTGGAGGGGTGATTACATTTAAAAATGCCAGGAAGCTGAAAGAGGTGGTGGAATATGCCCCGCTTGCGTCACTGCTCCTTGAGACGGACTGCCCGTATCTGGCGCCTGCTCCGTATCGGGGAAAACGAAACCACTCGCTATATCTGACTTATGTCGCGCAGGCGATCGCAGAGCTGAAGAATGTATCTTATGAAGAGGTGGTGGCTGCAACCAATGAGAACGCAAAGACACTTTTTACCAGAGTAAAATGAGAAACCGGGAGGATATCGGGAAATTGACACCGTATCCTCCCGGTTTGTGCGTGATGGATCATTTTAACAGGCAGGAATCCGTTCGGAAACATTGACAGTTTCTATACCGATTGGTATAATTAATGTCAGGGAAAATCCGAAAGGAAGTTGCTTATGGATAATAGAGAAAATATTTTACAGTGTGCGCTTGCCCTTTTTTACATGAAGGGATACGATGCGGTGGGGGTTCAGGAAATTGTGGATACCGCCGGCATAACGAAACCCACACTGTATTATTATTTTGGAAGTAAAAGGGGCCTGCTGGAAAATGTATTAAAGGTTTACTGCGATGTTCTGAATAAAAATCTGGATGAAGCGGTTCAGTTCCAGGGTAAGATTCCGGATCTTCTGTTTCATGTGGCGAAGGCATATTTTGACTTTGCCGTGAGATACCGGAAATGTTATCTGCTGATGCTGGCGCTGTTTTATTCTGGAAGGGAAAACGAGGGATTTAAGACTGTCTATCCGCTGATACAGGATTATTATAACAGGATTGTCTGCATTTTCGATGAAGCGTCAGGACAGCTGGGCAATATGAACGGGAGACAGCAGCAGTTTGCTGTCGGGTTCATAGGGATCATGGATCACTATCTGATGATGCGCCAACAGGAATTCGGGGAAGACGAGATGATGGAGATTACAGACGAACAGATCCGAAGCATCGTTCATCAGTTTATGTATGGTATTTATTCTTAGAGCAGAAAATAAAGAAGGAAAAAGGGGTAGTAAATTATGGGAAAATGGTATGAAGAAGCGGTGTTCTATCATATGTATCCGATCGGTATGACAGGAGCGCCAAGGGAGAATACACAGGAAGGGGTGGTGCACCGGTTTGAACAGCTGCATCCGTGGCTCGAACATGTGCATCATCTGGGGTGTACGGCCATCTATATCGGACCGCTGTTTGAATCGACGTCTCACGGGTATGATACAAGGGACTATAAGCTGGTTGACCGAAGGCTCGGTGATAATGAGGACTTCAGGGCATTTGTGGGGGATGCTCACAGACGCGGGATCAAGGTGGTTGTGGACGGAGTGTTCAACCACACGGGAAGAGAATTCTTTGCGTTTCAGGATATTCAGAAAAACCGGGAGAATTCTCCATACTGCAGCTGGTATAAGGGGATCTGGTTCGGAGGGAATAACCCTTATAATGACGGATTTTCTTATGAGGCATGGAGGAACTGTTTTGAACTTGTGAATCTGAATCTTCAGGAAGAAGCTGTGCGCGAGTATCTGCTGGAGGTGATTCGGTTTTGGATCACGGAATTTGATATCGACGGTATACGCCTGGACTGTGCGGACTGCCTGGACTTCTATTTCATGGAAGAGATGAGACGGCGGACTTCCGAGTGGAAGGAAGACTTCTGGCTCATGGGTGAGGTGATTCACGGCGATTACTCGCGCTACATCGGCGGCGGTGAGAACATGCTGCACAGCGTTACAAACTATGAGCTTCACAAAGGCCTGTATTCCGGTCACAACGATCACAATTATTTTGAGATCGCGCATACGATCCGGCGTGAGTTTGACGCAAACGGGGGAATATACCGAGGGCTGAAGCTGTATTCCTTTGTGGACAATCATGATGTGGACCGTATTGCCAGCAAACTGCAGGTGTTCTCGCATTGTTTTCCGGTGTATACACTGCTCTATATGCTGCCCGGCATTCCTTCTGTCTATTATGGCTCGGAATGGGGGATCAGCGGACGCAAGGAAGGACCGAATGACGACTATCTGAGGCCAGCCGTTGATCTGCAGGAGGTTCTGGATGATAACCCGCATCCGGAGCTGATGGAATGGATTGTGAAACTCGGGGAAATCAGAGGAACCCATCCTGTTTCCGTATATGGAGAATACAGGGAACTGTTTCTGACAAACAGGCAGTTTGCATTTGCGAGGACTACAGAGGAAGAGGCGGTTGTTGTCGCGGTGAACAATGATGAAGTTCCCGCTGAGATACAGGTGCCCGCGCCACTGCCTGAGAAAGCGTATATCAATGCCGTTTCCGGTGAAATCTGTCCGGTGGAGAACGGCCGTCTGGCTGTTCGGCTGGAAGAAAGCGGAGCCGTTATTTTATACACATCCGCCAGGGAAGGAGAATAGGTATGGAAAAGATGTATTTTGGGGAATTGGATCAGTATTTATTTGGCCAGGGTACGCATTATGAGATTTATAAAAAGCTGGGTGCGCATCCGATGGTGTTTGATGGCAGGAAAGGTGTTTATTTTGCCGTGTGGGCGCCAAAGGCGAGGGCTGTTTCCGTAATCGGCGAATTCAACGGCTGGGCGGAAGAGGCAAACCCGATGGAAAAGGTCGGAGATATCGGTGTGTTTGAGTGTTTTATACCGGAGGCAAAGGTTGGGGACCTGTACAAATTCTATGTCACTGCGAAGAATGGAAAGGGTCTGTACAAAGCGGACCCGTTTGCCAACTGGGCAGAGAAACGCCCGGGGACCGCATCCAGGATTGCAGACGTTTCCAATCTTAAATGGGGAGACAGTGCATGGATGAAAAAGCGTGCAGAGATCGAACCAAGAGATGAGGCAATGTCAATCTACGAGGTACATCCGGGCAGCTGGATGAAACACCCGGTTACAGATGAAAATGAAGACGGGTTTTATGACTATAAACAATTTGCTCACGCACTGACTGATTATGTAAAACAGATGGGCTATACACATGTTGAACTGATGGGGATTGCGGAGTATCCGTTTGACGGCTCCTGGGGGTATCAGGTGACGGGGTATTATGCACCGACTTCACGTTACGGTTCTCCGGCGGAATTCCAGTATCTGGTCAATTATCTTCATAAGAATAAGATCGGGGTTATCCTGGACTGGGTGCCGGCACATTTTCCGAGGGATGCACACGGTCTTGCCGACTTTGACGGCACAGCGGTTTATGAATATGCGGATCCGAGGAAAGGAGAGCATCCTGACTGGGGGACAAAAATCTTTGATTACGGAAAGAATGAGGTCAAAAATTTCCTAATCGGCAGTGCATTGTTCTGGATTGAACATTTTCATATCGACGGTCTGCGGGTGGATGCGGTGGCTTCCATGCTGTATCTGGACTATGGGAAAGACTACGGGCAGTGGGTGCCCAATAAATATGGAGGGAATGAAAACCTTGAGGCCATCGAGTTCTTTAAGCATCTCAACACAGTAATTCTGGGACGCAATAAGGGATCGGTGATGATCGCAGAAGAATCGACGGCGTGGCCGAAGGTGACCGGGCCGGTTGAGGAAGACGGCCTGAACTTCAGCCTGAAGTGGAATATGGGCTGGATGCATGATTTTCTGGAGTACATGAAGCTCGACCCATATTTTCGGAAATATAACCATACGCGGATGACCTTTTCCATGACGTATGCTTACAGTGAGAATTATGTGCTGGTGTTGTCTCATGATGAGGTAGTACATCTGAAATGTTCCATGATCAATAAGATGCCGGGACTCATGGAGAGTAAGTTTGAGAACCTGAAAGTGGGATATTCGTTTATGTTCGGACACCCAGGAAAGAAACTGCTGTTCATGGGCCAGGAATTCGGGCAGCTTCGGGAGTGGAGTGAGGAACGGGAGCTCGACTGGTATCTGCTGAGGGAGGATAAGCATAAAAAGCTCCAGGCGTTTGTAACGGAGCTCTTAAACCTGTATAAGAAATACCCTGCAATGTATGCGATGGACAGAAACCCTGAGGGCTTTGAATGGATCAATGCCGATGACGGGGACCGGAGTATCTTCAGTTTTGTCAGGCATTCTCCTACGGGAAGGAATAATCTGCTGTTTGTCTGCAATTTTACGCCGATTGAACGCAGGGATTACCGCGTGGGCGTACCGAAAAAGAAAAAGTACCGTCTGATCTTAAACAGCGCTGATCCGAAATTCGGAGGCGAAACTGTGATTCGTAAAGTGGAGTACACTGCACAGGCAAAACCGTGTGACAGAAGACCGTATTCTTTTGAGTATAAACTTCCGCCGTATGGAGTAGCGGTTTTTCTGTTTTAATTGTTATGCGGGGGATGCAGCGGGCAGGAGAGTGTCTTATGAGAAAGAATTCATTTAAAGCCGCCCTGGTCCAGATGGATTCCGGGGCGGATGAACGGAAGAATATGCGGCGTGCTGAAGCGCTGCTGGATAAGGCAGCCACGGCAGGCGCTTCTCTTGTGGTATTTCCTGAGACCGTCGACTATATCGGAACAGAGATGAGGGAGCACGCAAAGACGGTTCCCGGACAGTGGGATCAGTTCTTTTCCTCGAAATCCAAAGATTACGGTATCTATATTCACGGAGGTAGCATCACGCAGAGAAATGATAGCGGGAATCCGTATAATACAAGCCTGATGTTTGGACCCGACGGATCCTGTATCTGTGATTATAAGAAATTACATATGTTTGATGTTGAGGTGGCAGACGGGCCGGCGTATCGGGAGTCGGACGGTATAGAGCCGGGAAACGAAATTGTGCTGGCGGATACTGCGCTTGGATGCTTTGGACTGTCGATCTGTTATGATGTACGGTTTCCGGAACTGTATCGGATCATGGCGGGAAATGGAGCCACGGCAATGATTGTGGCTGCAAATTTTACGAGGGCGACCGGACAAAAACACTGGAAAACGCTGCTGTGTGCGCGTGCGATTGAAAACACCTGCTATGTGCTGGCGTGTTGTCAGTGCGGCGATAAACCCGCGTTTACGTCACACGGTCATTCTATGATCATTAGTCCCATGGGTGAGGTCCTGGCAGAAGGCGGGGATGAAGAAACCCTGGTTATGGCTCGGATCGCCCCGGATGAGGTTGCGAATGCAAGACAGCAGATACCGTCGCTTGGCAACGTAAGGGGCGATGTGTATCAGCTGACGAGCAGAAACATACGAATCTATTCGAAAATATAACCTGCAATCAGGGGATGATGTAAATGCAGAGGGAGACCGGTTAACCGGTCTTCCTCTGCATTATCTTTACAGGGATATGGAAGAGACTTTGAGCCAGTGAAATGCATAACCAGCCTGATTGTGTCTGATCTTATCCCTCAGAAATTCCTCAAACGGGATGACGGAAGGAAGCTCATAAGGGGTGTTTTCATTCGCCCCGGGGGCACCGTAGATGCGCACTGCCCTGGCGGCGGCAAGTAATTTATCAACCGCTGTTTTTGGTGAAAGGTTGTTGAAGAAGAAAAACAGCGGTGTGGGGCCGTTTTTGCCCTTCAGGACAAAATTTTTGATGATCTCTACGGTCTCCTTGATGGCGCCGAATTCCACCTGCTTAGCGGAAATCCCCGCCATCAGGGGAACCAGATGGTCTGTGGCGACCTGACGGGCATATTCCGGCGTCAGCTCAGTCAGATCCGGGTCAATGCAGAAAAACATATCGTTGGACCAGATAATAAATTCCTCGTATTCCTTCCGATCTTCGCCGGACAGCTGGGCGGTTCCGAAAAAGGCGGTGTCCTGCATGGAAATGCCGGGCATATTCAGCTTTTCCATCAGGCGCTCCAGTGAGGGCTTAATGAATTTGCGTACGATTTCCGGGGTGACGACCGGGACCGAGGCAAAGGCGTCGGCCAGAGATACCTGATGAAAACCGGGAAGAACTTCAGCCAGCGCATGATACATGGGAACGTGAAAATCATCTACGATCCGATGCAGGAATTCCGTTACAAATTCGGGATCCTCCACGGTGTCCATGATCAGGTTGTCAACTCCGTACAGGTTTCCTGCCAAAGTCCATGGGGCGGAAAACATGGGGAAGGTGTCCGTACCGGTATGTTTCTTATAGGCTTCACAGTAGCGGAGCAGATAAGGAAAACGCCCGGTATCTAATCCGCGGAATTTGATCTTATCAAGATCTGCGGGGGTCTGGATGAAGTATTCGCTTCGGTCAATATCGGAACAGTGGTCAGGGTAAAAACGGAGTTTGGCACCCATAGCTTCCGCCTCAAAATTGTAGATATCCAGGTTGGCAATGATGGTGTCCAGATTCAGATATTCCTGAACCAGAAGTGTACACTCCGCCATAGCCTCAGGGTCGTCCCGCAAAAGATAGTCGTACGGAACCTGACATAGTTCCGGAATCAGCTCAGTCACAAGCGCCATCAGCGGGACCTCTGCATTGGGCCAGTTGGCCAGATTTTCAAAGGTTGCTGCGGAGTAGCTTAAAAAATTTTTTTCGTCTGCCATGTTGATTACCTCCCAAACATATTATGGTTTCTGATAACTGCTTTTATTGTAACGATGGAAGCAGTTATCGTAAAACGAAAGGTCAGCAATACACGATTCCAAAATGGCACAGTGAGAGTACAGCGGACGGATCAGCTGGCGATCAGGCTGATGATCTGTTCCATGACCGGAGTCAGAGTTCCTTTTTTCCACGCCACGATCAGCCCGGACTGGGCCTCACCCTGAAGCTCCCGCTTGTGAATATCCTCGGTTTCCCAGTCTGCACAGAGCAGGCTGGGTGCTACGTAGATACCTTTTCCCATGGAAAGGTTATAGCGGGCGGAGTCTGTGCTGCCGCAAAGGGTGGAGAGGAGAGGTGAGAACCCATATCCGTTACAGAGTGTTTCCAGATATTCATAATAGTGAGGGTAGCTCGCAGGGGAGAGCGTGATAAACGGGTAGGGCCGGCACTCTGCAAGGGAGGTCAGCGGCTTATCGAACAGCGGATGCCCGCGGGGAATAAATACTGCGTCAGGCGAGTCAAAAATTTTTTTCCAGCTGCTGATCCGGGCATCCAGATACGGGATCTCACCGGACCACGTAATGATCAGATCTACCTGCCCATCCTCCAGCGCCTGAGGCAGATGGTGCATATCTCTTCGCTCCCACTGAATATTTTTCATGATACTTTCGGACAGATTGCCTTCCAGTTTCATGGTGATATAATCTGCACAGAATCTGGTGGTTTCCAGTATTCCGATCCGGAGACGGGCAGACAGCTGTTCCTGAATATCATAGGCTCTGGTGACGGTTTCTACCAGTGTCTGGCAGATGGATTCCCATCCTTTTTCCAGTTCCCTTCCCGCCGGGGTCAGGTCCAGACGGTGGTATTTTCGGACAAAAAGCGGGATGCCCAGAAGGTCTTCCAGACTTTTGATAGTTTTGCTGATCATGGAAGGTGTGAAATTATATTCCTCTGCAACACGGGAAAAGTTCAGATACCTGCAGCATTTCAAAAAAATCTGAATCTGCTGGAGGGATATGTTCATGATGTTACGGTACTTCACAGCGGCAGTCCTCCTTGTTTGATGTTGTAAACAGTATAGCATAAAGATGATGAGAGTTGGAACCGTAACAGATGTCAAACACCCGGACATTGGAGCGTTAAAAATTAAATGCGGAGGTTCATTGACAACATACACAATGTATGTTAATATCAATACAAACATGGTGTATGTATTTAAGGAAAGGGGAGGACAAATGCCGCGCAATAAATATCCGGAGGAAACGGTACAGAAAATACTGGATGTCTCGTTAAAGCTTTTTCTCGAAAAAGGGTATGAGGAAACCACGGTTTTAGACATCGTAAACAATCTGGGCGGACTGACACGGGGAGCTTTTTATCACCACTTCAAGTCGAAAGAGGAAGTCCTGGATGCTTTGGGAGATAAAATGTTTTTTGAAAATAATCCTTTTGAAAAAGTGCGAGGTGAAAAGGGATTAAGCGGTTTGGAAAAGATAAAAAAAGTCATCAAACTGCAGTACCAGAATCAGGAACAGCAGGAATTAAATCTAATGTCCGTTCCGCTGTTAAACAACCCCAGAATTTTGGCGGATTATATTGAAAACAATCAGAGAATCGTTGCTCCATTTTTTGAGGAGCTGTTTCAGGAAGGGGTGGCAGACGGATCTATCAAAGATGTAAAGTACCCGAAGGCGCTTTGCAGTATATTTACCATGGTCATAGATATCTGGTTTGTTCCGTCCATATTTTCCTGCTCAAAGGATGAGCTGATTGAAAGACTATATTTTGCCAGAGATATGTTTGACGCACTGGGTCTTCCGGTCATAGACGAAGAAATTCTGCAGTATTCGAAGCAGACGATAGAGCGAGTGATGCAAAATACTGATAAAAAATAGAATTGCCCGGCAATTTTATTTTTTATCAAAATACATACAAACACCATGTATTAAAGAGGGTACTAATCATGCTTGATTACTATGAGGAGGTCGAATATGACAGAGGAAAGATTTGAGCAAATCATTGAAAACGCAGCAGACAAATTTGATAAGTCTGTGAATCGCGCATGGAACCGCCGGCCTGTACGCATTGCAGGTAAAACGGTTTCATTCTTAACCGGTGCCGGACTGATAGCAGGAGCGGTCTCATTTGCCGGAAGGGACAGCCATACGGCGGCAAAGATCTGCCTGATAAGTGGTGTTCTTGTATTTTTATCAGAGATCTTACAATTAATCATATTCAAAAAGCGCTGACGAATCTGCAATTGTATCCGCTCAAACGGCAAATCTTCCTGCCCGGCTTATACCGGACAAGAAGATTTGCACTTAAAAAATGTTTGGAATAGGGCAAGAATTTCTTGACATTCACAAAATTCTGTACTAAAGTGTATACATAAATTATAAAACCGTCGAGAAAGAAGAGTAGGCTTCAAACGAAATTTCAGAGAGTGGCAGATGGTGGGATTGCCATATGGAGTTTTTAGCTGAATGGACTTTTGAGGGCAGTCTGAAATGAAAAAAGTAGGCGCTGCCGGGAACCGAACCCGTTATCAATCAGGAGCGTATGTTAGTACGTGAGAAAGTGGACAATTTCGTCAATTTGAGTGGTACCGCGATAATAATGCCTATTATTACCGTCTCAAGCAAAAGCTTGAGACGGTTTTTTTCGCGTTTTCTATGAGCCGGGCACCCGCAAGCATATAGCATGCGGGAGATGCTTGCATATCACGCATGCTATATGCTTGCGGGTATGCGGCGACAGCCGCGACCGAGATGCAGCGAAGCGGAATCGAGGTGAGCCCGGCGGGGTAGTGGGGCGCGACAGCCGCGACCGAGATGCAGCGAAGCGGAATCGAGGTGAGCCCGGCGGGGTAGTGGAGCCACGACCGAGATGGACGAAAAACTTTTCCGGCGGAGAGAAAAGGAGAAGAATTATGAAGAAAAAAGTATTGGCAGCAATGATGGCAGCAGTGGTGACATTGGCAATGGCAGGATGCGGGAGCAGCAAAGGCGGCAGTGCATCTGGCGGTGAAGAGGCTTATACGATCGGAATCTCACAGTTTGCAGAACACGGATCTCTTGACAACTGCAGGGAAGGTTTTCTGGAGGGTTTGAAAGAAGCGGGTATTGAAGAAGATAAGAATCTGGAGGTGTTGTATGACAATGCGCAGGCGGACACAGGGACTGCCAGCGCGATTGCCAGCAACTACGTGTCCAAGAAGGTAGATATGATCTGCGCAATCGCGACTCCAAGTGCGGGAAGTGCGTATAACGCATGTATGAATTCTAATATTCCGGTGATTTATACAGCGGTGTCTGATCCTGTGGAAGCGGGACTTGCAGACGAGGAAGGAAATTCCGTGGGAAACATTACGGGAACCTCGGATGCGCTGCCGGTATCCGAACAGCTGCAGATGATCAGGGAACTGATGCCTGAGGCAAAAAAAATCGGAATTATTTATACCACGAGTGAGGCAAACTCCGTGAGCACGATCGCAGAGTACAAAGAGCTCGCCGGAGATTATGGATTTGAGATCGTTGAGACAGGTATCAGTGCCCTGGCGGATGTAGACCTGGCGGCCGCTGACATGGTTAAAAAAGCAGACTGTATTACCAATCTTACAGATAATACAGTTGTACAGGGACTGCAGACGGTTCTCTCCTACGCAAATGAAGCCAAGATTCCGGTCTTCGGAAGTGAGGTTGAGCAGGTGAAAAATGGCTGCCTGGCTTCCATGGGGATCGACTATATCGAGCTTGGAAAACAGACCGGAGCGATGGCTGCCAAGGTACTGAAAGGCGAGGCTGAGGCGGAAGAAATGAAGTATGAAATCTGCTCCGGTGCGGAATTCTATGTAAATACAGCAGTCGCAGAGGCGATTGGTTTCCGGCTGGATGATACAAAAGTAAAAGAGGCGGCGGAAGTATTTGACAGCATCAGTGCAGAGTAAGTGAAAACAGAAATGGGGGAGTATTGTGGCATTACTGATCAGTGTATTGGAACAGGGCATGATTTACGGTATCATGGCTCTCGGCGTGTATATCACGTATAAAATCCTGGATTTTCCGGATCTTACGGTGGATGGCAGCTTTCCGATGGGGGTTGCGGTCACGGCCGTTTTAATCAGCAGGGGTGTGAATCCTCTGCTGACACTGCCTGTGTCGCTGCTGGCGGGGGCGCTGATCGGCGTCCTGACAGGATTGATTCATGTAAAACTGAAGGTGAGAGACCTGCTGTCGGGTATCATTATGATGACAGCTCTGTATACTGTGAATCTGAGAATTGCGGGGGGAAAAGCAAATCTTCCCATCTATAACAGTGAAACAATTTTTGATAATCCGATCGTAAACGGCATCTTTACCGGTGGCCTGGCGCCGTTTAAAACGGTGATTATTATTTTTGTGCTCACTCTGATTGCGAAATTTGCGCTCGACTGGTACATGAGCACAAAGTCTGGTTTCCTGCTTCGGGCGGTGGGCGATAATCCGACGATCATCACATCACTGGGCGTCGATAAAGGGACGGTCAAGATCGTGGGTCTTGCGGTATCCAATGCCCTGGTATCACTGGGAGGCTGTATCTATGCGCAGCAGCAGCGTTACTTTGATGCTTCCATGGGTACGGGAACCGTAGTAATCGGGCTTGCAAGTGTGATTATCGGAACGAGTCTGTTTCGGAAGGTCACACTGCTGCGTGTGACGTCGAGTGTGATCATCGGATCGGTCCTGTACAAAGCGTGTGTGGCAGTAGCGATCAGCAGAGGGTTTGCCGCGAGCGACTTAAAACTCATAACGGCAGTACTGTTCCTGATTATTCTGGTATTGGGAATGGAGCGCAAAAGGAGGGTGAAGACAGATGCTGCAGCTTAAAAATATACACAAATATTTTAACCCCGGTTCTGTCAATGAGATGTGCCTGTTCCGGGGATATGATCTGACCGTAAATGAGGGTGAGTTTGTCTCTGTGGTAGGCAGTAATGGCTCCGGAAAAACCTCCATGCTGAATATCATCTGCGGCAGTATTGATGTGGACCTGGGGCAGGTTGTCATGAATGGAGAAGATATCACGAACCAAAAAGAGTTTACACGCCTGCGCAGCATAGGAAGAGTTTATCAGAATCCGGCGAAGGGGACGTGCCCGAGCATGACAATTCTGGAAAATATGTCGATTGCGGATAACAAGGGCAAACGCTATGGACTGGGAGGCGGATTGAACAGAAAAAGGAAGGACCGGTATGCCCAGATGCTCCGACCGCTGAACCTGGGGCTGGAAAACAAACTTGACACGAAAGTCGGGGCGCTCTCGGGCGGACAGAGGCAGGCACTGTCTCTTCTTATGTCAACGATGACTCCGATTGAGTTTTTGATCCTGGATGAACACACGGCAGCTCTTGACCCGAAGACGGCTGAGATCATCATGGAACTGACTGCCCAGATTGTAAAAGAGAAAAAACTCACGACAATCATGGTGACACACAATCTTCGGTATGCCGTTGAATACGGAAACAGGCTGATCATGATGCACCAGGGTGAAAATATTATCGATGTTTCTGGAACCGCACGAAATGACATAAAAATCGATGAGATTTTGGGCAAATTTAACGAAATCAGTATCGAATGCGGCAATTAATTTTCTGTAAAAAGCTTTGCATTTGGCGGGATTGTGGTATATAATATGGCTAAGCAAGACAAATAACGGATTGGGTTTAGAAAGGAGTAATCATCATGAAAATTAAGAATATTAATGATGTTGACAAATTTTTTGAAGTAGTAGACAGCTGTAAAGGAAAAGTAGAACTGGTAACGGGAGAAGGCGACAGGCTGAACCTGAAATCAAAACTTTGCCAGTATGTATCCCTGGCGAATATTTTTTCAGGCGGAGAGATTCCGGAACTGGAAATTATTGCTTCTGAGAAAGAAGATATCGATAAACTGTTTAACTTTATGATTAATGGTTAATGATCTAATTAAGCGAAGTGCTGGGGGCTGTTGAATAACAGCCTCTTTCTTTTGATTAAACGAAATTTGTAAGAGAGGACGGAAAAAGACATGACAAAAGTAGATATTATCTCCGGATTTCTGGGAGCCGGAAAGACAACCCTGATAAAACAGCTGCTTACAGATGCGCTGAAGGATGAACAGGTGGTGCTGATCGAGAATGAATTCGGTGAAATCGGCATTGACGGAGGATTTTTGAAAGACGCGGGGATTGAGATCAGGGAGATGAATTCCGGGTGCATCTGCTGCTCGCTTGTGGGGGATTTTGGGACGTCGCTGAAAGAGGTCATTGAAAAGTATCATCCGGACCGGATTGTGATCGAGCCTTCTGGAGTGGGACTCCTCTCAGATGTTATGAAAGCGGTAGAAAAAGTGGAAAAAGAGTGTGATATCCGTCTGAACAGTCATATTACAGTAGTGGATGTGAATAAGTGTAACATGTACCTGAGGAATTTCGGTGAGTTTTATGAAAACCAGGTCGAGTACGCAGGCACGGTCATTCTGAGCAGGACAGACAAGGCTGCTGCAGATAAGATAAAGAAGGCGGTTGCTTCTATCAGGGAGATTAACAGCCATGCACATATTATCACCACGCCCATCTCACAGCTTGGCGGGAAAAAAGTCCTGGAAGTCATGGAAGATGAGGTGACGAAACTGGAGGAAGAAGTACATCTCCATGAGCACGGGGAGGCCTGCTGTTGTGGGCACGATCATGATCATCACCACGAGCACGGGGAGAACTGCGGATGCGGACATGACCACGATCATCACCATGAGCACGGGGAGAACTGTGGATGCGGACATGACCACGATCATCACCACGAGCACGGGGAGGCCTGCGGATGCGGACATGACCATCACCATCATCATGACGCGGATGAAGTGTTTACCAGCTGGGGAACTGAGACGGCCAGAACATATGGAAGAGATGAGATTGACAGAATCTTAAAAGCGCTTTCAGACGGCGGAGAGTACGGAACGGTACTGCGCGCCAAGGGGATGGTCCCGGATGAGGCGGGGATCTGGCATTACTTTGACATGGTTCCGGAAGAGTACGAAATCAGGGAGGGAAGCCCTGAATTTACGGGAAGGCTTTGTGTGATAGGCTCGAAGCTGAACGAATCGAAACTGGAAGAGCTGTTTGCACTTTCATAGGGACGGGTGGTGTGAAAAGGTATGGAGTATAAAGACATAGAGGTGCCGGTCTATCTTGTGACCGGATTTCTTGAGAGCGGAAAAACAACGTTTCTGGATGGAACGATCCATCAGAATTATTTTAATATACCGGAGACAACCCTTTTGATCCTGTGTGAGGAGGGTGAAGTAGAATATGATGAAACAGAACTCAGGAGACGCCGGAGGACGGTGATTGAGGTGATCGAGGAGGCGGAAGACTTTACCGAAGATGCGCTGCGTTATCTTGCGAAAAAGCATCGGCCGGAGCGCGTGCTGCTGGAGTTTAACCCGCTGTGGTCTGTGTCGAAGCTTCTTCAGATGGAATTACCGGAAGGATGGGGGATCATTCAGCAGATTGTGACTGTTGACGCAAGCTGTTTCGAAATCTATATGAAAAATCTGAAATCCCTTTTTGTTGAGATGGTAAGAGATGCAGAGCTGGTCCTGTTTAACCGCTGCAATAAAGAACAGCCGCTCGCATCCTTTCGGCGCAGCGTCAAAGTAGTCAATCCGGCTGCAGAGATTATTTTCGAGAATGAAGACGGAGAAGTGGAGGACATCTTCGAAGACGGTATGCCGTTTGATCTGGATGCCGATATCATAGACATTATGGAAGAGGACTACGGCATCTGGTATGTGGATATGATGGATAATCCCGAGGACTACGAAGGGAAAACAGTCCGTTACAAAGGGATGGTGCTAAAAAGTGAAGACCTGGATGCAGAATTCTTTGTCGCCGGAAGGATGGCGATGACGTGCTGCGCCGATGATACCAGTTTTATCGGATACGTGTGCAGATATCAGGGGGCTCCGTCTCTGGAGATGGGCAGCTGGGTTGAGGTCACTGCATCTATTCACCGGGAATATATGAAGGTCTATCACGATGAGGGGCCTGTGCTCTATGCGAAAGAAGTAAGACCGGCAAAAGAGCCGAAAGAAGAACTGGTTTATTTTAATTGATAAGGCGAGGAAAACTACCATGTATATAATTGTAGGTCTTGGAAATCCTACCAGGCAGTACGAACACACCCGCCACAACGTGGGATTCGACGCGATTGATTATCTGATCGATACTTATCGGATTCCTTATTCTGGCGTCAGGCATAAGGCGATGTACGGGAAGGGAATGATCGGTTCGCAGAAAGTGATCGTGGCGAAACCTGTGACATATATGAATTTGAGCGGAGAATCCGTACGTGAATTGACAGACTATTATAAGATAGATCCGGAGCGTGAACTGATTGTCCTTTACGATGATGTCAGTCTGGCACCAGGCCAGCTCCGCATCAGGAAAAAAGGAAGCGCCGGAGGGCACAACGGGATTAAAAACATCATAGCTCATCTGGGAACACAGAATTTTCTTCGGGTAAAAATCGGGGTCGGCGAGAAGCCAAAGGGCTGGGATCTTGCCCAGTATGTGCTGGGACATTTTCCGGATGGCGAGAGAAAAATGGTTGACGAAGCGATTGTGCGTGCGGGGAAAGCGGTGGAGCTTATGCTCCGGGATGAAGTTGATAAGGCTATGAATGAGTATAACTGTATAAAACAGACAGTAAAGGAATAAAGATGGATGCATTGCAAAAACCGCTGGAGGAGTTAGCGGAGTTCCAGGAGATTGCGGACAGCCTGAAAAAGGGAAGGACCGGTGTGCGGCAGATAACCGGCTGCATTGAGTCACAGAAGGCTCACATCGTACATGGACTTGGGCGGGTATTTGGCCACAGGCTGGTCATTGCCGAAAATGATGTAAAAGCAAAAGAATTCTATGAGGACCTGAGGTTTTACGAACCAAAGGCCCTTTTGTACCCAGCGAAGGATTTGATTTTCTTTCAGGCGGATATCCATGGGAACCTGCTTACAAAACAGCGTATGCAGGTGATCAAGGCGCTTCTTGAAGAGGATGAGGTTACTGTTGTCACCAGCATGCCGGGCTGTATGGATTATCTGCTGCCGCTTTCGGTGATTAGAAAACAGATTCTGGTTTTTAAAAATGACAGCACAATAGATGTGGAACAATTGAAAAAACAGCTCGTTTTTATGGGATATGAGAGAAGTGCACAGGTGGAGACATCAGGGCAGTTCTCTGTTCGCGGCGGCATAATAGACGTATTTCCGCTGACGGAGGAAAACCCCCTGCGAATTGAACTTTGGGGAGATGAAATCGATTCGATCCGCAGTTTTGATGCGGAGAGTCAGAGATCCATTGAAAATCTCGAAGAGATCCGCCTTTACCCGGCTTCCGAGATGGTATTAACTGCAGAATGCGCAGCCGCCGGGGTTAAGGCGATTCGAAAAGAGGCATCACAGCTGATCAAAAAGCTCCGGGGGGATATGAAAACGGAGGAGGCCGCCAGACTTTCTGGAGCCGTCGATGAGGTCTGTGAGAGGGTAAATGAATTATATGACATGTCAGGTGCTGAAAATTTTCTGCACTATTTTTATAAAGAAACTGTTTGTTTTTTGGACTATTTTGACAGGGAAAACACATTGTTTTGTGTTGATGAACCGAACCGTGTTGTTGAAAATGCAGCTGCGGTTGAAGAAGAATTCCGACAGAGTATGGCAAATCGATTGGAGAAGGGATATGTGCTGCCCGGACAGACAGACCTGCTGAAATCCTGTCAGAGTGTTGTCGGCATGCTGAATCTCTGCAAGTGTATCACGATCTCATCTATTGAACCGCGAAAAGGCGAGTGGGATGTCCGTGAAAAGTATCAGATTACAGCAAAATCGGTGAACTCCTATAATAACAGCTTTGAACTGCTGGTCAGGGACCTGGCGGGATGGAAACGCGGAGGCTATCGTGTGATCCTGCTGTGCGGGTCAAGAACCCGTGCGCAGCGTCTGGCGCAGGATCTTCAGAATGAAGGTCTGGGCAGCTTTTACGGGGAAGATCTGAACCGCCTCGTACAGCCGGGGGAAATCATGGTGACATATGGTCATGCGCACCGTGGATTTCTGTATCCGATGATCAAATTTGTGATTATTGCTGAGACTGATATTTTTGGTAAAGAGAAAAAGAAGCGGAAACGTAAGACTGAGTACAGCGGGAAAAAGATCAGCAGTTTTACCGAGCTGTCAATCGGTGATTACGTTGTCCATGAGAATCACGGTCTCGGCGTCTACCGGGGAATCGAAAAAGTAGAGATTGATAAAGTTATGAAAGACTATATCAAGATCGAATATGCGGGCAAAAGCAACCTCTATATTCTTGCTACGCAGCTGGATATGCTGCAGAAATACGCGGGAGCGGATGCCAAAAAGCCGAAGCTCAACAAGCTGGGCGGTCAGGAATGGAATAAGACGAAGACACGCGTGCGGGGTGCGGTAAAAAATATTGCCAAAGACCTCGTGGCACTCTATGCAGCCCGGCAGGAAAAAGACGGACACATGTACGGAGAGGATACCGTGTGGCAGAGAGAATTCGAGGAGATGTTCCCATTTGAGGAGACGGAAGATCAGCTGCTTGCCATTGAAGCCACCAAGCATGATATGGAGAGCAGAAAAATCATGGACCGTCTGATCTGCGGGGATGTTGGATACGGCAAGACGGAGATTGCCATTCGGGCGGCTTTTAAAGCGATACAGGAAGGCAAACAGGTGGTTTATCTGGTGCCGACAACGATATTGGCGCAGCAGCATTACAATACGTTTTTGCAGAGAATGAAAGACTTTCCGGTCCGTGTTGATCTGCTGTGCAGATTTCGAAGTTCAGCGGAACAGAAAAAGACGGTGGAAGATCTGAAAAAGGGATGGGTGGATATCGTGATTGGCACGCATCGCGTGCTTTCTGCCGATGTGCAGTATAAAGACCTTGGTCTGCTGATCATCGATGAGGAGCAGCGTTTTGGCGTCACCCACAAGGAGAAGATCAAAAAGCTGAAACAGAATGTGGATGTACTGACACTGACAGCGACGCCGATTCCGCGTACGCTTCATATGAGTCTGATCGGAATTCGTGATATGAGCGTGCTGGAAGAGCCTCCGATGGACCGGATGCCGATTCAGACATATGTAATGGAATATAATGATGAGATGGTGAGAGAAGCCGTCAGCAGAGAACTGGCGCGCGGCGGACAGGTGTATTACGTGTATAACCGCGTTCGGACGATTGCCGATATTACAGGGAGAATAGCAAAGCTTGTTCCGGAGGCGAATGTGGCGTTTGCTCACGGGCAGATGAATGAACGTGAGCTGGAAAAGATCATGTATGGATTTATCAGCGGAGAGATCGACGTGCTTGTCTCGACCACGATCATTGAGACGGGACTTGATATTTCCAATGTCAATACGATGATTATCCATGACGCAGACCAGCTCGGATTATCACAGCTGTACCAGCTGAGGGGACGGGTCGGACGTTCCAGCCGTACAGCGTATGCTTTTCTGATGTATAAGCGTGATAAGGTGCTCAAAGAGATTGCGGAAAAACGTCTTCACGCAATACGGGAATTCACAGAGCTCGGAAGCGGATTTAAGATAGCCATGCGGGACCTGGAAATAAGAGGCGCCGGAAATCTTCTCGGTGCGGAACAGCACGGTCATATGGAAGCAGTCGGTTACGACCTGTACTGTAAAATGCTGAATGAGGCAGTTAAGGAAGAAAAAGGGATTCCGCAGCAGGAAGACTTTGAGACCACGATTGATATGAACATTGATGCATTTATTCCGGACAAATACATCACGAATGAAGTACAGAAGCTTGATATCTATAAGAGAATCGCGGGGATTGAGTCGCAGGATGAATATGAAGATATTCTGGAGGAGCTTGTAGACCGTTTTGGGGATCCGCCCAAATGTGTGCAGAATCTTCTGGCGATCGCCAATATGAAGGCGCTCGCCCATCAGGCTTACGTGGTGGAGGTGAAACAGCGCGGGGAGGAAGTGAAGCTCACCATGCATGAACGTGCGAAGCTGAATCCGGCAGAAATCCCGCAGCTTTTAGAACAGTTTAACGGAGAACTCAATTTTAAGATTGAGAACAATCCGTATTTCATCTACCGGCCTGCAAAACGAAAGGCAAAAGAGGTACTGCCGATGATGGAACATACGGAACAATTGCTGCGTCAAATATTGAGTTTTTCGGAGAGATAAGGTATAATACTGAAATGACTGTAATGAATTAGTACATGAAAGCACAGGAGGAAGAAATGAAGAAGTTCAGCATAAAAGCAGTGTGCACGGTGATGGCAGCCGCACTGGGAATAACGATGATGGCGGGATGCGGGTCGAAAGACCTGGACGGCACACAGACCGTGGCGACGGTGAATCAGGAAGAGGTGCCGCTTGGGGTCGCAAGTTTTGCGCTCAGGTATCAGCAGGCCCAGACGGAATACTATTATAAATCCATTTACTCGATGTACGGGATGGATTCCAGCCAGGGCATGTGGGATCAGGAGACGGCAGACGGGATCACTTACGGTGAACAGACGAAGAATGAGTGTCTTGCCACCCTGGAAAAAATGTATCTGACCCGTACAAGGGCAGATGAGTATGGCATTGCGGTAACAGATGAAGAAAAAACTGCGATGGACGAGGCAGCAAAAACGTTTATCGAGGCAAATGATGCGGCGACGCTGAAAAAAATAGGCGTCACGGAAAGTGATGTCAGGGAGTATCTGGAGCTCAGTACTTACTACAAAAAGGCATATGAACCGGTCATCGCAGATGTTGAGATCAAGGTGACGGATGAGGAGGCGGCACAGTCTACGCTGACTTATGCGGCCCTGACCATGGGCAATCTCGAGGAAGACGCTAAAAAGGAAGCCTACGGCAAGATGGAAACCCTTCTGGAAGAGCTTAAGGCGGAAGAGGACCCGGCGTCGGCTGATATTGAGGCCATGGCGAAGGAACTGGACGATTCTTTCATCGTGACAACGTATTCGTATGGAGAGGATGATACATCTCTCGATGAAGCACTGAAGGAGAAGGCGGCGGAGCTGGAAGACGGTCAGCTGTATGACGGAATTGTCGAGGGCGAGTCCAGCTATTTTGTGGTAAGAATGGATCAGAAACTGGATCAGGAAGCTACGGATTCAAAGAAGGAATCGATAAAAAAAGAAAAACAGCAGGAAGCATTCGATGAGATTGTCCAGGGATGGTATGATGAGGCGGACATTACCCTGAATAAAAAAGTCTGGAAAAAAGTCACACTGACGGATAAAGAATCGTTCAGTATGGCGACTCCTGAGCCGGCGGACACATCTGATAACGGGGCGGCTGCGGATGAAGCGGCAGAGTCAGGTGATGATGGCGCTGCTGATGGAGAGACAGATGCAGGGAATGAAAACGATGCAGGGAATGCGGCTGACCAGGAAACAGATGACGGGGCAGCTGCGGAATAAAGGGTGATATCATGACGAAACAGGAGTTTGCACGGTGGGCAGGCCGGGAACTGATACTGATGGACGGCGCGACGGGGTCCAACCTGATGGCGGCGGGAATGCCCCAGAGGGAATCGGCGGAACTTTGGATATTGAAGAATCCGGAAATTGTTAAAAAACTTCAATCAGAATATGCAAAGGCGGGCAGCCGGATCGTATATGCGTGCACATTTACTGCCAACAGGATCAGTCTGAAAAAGCACGGGCTGGTGGATCGGGTGGAGGAATTGAATATTCGTCTTGCCGGGCTTACAAAGGAAGCTGTGCAGGGAAAAGCTTATGTGGCAGGTGATCTCACAATGACGGGAGAACTGATGGAACCGCTGGGCGATATGACGCGTGAAGAACTGTTTGCCGTATATTCGGAACAGATCAGGGCATTGGTCAGGGGCGGGGTGGATCTGCTGGGTATTGAGACTATGCTGAGTCTGGATGAGACGTTGACAGCACTCGATGCGGCAAATGAAGTCTGTGATCTTCCGATGATGTGTTCTTTTACTGTTAACGAAAAGGGAATGACACTGTATGGAACAGATGTGGCGGAGGCAGTCCCGGCGTTGGAAGAACATGGGGCAGCAGCCATCGGCGTGAACTGTTCGCTGGGACCGGATCAGCTGGAAGGCGTTATCGCCCGGATAAAAGATAAGGCGACGGTTCCAATTATTGCAAAACCTAACGCTGGACTTCCAGGGACGGATCGTGCCGGAAATGTCAGCTACAGTATGGATGAAGCAACCTTCGCGCAGCATATGAAGAAACTGGTTACGGCAGGAGCCGGGATCATCGGAGGATGCTGCGGGACGACACCGGCGTATATTGCAGAATTAAAAAAAGAGCTTTGATAAACAGAGAGAATCTGCTATAGGGCAGCATAGTGCGCAGCAGATTCTCTTTTTTTGTTTTGGAGTAAGTAAATGTTTTTTAAAATTTATCCGTCAGTCTGTCGCTTTCTCCGGAGCGCAGGAACAGATACTTCCTGGTGGCAAACAAAATGGTGATGGACACAACCCCGATCAGCGTCTGCCAGGTATCAAGGTGTTCAACTACCATTTGCCTGGCAGTGGCAAACATCAGCACCTCAACGAGAGTTTCCGGGGTATGCTTACAGAGCATTTTGACAAATTCTATGCCGACTACCAGATTCAGTGCCTTGGCAAGAAATGTTGAAAAATACTCAGTTTCTGCGTGGAAGGCGCGAATCTGCATCAGGTCAGATACCAGGTCCAGGATCAGGATGGCGATGACTGCCATGATGATAATGGAAATGATCAATTCTGTGTAGCGTGCGATTGAGAAGACGATATCGTTCATCCGCTTTCGAAGAGGGCATTTTTCCATGTTTGTTTCTCCTTTTTTGTGATGGATTTATTATAGCATGGCTGCCCTGAGGGATTCAACTGACAGAAATGACCTTTGAGGAAATCCGGGAAATTCAAATGGAAAATGAAAATTAGTTGACTCTTCAACTGTACGGGAATATAATACTCGTATAAAAGTTGAGGTGTCAACTTTTTTTGTGCCTTACAAACAGACACGGCGAATAGAGGGAGGAGCGTATGCGTCAACGAGAAGTTACAATCGCAAAGTTTATTTCAGTTCTATATCGGAATTCCAGAAGATATTTTGATATGGCAATGGAGGAGGAGCTTATCGGAAGCGGTCAGCATTTTTTTTTGCTCAGGATTTATGAAAACCAGGGGATCACCATGTATGATCTTGCCAGGCTGGGGAATTTTGATAAGGGGACTGTGACAAGGGCAGTGCAGAAGCTATTGGATCTGGGATACATCCGTGTAGAAACGGACAGCCGTGACCGGCGTATCAGGCACCTGTTCGTCAGGGAAAGTGCGGTGAGACATATACACGCAATATACGAAATCAGAGAACAGTGGCAGGAACTCCTGTTTGACGGCTTCTCTAAAGAGGAAGAGCGCATGGTATATGTGGCGTTGAAGCAAATGGCAGAGAGATCCTGCATGGCACTGGATGACTTTACGGGAAAGGAGCAGAACGAAAGATATGACACATGCAAAACAAATACAGGAAGGCAATCATGAAATAATAAAGACGGAAAATCCACTGGGGACACAGCCGGTGGGGAAATTACTTATTACCTTTTCGGTGCCGGCCATCATCTCATGTCTGATCAATTCCATCTATAATATTGTAGACCAGATATTTATCGGACAGGGGATTGGATACCTGGGAAATGCCGCGACAACGGTGGCATTTCCCATCATGACGCTTCTGCTTGCCTTTGGGACGCTGATCGGCTCAGGGAGCAGTGCCTATGCGGCGATCCGGCTGGGCGAGAAAAAGGATGACGAGGCGGAAAAGACATTAAACAACGCGTTCATTTTTACCATACTGATCAGCATTGTCCTGATGGCAGCCGGGCTTATCTTCCTGCGGCCAATCTTAAAGGTATTCGGTGCAACCGAGACGGTCATGCCTTATGCAGTTGATTATACATCGATCATACTGCTGGGGACGCCGTTCAACATGGTCAGTATCGTGCTTTCGAATCTGGCGAGAACGGACGGACATCCCAGACTTTCCATGTATGGCATGCTCATCGGGGCAGGCCTGAATACGATTCTTGATCCCATCTATATTTTTGTATTCCACTGGGGGGTAAAGGGAGCTGCGGTCGCGACGATCACCTCGCAGATTATTTCAGCAATCATCCTGAGCGTTTACTTTATACGTTCATCCAGGAATCCTCTCCATATGAGAATTCGCAGGAAGCAGATGCGCCTGAAAGGAAAACTGATCGGGAGTTTTCTGGCACTCGGAATATCCTCCGGAATCACGCAGTCTGTTGCCTGCATCATGCAGGTGGTAATGAACAATTCACTTGTATATTACGGTGATAAAAGTCCGATCGGCGGAGATGTGGCACTTAGCGCCATGGGTATCGTAATGAAGATTGCCATGATCATGGGAGCGTTTGGAATCGGGGTCGGAATCGGTGCACAGCCGATTCTGGGTTATAACCGGGGTGCCGGAAAATACCGCAGGATCAAAGAGACATACATATGGGCCGCGGCAGCTGCTACGGTTTTGATCTTTCTGGGGTGGATTGTCTGCCAGACGAAACCGGAGGCAATCATCGGTCTCTTCGGCAGAGAGAACCAGGAGTTTACCGACTTTGCGGTCAGGTGCCTCAGAACTTATCTGTTCAGTATCTTCTGCGCGGGCTTTCAGATCGTATCCACCAATTATTTTCAGGCGACAGGGCAGCCGCTAAAGGCATCGCTGCTCTCTATGCTGCGCCAGCTGCTGCTGCTGATACCGCTGATACTTATTCTGCCGCTCTTTATGGGGCTGAATGGAATACTGTATTCTGCCCCTGTGGCGGATGTTGCGTCTGCGGTTATCGTTGCACTTTTTATTATTCCTGAAATGCGAAAACTGAACAATCAGATTAAAAAATAAAAGCAAGGAAAATCTTCCTTTTCCTATGTCGTTATGTGTATATTAATCCAATTTATAACAGATAATAGTATCAAATCGTATAAACGGATTAACAGATAAAGACAACGGAGGAATCGGAATATGAAAGCAACGGGAATTGTACGCCGTATTGATGACTTGGGACGTGTGGTGGTGCCGAAAGAAATCCGAAGGACACTTCGCATCCGGGAAGGGGAACCCATGGAAATCTTTACCGGACGGGAAGGTGAGATTGTCCTGAAAAAGTATTCACCGATTGGGGAGCTGAGTAAATATGCCAGAGAATTTGCTGATGCAATTTCTTTTGTAACGGGATGCCTTGCCTGTATCTCAGATCATGACCAGATCGTGGCGGCCTCTGGACCTGACCAGAAGGAATATAATCAGAAAGCGATCAGTCCTGAGCTGGAGAAAATGATCGCAAACAGAGAAAGTGCGCAGATTGAAGGGAACGGTGATAAACACATCCGTTTTGTAGAATCACAGGATGAAAATCATATGTCAGCAGTTATTCAGCCGATCATCAGTGCCGGTGACGCCATCGGATCCGTTATCATTGCAAGCGGAAAAAAGGAGATAGGCGATGCGGAAAAGAAAATGGCACAGATGGCGGCTGTTTTTCTCGGTAAGCAGATGGAAAACTAAAAATGTGAGGACTCCTTCTTGACACCCTCTTCAGGAATGTTATAATAAAAGAAATATATCCCCCCAGGGGGGATACGAGAAGGAGGAACTGTTATGTTAGTGCAGATGAACAAGGTGGCTCAAACGGTGATGCCGGACACACTTATTTTGCATGAAGGAAAACACGGAATACTGGATGGTGTGGAAGATATGGATGATATCTTTGGCGTCCCGGACGGGGAACGCCATCACCACCATCATCACGGGGAAAACAGTGAAAATAAAGAAAAAAAGAAAGATTCCATTTTTAGAAGGCATCGCCATAAGGAGTCCTGATGATGAGTAAAATGTTATGGAAGACCATGTGGTTTCCGGCGCTGACGGCGTCTTTGATTCTTGCTGCAGCGCTCTTGGACTTCGTACTGCATGTGCCGTTTCCGGTGCCGTTTTCTGTCGTTGCGCTAACCCTGGCGGGGGGATATGTCTGCTGGTCGACCGTGACCGCTGTGATATCACTGAGGAAGGTTACCGCAGGCGTTCTCGTTGTGCTTGCCCTCATTGGCACGATATGCGTAGGCGAGTATCTGTCGGGTGCGATCGTATCTTTCATGATGATCTTTGGGGAGGCACTGGAAGAGCTGACGATGGAACGCACAAAAAATGCGGTCAGAGATCTGATATCACTGGTTCCGCCCGTCTGCAGAAAGTACATAGATAAGGAGTATCGGGAAGTATCGATCAAAACAGTCCGCCCGGGAGATGTCCTGAAGGTGATTCCGGGAGAACGGATACCCGTAGACGGAGTCATCATAAAGGGGCAGGCTTCCGTCAATGAAGCGTCTATAACCGGAGAGAGCCTGCCGGTAGATAAAACCGTGAACGACACGGTGTATGTAGGAGCGCTGAATGAAAACGGCGTCATCGAAATAAAGACGGTTAAGATCGGAAGCGACACGGTTCTGGGTAAGATCATCGGCACGGTGCGGGAAGCACAGGAGAATAAAGGTGACACACAGAGAATTGCCGACACATTTGCAAAATATTTTCTGCCGGTGATACTGGTAATATGCGCGGTAGTAGGGATTGTCACCAGGGATCTTATGCGGGTGATGACGATTCTTGTGATCGCATGTCCGTGTGCGCTGGTTCTTGCGACGCCTACGGCAGTGATCGCCAGTGTGGGAAATGCTGCAAAGCGCGGAATTATCCTGAAGGGCGGCAGCGCTATTGAACGCTGTGCTGAAATTACGGCAGTCTGTCTTGACAAGACGGGCACGCTGACAAAGGGCAGGCCGCGAGTGGTATCCTTTGTGTCATGGGGGTACGAACAGGAGACGCTGCAGGCACTTGGGATTGCTGAGAAAAACTCACAGCATCCGATAGCGGGTGCCGTCAGAGACTATTTAACAACGGTAAAAAAGACGGATCTGTCCGGGCTTGCCGACGGCGAATTCGAACTGCTTTTTGGCAGGGGAGTCCGGGTTAGCCTGCCGGGAGCAGTCTATGAGGTATCTAATCGGAAAGTCCTCGACGACTGTGATCCGGATGGTGGAAAAGCAGAGGAGTTTCTGGATCGGGAAGAAAAACTTGGAAGGACAGCCATGCTGATCGTCTGTGGACGAAGAATACTGGGCGGAATTTCTGTGGCGGATACACTGAGAGAATCTGTCCCGGAGACAATCCAGGCGCTGCGGAAGATGGGAATCGGCCGGATCGTGATGCTGACGGGGGATAACGAAGCCACTGCCAGAGAAATATGCAGTCAGGCTGGCATCACAGAATATCATGCAGGCCTTTTGCCCGATGAGAAGCTGCAATACCTGGAGGAACTTCAAAAACAGGGAGAGAAAGTGGCAATGGTCGGAGACGGAATTAATGACGCTCCGGCGCTTGCACTTGCCGATGTGGGCATTGCAATGGGAGCTGCCGGAACAGACGTGGCGGTAGAAACGGCCGATATCGCTTTTATGGCTGACAATATAGAGGCGTTTCCATTTACGCTTGCGCTTTCAAGACGGACCGCGCATATTATCCGGCAGAACATCATTGTATTTGCCTGTATTGTCAATGTATGCGGCGTACTGCTGTCGGGTCTGGGGTTTCTGAATCCGGTTGTCGGTGCGCTGATCCACAATGCATCTTCTATATTTGTAGTGTTGAATTCATCGCGTATGCTGAGCTGGCGCCTGCCTACATCAGATAAAACTCTTCGAGTGTCAGGCCAGTCAGCGTGAGGTAAAGAGCCAGCGAACGTGTCACGTACCGGATATGCCAGGGTTCCCAGGCGTATCCGGTTATTTCCGTTTTGCAGGCGGGATAGCGCAGGATAAAACCAAAAAGGGCGGCGTTTTTGGCAAGCCATTTTCCCTCCCTGGTGCGTGCGAACTCGTCGGTCAGATCATAGCTGATGCTTTCGCATGAAACGTCGAGGGCCAGTCCGCTCTGATGTTCACTGGCCCCGGGGGGTGCGATGAACAGATTGTCTTCCGGATCTTTAAGTTCGGCAATTCTCTCGTCGTAGATTTCTTTCTGGCGTGCATACGATCGGTAGCCGGAAACGCCGTACAGCTGAATCCCTTCCCACCTCGCCTGAGCAAAGAGAAGGGCGGCCCAGTCGGCGGCCTCTTTGCGCATCAGCTTTTTGCTGTCCCCCCGGGGGGCGCAGAATGGGAAGATGGCTTCCGTCAGGTCTTTTGGTACGTAGGTTTCTGATAAACGGTGTTCACGGTTGATGAGACGGGCATAGGAATTCATAAAAAACCTCCGGTATCTTAGCTTTTTACAGCGTATGACGTCCGGAGGCAAAGTATGTTACTGATATTTTAAAGCTTCTGTTCCCATCTCTTCCAGCAGTTCGCTTTTGATCTTATAAAGTTTGTCTGAGAGATCGACGTATACCTCATGCGGATTGACAAGACGCCGTGTCTCGTCCCACAGTGTGTCCTGCTCCTTCCTGCAGATTGCCTGTATTTCCATGACGCTCGGAGACTGGTAGACACATTCACCCTTCAGGAAGACCGGGACAAGGAGCTCACGCAGGATATAGGTGCCGCCCTCGATCTTCGTCTTTTTCCAGGTCTCAAGCGGATCAAAAATAATCATATCTTTGGAGTCATCGAAGGCTTCATCTGCAAGGCAGATCAGGTCAGCCCTTATTTTTCCGTTTTCTTTGTCGTATATTCTGTAGATTGTTTTATTCCCCGGATTAGTCACCTTCTCTGAATTCTCGGAGAGTTTGATCTTCGGAATGAAGTCTTTGTCTCCGGACTCTCTGATCGCGGCCAGTTTATATACGCCGCCGAATGCCGGGCAGTCTTTTGACGTGATAAGATTGGTTCCCACGCCCCAGGAGTTGATTTTTGCACCCTGGGCTTTCAAACTGTCAATCAGATGTTCGTCGAGATCGCTTGAAGCTGAGATGATGGCGTCTCCAAATCCGGCGCGTTCCAGAAGTATATGGGCTTTCTTGGACAGGTAAGCGAGGTCCCCGCTGTCGATTCGAATTCCGTATCCCTTAAAGTCAGGATATTGCTCCTTCATCTCCTGGAATACGCGGATTGCATTCGGGACGCCGGACTTCAGCACATCGTAGGTATCCACGAGCAGGATGCACGCGTCCGGATAGAGATTGGCATATGTTTTAAATGCAGTGTACTCATCCGGGAAGCTCATGATCCAGCTGTGGGCGTGTGTACCCTTTACCGGAACGTCAAACATCTGTCCGGTCAGTACATTGGAAGTTCCCACACATCCTGCGATCACCGCGGCACGTGCGCCGTAGATGCCTGCATCCGGCCCCTGAGCCCGGCGAAGACCGAACTCCATCACGCCGTCGCCCTGGGCTGCGTAAACGACGCGTGCCGCTTTGGTGGCGATCAGACTCTGGTGGTTGACGATGTTCAGGATCGCGGTTTCAAGAAGCTGTGCTTCCATCACCGGTGCGATGACTTTCAGAAGAGGTTCTCTTGGGAAGACAACCGTTCCTTCTGGGATGGCGTAGATATCTCCTGTAAAATGAAAGCCCCTTAAATACTCCAGAAAATCCCGTTCGAAGATATTCAGGCTTTTTAAATATTCAATGTCATCCGGAGTGAAATGAAGGTCCCGGACATATTCGATGATCTGCTCAAGCCCCGCGGCAATGGCATAACCGCCTTCGCATGGATTGCGGCGGTAAAAGGCATCGAAAACAACGATCTGGTCAGTGGGGTTTTTAAAATAACCCTGCATCATGGTCAGCTCATAGAGATCTGTAAGCAGGGTAAGGTTTAAAGCACGCATAATATTTGATTTCTCCTTAAGTAAATTCTTACTGAAAAACGTCAGAAAGTATTGAAAATATTATAGCACTGCAAAAATGTAATGTAAATAAAAACGTCGTTTTACAGGGTCTGCGGGTGAATTTAAACGGTTAAATCCTTTACGCTGTCTCTTACAATAAGCTGAGTGGATACTTCCGTTTTGACCGGTACTCCGACATCGGACGCGTCGATGATATTCAGCAGCTTCTTGATGGCAACCTGGCCCATTTCCTGCTTGAAGACATGGATGGTCGTAAGCGGAGGCGTGGAGATCGTACTGTATGGAAAATCATCAAAGCCAATCAGCGAGATGTCATCGGGGAGAGCGTAACCATGTTTAGTTAATGCCCGGATCGCCCCCAGCGCCAGAATGTCATTTTCGGCAAAGAAGGCAGTCGGCATGTCTGTTGTTTCGCTGAGCTGTGTATCGAGATCGTCAAAGGCGCTGTCAAAAGTCGGGGTCATCAGAAAGGTGTGTTTGGGATTATAGTTCAGGCTGTAATGATCAAGCGCTTTCCGGTATCCTTCTTCACGTTCCCTGAAGTTATTAATTCTCAGATTACTCTTTAAATATCCAATTTTTTTATGTCCCCTTTTAATCAGGTATTCCACAGCATGGAAAACAGAGTCTGTATTCTCAATTGACACAGAATTGAAATCTGAAGATGAAAAACGGCCGTCGATCAGCACAAGCGGTCCGCGAAAGGTTTTAAAAAATTCCAGATCCTCTTCTGCCAGTTCCGTCGCCAGAATCAGAAGTGCGTTTGCAGGATTGTTAAGTATTGCCGTCAGGGTTTTCTGAGATTCGGGCATGGAGGCGACAATGGTACAGATGTTCAGAGCATACCCCTGCGCCTGTGTTTCGGTCTCGATTCCTTTTATCAGGTCTTCAAAAAACGGGGTGTCTGTCACAACCTTACCGGTGTTTTTGTATATCAGGAATGTTATGGTGTCGATTTTGGTGTTGTCATAGTATCCAAGTTCCTGCGCGGTTTTGAATATGGCATCGGCTGTTGACTTTTTAACGCCTCTTTTGGAATTCAGTGCATTGGAAACCGTGGCGGGCGAGAAGCCTGTGATTTCACTGATTTTTCTAATACTTGCCTTCATGGACTAACCTCTCTCACGTGTATTCTATACTAAACATTGTATCATCTAAACATTTTAGGGTCAAGTTTTAATATCCATTAATAGCCAGGATAATTAACGACAATAAGCATAAAATCATAAAGAAAACAAGAATTTATATGTACAATATATCTAAAAACACAAAAGCTGACTTGGATAATAATTACAAAAATAAACGTTTTATATAAAACATTTATATAATTCATTGACATGGGAATCACCGATGGGATATACTTCAGGTAAATCAAAACTACGTGTGAACGAAAAGGGGAGCACGAAAAAACAGGAGGTATTTTAGGATGAAAGCAAAACGAATTACTGCGTTACTGGCAGCGGCAGCTATGGCGGTGTCGCTGATGACGGGATGCTCATCGGGAGGCGGCGTAGCAAACAATCCGTCAGATGAAACTGATAAAAAGAAGACGGAGGAATCGTCTGATACAACCTCGGGCGGTGCAAATGATCCTGTTGAGATCAGTTTCTGGACACTCTCCAGCTATCAGGCGCTTACAGAAAAGGTCGTGTCTGATTTTGAGCAGGACCATCCTGAGATTAAAGTCAATGTGACGATCAACAGTACGGATGATCAGAAGAGCAATCTGAAAGTTGCCGCAGCGTCGGATTCGCTGCCGGATATCTGGTACAACTGGGGGGGAAGTCTGGCTTCCTACTATACAGAGAACGGCTTCAGTTATGATTTTACGGATTATGCGAAAGAGAATAACTGGAGTGATAAATTTGAACAGAATGCCCTTGACCTTCTGACGCTCGATGGAAATCTTGCAGGGTATCCGATGGCATGGAACAACGGTGCGATTTATTACCGGACGGATATTTTCGAGGAGCTGGGACTTGAAGTGCCACAGACTTATGAAGAGTTTGAAGCAGTGTGCGCAAAGCTGAAAGAAAATGGCGTGACGCCGCTTGCACTGGCAGGCAGCGATGCCTGGGACGTCATGCGTATGCTGGAGCTTTGGGTTGAGATGTATGCGGGACCGGAAGAGCATGACAAGCTGCAGTCCCTGTCCACGAGCTGGGACTGTGATGCAGTCGTGAAATCCTTTGAAAAATTCAAGGAATTTACAGATAAGGGATACTTCCCGGATGGTTTTGTTTCTCTCGGATATTCGGATGTATGGGCGCTGTTCTATTCAGGAAAAGCTGCCATGACGGTAGACTTTGTCAGCACAGAAAGCACGATTGAGACGGACGGACAGGATCTGTCGAATTACGGGGTCTTCCATCTGCCGCTGGCAGATGACGGCTCAGGGCGGGCGACAGCGCTGGCGAGTGAAATTCAGTTCAATGCAAAGCTGGCCGATGACCAGAAGAAGTTCGATGCGTGTATGACGTTTACAGATTATATGTTTGGTGAGGAAGGCGTAGATAAATATGCAGAACTTCATCAGCTTCCGCTTGGCAATAAGGGATATGAATTTCCGGAAAACAGACCGCTCGGCGCAGCTATCAACGATATGATGAAATACGGCACCTTTAATATTACTGACCAGGCGCTTCCGCAGGAGGTAGTCGACAAACTCTTTGAGTGTCAGGACGCGGTTGCAATGGGGTCTATGACACCCGAGGATGCAGCGGCTGCCATGCAGGCGGCGGCAGAAGCCTATCAGAGCGCCAGCTGATCAAGTGAAATGAGAACCCGCGGCAGAATATGATTTCTGCCGCGCGTTCAACGGGAGGGGCATTATGCGAAGAAAACGAAAGTCCAGAAGCTGTCTTTCGGCAAATAAACGAGATGCGGCTGTGTTTCTGACACCGGCTCTGCTGATTTACGGGATTGCAATCGCATTTCCGACATTCTATTCGCTGTATCTGAGCTTTTTTCAATGGAGCGGAAACAGTACGAAGACCTTTGTCGGGTTTGACAATTATAAGAAGATGTTTACCACAGATACCGTGGCAATGACTGCCATGAAGAATAATGCAGTCTGGGTAATTCTATCGGTGACCGTCGGAATCGCAGTAGCGATGGCTCTGGCACTGCTGATCAATAAAAAATTCAGAGGACGGACGGTATTCCGTGGCATTTTCTACTTTCCGTATATTCTGTCGGGGATCGTGGTCGCACAGATCTGGGTCTGGATGTATCAGCCAAACTTTGGATTTTTATACAATCTGCTGGATACGCTGCATCTGTCACAGCTTGCCAGTCCCTGGCTGTCCCAGCAGGAGACGGCGCTTCTGGCAATCTTTATCGCCTATCTTTGGCAGAGCACGGGAGGCGCCATGGTACTGCTGCTGGCGGGACTGCAGGGGATTCCGCAGGAACTGTACGAGGCGGCAAGCATTGATGGATCGAATAAGGTGCAGACGTTTATCCACATTACGATTCCTCAGCTGAAAGAGACGATGGTCATAGTTTTTGCGACACAATTTATTAATGCGATGAAAGTGTACGATATCATCTACAGCATGACGGGCGGAGGCCCTGCCAACTCCACGCAGACGCTGTCCACGTGGATGATCAAACAGTCGTTTGACTTCACAAATTACGGATATGGATGTGCGATGGCGTGGGTGATGGTAGCTGTGCTGATCATTATCGTGATCCCGTATGTTATCGTCATGGCGAAGGAGGATTGACGAGAGATGAAAGCGATACATAAAAAAATGAAGCTGGGTAACTTCTTCTTCTGGCTTGCCATGATTGCGATCGCGGTCATTGTGATCGTGCCGGTTCTGTTTATTCTGTTTACGTCCATGAAGAGCAAAAATGAGTTTTTTGCGACCAGTATTTTCGACTTGCCGAAGACGTGGTATATACAAAACTATATTGACGCATTTACGTCCGGCAAGATGTGGATGTACATCAAAAACACCATTCTGATCTGTGTCATCAAGGTGCCGCTCGGCATTCTGGTGGAAGCCATGGCAGCGTATGCCATCACAAAGCTGAATCTCCGGCATGGGAATAAGCTGTTCATTGTTTTCCTGGTCGGAATGATGGTGCCGATTCAGGTATGTCTGGTTCCTCTCAGCATGATGCTGAATAAAATCGGACTGATGAACAGCTATGTGAGTCTGATTTTCGTGTATATAGCATTCGGAATTCCGTTTGGCATCCTGGTGCTGAGAGGATTTATGAGGGGTATACCCAGAGAGCTTGAGGAGGCAGCCCGTATTGACGGAGCATCCAACTTCAGAATTTTCACGAGAATCATACTGCCGATATCGAAACCGGCAATCGCAACACTGATCATTATGGATTTCCTGTCGACATGGAATGAGTACGTGATCAACAGCATCCTGATCACAGATCAGACGATGCGCACGGTTCCGTCAGGTCTGATGGGATTTGTGGGACAGTACAGTACAGACTATTGTCTGATGACGGCGGGGATGATGCTTTCCATTATCCCGGTGCTGATCGTGTATCTGATCTTCCAGAAACACTTTGTGTCCGGCATGGCAGGAGCGGTAAAAGGCTGATGACTAAAAAGGAGAAGACAATTATGCAGGAAAACAATTTTAACTATCACGTTTACCCGGAACAGACGGTACGGGTGATTACAACAACAGATGCAAAATGTGAGGCGGATGACCAGTATGCGATTGTCCATGCGCTGCTGACCCCCAAATTCGATAACCGCGGATTTGTCGCAGTACATTTCGGGGATGAAATTTCAAAGACTTCCATGATGGACAGCTGCCATGAGATCGAACGTATCTTTGACATTATGGAGAAGCCGCAGGAACTGATCTTTCAGGGGGCGGAACATGCGCTGAGAGATGAATTCACGCCTGTCCCTTCGGAGGGCGCCAAACTGATCATCCGGGAAGCAATGTCGGATGAGAAGACACCGCTGTTTGTCACGTGTCAGGGTGCGATCACAGATCTTGCGTCTGCATATCTCATGGAACCGGCGATTGCCGGCCGCCTGACCGCGATCTGGATCGGCGGGGGAAGCTACCCGAACGGCGGAGACGAATTCAATCTTGGAAATGATATCAATGCGGCTAATGTTGTGATGAAGTCCACGATTCCGCTGTGGCAGGTTCCAAGACCTACATATATGAAGATGAGGGTGTCGCTTGCGGAACTGGAATACAGGGTGCGTCCGTGCGGCGAGATCGGCCGGTATCTGTTTGACCAGCTGGTGGAGAATTCGGATATCCCGAGAGTGTATAACGATGAGGTGAGAAGCGGGGAGGTCTGGTTCCTGGGGGATTCTCCGGTGGTGGGACTGATGATGTGGGACCATCCGGAATGTTATACCTGGGTGGAGGCACCCGAGATTACTGCACAGATGCACTATGTGCAGACCCATAAGAACCGGCCGATCCGTGTGTATCATGATATTGACGCCAGATATATTCTGGAAGACTTTTACGCAAAGCTCAGCCTGTATGAGCAATCAAAAAAGAAATGAGGATATAGGAAATCATGGGTCAGATTAAAATAGGATATGCGCCGACACGGCGCAGTATATTCAGTGCCCCGGATGCGGTCAGATACAGAGGGCTTACGGCTGAACGTTTAAAAGAGCTGGATATCGATTTTGTCGATATCACCGACATCAATGAGGAAGGTCTGCTCTATAATGACGAGGATATGTTAAAAACAGCGGAAAAATTCAAACGTGAAAAGGTCGATGGACTGTTCATGCCGCACTGTAATTTCGGCACGGAGTATGAATGCGGGCGGCTGGCAAAGGAACTGCAGGTGCCGGTTCTCCTCTGGGGGCCTCTGGATGAGCGTCCAGAGCCGGATGGCGTGCGTCTGCGTGATACGCAGTGCGGACTGTTTGCAACCGGAAAAGTACTGCGCCGGTTCGGCGTCCCGTTTACGTACATGACGAACTGCCGGCTGAATGACCCGGTGTTTGAACGGGGAATTAAGGATTTTCTTGCTGTCTGCAATGTTGTGAAGACCTTCCGCAGCATTCGGATTCTGCAGATTTCCACAAGACCGTTTGATTTTTGGACAACCATGTGCAATGAAGGAGAACTGCTGGAAAAGTTCAACATTCAGCTGGCGCCGGTTCCAATGCCGGAGCTGACAGACGAGATCAGACAGGTAAAAGAAGAGCGGACGGAGGCGGAAGAAGTTGTCCGGTACTGCCGGGAGCATATGGAAATCTGCGTCGATGAGGATGCGCTGGAAAATGTTGCTGCTCTGAAGGTGGCGATGAAGCGTCTGGCGGAAAAGTACGGATGCGGGGCGATTGCCATACAGTGCTGGAACCAATTGCAGAATGAGATCGGCATCATGCCGTGTGCGGCCAATGCACTCCTGAGTGACGAGGGAATACCGGTGGTCTGTGAAACAGATATTCACGGTGCCATCACATCGCTGCTGGTGGAGGCTGCCGGGATGGGCGAGACGCGCAGCTTTTTTGCTGACTGGACGATCCGCCATTCGGATATTGAGAACGGGGAACTGCTGCAGCACTGCGGTCCATGGCCGATATCGGTTGCACGGGAGCGGCCCAGGCTGACGTACCCGCTTGCATTTGAACATCCGGGAAGCATAACGGCGGAGGCAAAACATGGAAAAGTCACGCTGGTCCGCTTTGACGGCGATCATGGAGAGTACTCTCTTCTGCTGGGCAATGCCAGGGGGGTTGATGGACCGAAAGGGATGGGAACTTACCTGTGGGTGGAGGTTGAGAATATCAGGCGCCTGGAGGCAAAGATCGTAGAGGGCCCTTACATTCATCACTGTGTCGGCATCCATAAAGATGTCGTGCCTGTGTTGTATGAGGCCTGTAAATATATAGGAGTAAAACCGGATCTGTACGACCCTGTTGAGGAAGAGATAAAGGCGTATTTACGCGGAGAGTAACTTCAGGGAGGAGAATCATGAAAAAATTAAGTATGTTGGCATATGATCTGCGCGGTGATGTGGTCCGTATGATAATAGAAGGAAAAGGCGGGCATATCGGCGGGGACATGAGTGTGATGGAGATACTGGTGACACTGTATTTTGATCAGATGAATATATCTCCGGAAACCATAAAAGATCCTGAACGGGACAGGTTTGTGATGAGTAAAGGGCATTCTGTCGAGGCATATTATGCAGTCCTTGCGGAAAAAGGTTTTTTTGACAAGGAAGAGCTGATCCGGATGTTCAGTAAATTTGGGTCCCCGTATATCGGACATCCGAATAACAAACTGCCGGGAATTGAGATGAACTCCGGATCTCTTGGCCATGGACTGCCGGTATGTGTAGGCATGGCGCTGGCAGGGAAAATGGACCGGAGAAGTTACCGGGTCTATACGGTGATGGGAGACGGCGAACTGGCGGAGGGGTCCGTCTGGGAAGGCGCTATGTCTGCGAGCCAGTATCATCTGGACAATCTCTGTGCGGTGGTGGACCGGAATCATCTGCAGATTTCCGGAAATACGGAAGCGGTCATGGGACATGAAAATCTGCATGACCGATTTGCAAGCTTCGGATGGCATGTGATCGATGTCGCTGACGGAAATGATATTGCACAGCTGCATGAGGCGTTTGAGGAAGCAAAACAGACCAGAGGGAAACCGAGTATTCTGATCGCCAATACGGTTAAGGGAAAGGGTTCGGCCGTCATGGAAAATAAGGCGGGCTGGCACCACAAAGTTCCCACAGAGCAGGAAGCGGAACAGATTTTTAAAGATTTTGCAATGCGAAAGGAGGCGTATGCGGGATGAATACAGTACCAAACAGAAAAGCTATCTGCGATGTACTGATGGAGGAAGCGAAAAAAGATACAGGCATTGTCGTGCTGTGCAGCGATTCCAGGGGGTCTGCATCGCTGACACCGTTTGCTGACGCGTTTCCCGGGCAGTTTGTCGAGCTGGGGATTGCGGAGCAGAATCTGGTCAGTGTATCCGCGGGACTTGCGAAATGCGGCAAAAAACCGTTTGCGGCTTCTCCGGCCTGTTTTTTATCCACCAGAAGCTATGAACAGTGCAAGATTGACGTGGCATACTCTGACACCAATGTAAAACTGATCGGAATCAGCGGCGGGATCAGCTACGGTGCACTCGGCATGAGTCACCATTCGGCTCAGGATATCGCCGCAATGTCGGCGATACCCAACATGAGGGTTTACCTGCCAAGCGACCGTTTTCAGACGAAGAAACTGTTTGAGGCGCTGCTCAAAGATGATAAGCCGGCGTACATACGGGTGGGTCGCAACCCGGTAGAGGATATATATGAAGAATCAGAGTGCCCGTTTGAGCTGGACAGAGCCAATGTGCTCTGTGAAGGAACGGATATTACGCTGGTCGCCTGCGGGGAGATGGTATATCCGGCATACAGGGCGGCGCAGCGGCTAAAAGAGGAAGGGATAGAAGCAACCGTTATCGATATGTACTGTATCAAACCCCTGGACACGAGAACCGTGATCCGTGCGGCGCAGAACACAAGGGCGGTTCTCACGGTGGAAGAACATGCGCCGTCCGGAGGACTTGGTGCTGCGGTTGCACAGGTCGTGGGAGCAAATTGCCCAAGACCGATACGAAACCTGACACTTCCTGATGCACCGGTGATCACCGGCACATCGAAAGAAGTATTTGATTATTATGGGATGAATGCGGCGGGCATCGCTGCGCAGGCGGCAGAAATGCTGCGGTAGGGCTGGAGAAAATATATGAGTGAACGGTATATCATTTCTATTGATCAGAGTACGCAAGGGACAAAAGCGCTCCTGTTTGGCAAAGAGGGGAGGCTGAGAAGCCGTGTGACGCTGCCTCACAGACAGTTGGTTGACCAAAACGGCTGGGTGTCCCACAATCCGGTGGAAATCTACCATAACGTCCTCGAGGCGGTAAAACAGCTGATCGACAGAACCGGTGTGGACCGGGATAAGATTGCGGGGGTCGGCATCAGCAATCAGCGTGAGACGGCAATGGCGTGGAATGCCAGGACGGGACAGCCTTATGGAGACGCCATCGTCTGGCAATGCGCCAGGGCAGCCGGACTGTGCGAACGCGTGAAAAAAGAGGACAGAAAAGGCATCGTGCACAGCAGAACAGGAATACCGGTTTCTCCCTATTTTCCGGCAGGGAAAATTGCCTGGATCCTGGAAAATAATGAGGCGCCGCGAAACGCCATGAACCGGGGAGACCTTTGCGTCGGGACAATCGACAGCTGGCTGCTTTTTTGTCTCACAAAAGGAAAATCGTATAAGACGGATTATTCTAATGCCTCACGCACACAGTTGTTTAACGTGTTCAGCCTGAAGTGGGATGAAGAGATCTGCGGGCTGTTTGGTATCAGACCGGATATCCTGCCGGAAGTGTGTGACTCGGATGCATACTTTGGAAATACGGATTTTGAAGGCTATTTACCGAATCCCGTACCGGTTCACAGCGTTCTGGGGGACTCGCACGGAGCTTTGCTGGGACAGGGGTGTCTGAGTCCCGGGATGACGAAAGCGACTTATGGAACGGGGTCTTCCATTATGATGAACATTGGAGAACGTCCGATTCTGAGTACACATGGTCTGGTGACTTCGCTTGCCTGGAAAATGGGTGGACGGGTATCTTATGTGCTGGAGGGTAACCTGAATTATACGGGCGCGGTTATCACGTGGATGAAGGATGATCTCCATCTGATTTCATCCCCTGAAGAGACAGAGTTTCTTGCGAGAACGGCAGCTGATAACGACAGCCTCTATCTTGTGCCTGCATTTACCGGGCTTGGGGCTCCTTACTGGGATAATTATGCAACGGCGGCATTCGTGGGAATGACACGGACGACCAGAAGGCCGGAGATGGTCAGGGCCGGACTGGAGTGTATCGCTTATCAGATTACAGATATCATGAGGGCAATGAGTGCGGATTCCGGGGTAAAAGTACAGGAACTGCGTGTTGACGGCGGCGCGTCGAACAATGAATACCTGATGCAGTTTCAGAGTGATATCGCCGACACGGTTGTCAAAATACCGGATGCAAAAGAGCTGTCGGGTATAGGGGCGGCTTACGCGGCGGGACTGGCCCTCGGGATGTGGGGAAGGGAGGTCTTTGAGACACTGGAATACAGGACATTCACCCCCCGGATTGTCACCGAAGAACGGAGCAGGCGGTACGGGGGCTGGAAGAGCGCGGTAGAAAAGGTTCTGTCCTAGAAACGCAAACATGAATTTAAATTATTAAAGGAGTCAATCGGTATGGCGGAAGTAAAACTGAAAAATGTAAAAAAGATTTATCCCCATTCAGAAACAAAAAAGAAACGCAGAAAAAATAAGAAAGAAACAGAACAGGAAAAAAGCGCAAACCTTCAGGTGACCAGAGAAGGTGTTGTCGCAGTTCAGGAGTTTAATCTGGATATTGCCGACAAAGAGTTTATTGTCCTGGTGGGGCCTTCCGGGTGCGGAAAATCAACAACGCTGCGGATGATTGCGGGGCTGGAGGAGATTTCCGGGGGAGAATTATATATTGACGGGGAACTGGTAAATGATGTGGAACCAAAAGAGCGGGATATCGCGATGGTGTTTCAGAATTATGCCCTGTATCCACATATGACGGTGTACGACAATATGGCATTCTCACTGAAGCTCAAGAAGACTCCCAAGAGTGAAATTGATAAGAAGGTCCGTGAGGCTGCCGGGATACTGGGCATCACGCAGTATCTGAACCGCAAGCCGAAAGCATTGTCGGGGGGACAGCGCCAGAGGGTTGCGATCGGAAGGGCGATTGTGCGGGATCCGAAGGTGTTCCTGATGGATGAACCCCTGTCCAATCTGGATGCGAAACTGCGTAATCAGATGCGGGCTGAGATTATTAAATTAAGGGAAAAGATCAATACGACATTTATCTACGTGACGCATGACCAGACGGAAGCCATGACGCTGGGCGACCGCATCGTCATCATGAAGGATGGTTTTATTCAGCAGATCGGCACGCCGCAGGAGGTTTTCAACCATCCGGCGAATATGTTCGTGGCCGGGTTTATCGGAGTTCCGCAGATGAATTTCTTTCATGATGCGAAACTGGAACTTGACAATGACAGTTACTGCGTTAAGGTTCTTGGACAGAGAATTGAGCTGCCCGGAAATCGGCAGAAGTTTTTGAAGGAGAACGGTGTGACGGACAGAGAAGTTATTGTCGGAATACGTCCGGTACATGTGAATGTCGGGGAGACTGGGATCAAGGCGATGGTGGATCTGTCGGAGATGATGGGTTCTGAACTGCATCTGCATATGAAAACCGGCAGTGAGGATGTGATCGCGGTCGTCCCCACAACCAGAATGGACATGAAGGCTGTCTCGTCAGGGAACGCCGTACATTTTAGTTTTGATGCAGAGCTGATACATTTGTTTGATAAGGAAACAGAACTTAATGTATTTGAAATCTAGTATCATGAAGCCCCGCTCTGGTGCGGTGATAATGTATTATGGCACCGGAGCAGGCATCAGCTGAAAGATATCAAAAAAAATTAAAAAAGTTATAAAAAGTACTTGCATTTTTTTTGAGGATGCTATATAATTCATTTTGTCGCGAAATTGGGCTATCGCCAAATGGTAAGGCAACGGACTCTGACTCCGTCATTTCAAGGTTCGAATCCTTGTAGCCCAGCTTGGAGCATCTCGAGAGAGGTGCTCTTTTTGCTTTTAAGAACCGGCGGAGAAAGAGTGATTGTGTTTACATCCGTCAGTGGTGTATAATGAGACAGTTGAAAACCGGAAATAAGGAGGAACAGATGGTATATTCATTTAAAAGCAGAGTGCGGTTCAGCGAGATCGGTGAAGACCGGAAGATGTCGCTGAACAGTATTTTAAATTATTATCAGGACTGCAGTAATTTCCATTCGGAAGAGGTGGGACTCGGGCTTTCTCATCTGGAGGCGAAAAAACGGGCGTGGATGCTGTCCTCCTGGCAAATTTGCGTCAACCGGTATCCTGTGATGGGGGAACCGCTGGTTGTCAGTACCTGGGCGTATGACTTTAAAGGATTTTACGGGCATCGGAATTTTCTGCTGAGGACAGAAGAAGGAGAGCTGTTATCCTATGCCAATTCCCTGTGGATCTTTATCGATACAGAGTCGGGAAGTCCTGCCAGGATCGATTCGGAGGAGGCAGAAGGGTATGTGACAGAAGAAAAGTTCCCGATGGAATATGCGCCGCGTAAAGTGCCGGTTCCGAAGGATGGTGATCAAATGCAGGAATTTACGGTAAAACATTATCATCTTGACGTTTATCATCATGTAAATAACGGACAGTACATCCAGATGGCGCGAGAATTCCTGCCGGATAATTTTATCATACATCAGATGCGTGCGGAATATAAAAAGCAGGCAGTGCTTGACAGTGTTGTGATACCTGTGGTACACAAAGAGGAGAACAGTTATACAGTGGCCCTGTGCGCGGAGGACGGAAGTCCTTACGCGGTCGTGGAATTTCAATAGGAGAATATATGATTCAGATAGGAAAAAAACAGAAACTTATAATCGTAAAGAAGGTAGACTTTGGCGTTTATTTGGCGGAAAGCCGGGATGAGAAAGAGGCGGAGCGCGTGCTTCTTCCCAAAAAGCAGGTTCCGGAGGGTGCGGAAACAGGGGATGAGCTGGAGGTATTTATCTACCGGGATTCCAGCGACCGTCCGATCGCTACGGTGAAGGAGCCGACAGCGCAGCTCGGTAAAACAGCGGTGCTCACGGTATCAGATGTGGGGAAGATCGGCGCATTCCTGGACTGGGGCCTGGAAAAGGACCTGCTGCTTCCGTTCCGTGAGCAGACGAAGAAGGTTCGTCCGGGAGAGGAAGTGCTGGCTGCTGTCTATCTCGATAAAAGCAGCAGGCTGTGTGCCACCATGAAGGTCTACCATTATCTGAAGACAAATTCTCCGTATGTGATAGGAGATGAAGTGGAAGGGCGGGTCTATGAGATCAGCGACAATTTCGGCGTGTTCGTGGCAGTGGCTGACGAGTACTCGGGACTGATTCCAAAACAGGAAGCACAGGGAAGTTACTGCGTGGGGGATGTTCTGAAACTGCGTGTGACAGCGGTGAAAGAAGACGGAAAGCTGAATCTGACAGCACAGAAAAAAGCGTACCTTCAGATGGACGAGGATGCAGAGTCAGTCTTCAGTGTGATCGAAGAATTCGCTGGGGTCCTGCCGTTTGATGATAAAGCTTCGCCGGAGGTCATAAAGAGGGAGTTTGGCTTGAGTAAGGCGGCGTTTAAACGGGCAGTGGGCCATCTCCTGAAGGAAAAGAAGATTGAGATCAGAGACGGCAGAATTCATATCGTGAAATAAATTATACTGCGGCTAAAAGCAGCGGACAGAAGGCGGTTTGCGGGGCATGAGGCTCCTGCAAGCCGCCTTTTGCGTGTAATTATGCGGGGGTACAAATGTTCGCAGGCACCTTGTAACTTTAACTGGTCTTATAGTATAATATCAGCAGAGATAACCGTGGAAAATATTGAACGAAGGAGAAATTACGTGGAATTTACACATTTGCATGTTCATACGGAATACAGTCTTCTGGACGGTTCCAATAAGATAAAAGAGTACGTGGCAAGAGTGAAGGAACTCGGGATGGACAGTGCAGCCATCACGGACCACGGGGTAATGTACGGGGTGATCGATTTCTACCGCGCAGCCAGGGAAGCGGGGATACGCCCGATTCTCGGCTGTGAGGTCTATGTTGCCCCAAATTCCAGATATGACAGAGAGGCCGGAGGCGGGGATGACAGATATTATCATCTGGTACTGCTCGCAGAGAACAATCAGGGATATCAGAATCTGATGAAGATCGTTTCGAAGGGATTTGTGGAAGGCTTCTATTATAAGCCGAGAGTAGATCTGGAAGTACTTGAGGAGTATCATGAGGGTATCATAGCCTTGAGTGCCTGCCTTGCGGGTGAAGTGGCGCGTTATCTTCAGAAAGGGCTGTACGATGAGGCGAAGAAGAGCGCACTTCGTTACCGGGATGTTTTTGGAGAGGATTCTTTCTTTCTGGAACTTCAGGACCACGGAATTCCGAACCAGAAGATGGTCAATCAGCAGCTCGTGCGAATGAGCCAGGAAACAGGGATCGAACTGGTGTGTACGAATGATATCCACTATACGTATGCGGAGGATGAGACGTCCCACGATATCCTGCTGTGTATACAGACGAATAAAAAGGTACAGGATGAAGACCGGATGCGCTATGAGGGCGGTCAGTATTATGTGAAGTCGCCGGAGGAAATGGAGGAGCTTTTCCCCTACGCGCCGCAGGCGATAAAAAATACGCACAAAATTGCCATGCGCTGTAATGTGGAGATCGAATTCGGCGTCACAAAGCTGCCGAAATACGATGTGCCGGTTGGGTACACTTCCTGGGAATATCTCAATAAACTGTGCTTCGACGGTCTTTCGGAACTGTATCAGCCGGTTACGGAGGAACAGAGGGAACGCCTGACATATGAACTGGATACGATCCGGACCATGGGGTATGTGGATTATTTTCTGATCGTGTGGGACTTCATCAAATATGCAAGGGATCATGATATTATCGTCGGCCCGGGTCGGGGCTCTGCGGCGGGCAGTCTGGTATCGTATACACTTGGCATCACAAAGCTGGATCCCATGAAATATCAGCTGCTGTTTGAGCGGTTTCTGAATCCCGAGCGTGTATCCATGCCGGATATTGATATTGATTTCTGTTTTGAGCGCAGGCAGGAAGTGATCGACTATGTGGTCGAGAAATACGGTAAGGACCGTGTGGTTCAGATCGTAACCTTTGGTACGATGGCGGCGCGCGGTGTGATACGCGATGTCGGGCGGGCGCTCGATCTGCCGTATGCGATGGTGGATTCCATTGCGAAGATGATCCCAAATGAACTTAATATTACAATTGATAAAGCGCTGAATATGAACAGGGAACTCAGGAAACTCTATGAAGAAGACCCTCAGATGAAGTATCTGATCGATATGTCCAAACGTCTGGAGGGACTGCCGCGGCATACATCCATGCATGCGGCGGGAGTCGTCATCAGTCAGAAAGCGGTGGATGAGTATGTGCCGCTGTCGAAGGCGTCGGATGGTTCCGTCACCACACAGTTTACGATGACCACACTGGAGGAGCTGGGACTGCTGAAAATGGATTTTCTGGGACTGCGCACCCTCACGGTGATCCAGAATGCTGTGAAGCTGGCAGAGCACAGTACAGGAAAGCCACTTAATATCGATGCCGTTGATTATAATGATCCGGGAGTGCTTGCGATGATCGGTGCCGGAAAGACCGAGGGTGTCTTTCAGCTTGAAAGCGCGGGGATGAAGAACTTCATGAAAGAGCTGAAGCCCCGGAGTCTTGAGGATATCATAGCGGGTATCTCGCTTTACCGTCCGGGACCGATGGACTTCATTCCGCAGTATATCAAAGGGAAAAACCACCCGGAGACGACGACGTATGACTGTCCGCAGCTTGCGCCGATTCTGGAGGCGACATACGGATGCATCGTGTATCAGGAGCAGGTGATGCAGATCGTGCGGGACCTGGCAGGCTACACGCTGGGCAGAAGCGATCTGGTGCGCCGTGCTATGTCGAAGAAAAAAGCCGCTGTAATGGTTAAGGAGCGCCAGAATTTTGTCTATGGGAACCCGGAGGAACATGTGCCGGGCTGTGTCAGCAGAGGGATTTCTGAACAAGTCGCAAATAAGATTTTCGACGACATGACGGACTTTGCAAAGTATGCGTTTAATAAATCACATGCAGCTGCGTATGCGGTGGTTTCCTATCAGACAGCGTATCTGAAATACTATTTTCCGGTTGAATTCATGGCGGCGCTGATGACCTCCTGTGTGGATAACCCGTCCAAGGTCTCTGAATATATTTTAACGTGCCGGCAGATGAAAATCGACATTCTCCCCCCCGATATCAATCAGAGCGTCGGGGTGTTCTCGGTAGAGAAGGGAGCGATCCGTTACGGACTGGCCGCTATCAAGGGAATCGGGCAGCCTGTTCAGGAGGCGATTGTTGAGGAGAGAAATAAGCGGGGACCCTACACATCGCTCAAGAACTTTATCGAGCGTCTGACAGGGAAAGAAGTGAATAAACGTACGCTGGAGAACTTTATCAAGGCCGGTGCGTTTGACGGCCTGGGCGGGAGCAGGAAACAGTATATGATGGTTTATGCACAGGTGCTGGACGGCGTCAACCAGGAGAAGAAAAATTCCATGACGGGACAGATGTCCCTGTTTGATATCATGGGAGAAGAAGAAAAACATGCATATGAGATTCAGCTTCCGGATGTCGGTGAGTTCGACCGTGAACTTCTACTGTCGTTTGAGAAGGAAGTGCTGGGTGTCTACATCAGCGGCCATCCGCTGGAGGAATATGAAGTGCAGTGGCGGGCTCAGATCTCTGCTGTGACGTCGGATTTTTATCCGGATGAGGAGACCGGATATCCCCGGCTTGCCGACGGTTCGAAACAGATCGTCGGCGGCATGATCACGGAGAAGACGATTAAATATACCAAAAATAATAAGACCATGGCGTTCCTGACGATCGAGGATCTCGTGGGGACAGTGGAAGTCGTCGTATTTCCGCGGGACTATGAGACAAACGCCCATCTGATGAATGAAGACTCGAAAGTATTCATAAAAGGACGGGTTTCCGCTGAAGATGACAAGCCCAGCAAGCTTATCTGTGAATCTATCACGCCGTTTGGGGAGATACCGCGTCAGCTGTGGATCCAGTTTGCGGACAAGAAAGAGTACGAAAGCAGTGTGGCCGGGTTGTATGAGACTCTGAGGGAGTCGGACGGAAGAGATGAGGTTATCCTGTTTATCCGTGCAGACAAGACGATGAAAAAGCTGCCGCCGTCCAGAAACGTGGGGATTGACGACCGGCTGATCGATACACTTTCGCGCAAATACGGGGAACAGAATGTGAAAGTTAAAGAAATGAGTATTGAAAAACATGGAAAAATGCATTAAAATATAAGATATTACCAGAATTGGATACAAAAAACCAAAGTGTTAAACCCTTTTGGAGGAAGAAATATGGCGAATAATAAGGTAAATACCATCGGAGTTTTAACCAGCGGGGGGGATGCTCCCGGTATGAATGCCGCAATCCGTGCGGTTGTGAGGCGCGGACTGTCCAAGGGATGTCATATGAAGGGCATATTAAAAGGATACGACGGACTGCTGAATGAAGAAATCATAGATATGGAAGCCAAAGACGTGTCAGATACGATAGAGCGGGGAGGTACGGTTCTCTATACTGCCCGCTGTGCGGAGATGCGTACAGAGGATGGACAGAAAAAAGCGGTGGAGATCTGCAGACGCCATGGGATTGACGGCCTGGTAGTGATCGGAGGAGACGGTTCTTTTGCCGGAGCACAGAGACTTGCAAATCTCGGCGTGAATGTCGTTGGAGTTCCTGGAAGTATTGACCTTGATATCGCCTGTACGGATTATACGATTGGTTTTGACACGGCAGTGAACACCGCGATGGAAGCGATCGATAAGGTCCGCGATACCTCAACCTCCCATGAACGATGCAGCATCATCGAGGTTATGGGAAGAAACGCAGGATACATAGCCCTTTGGTGCGGAATTGCAAATGGTGCGGAGGATATTCTTCTTCCTGAAAAATATGATTATGATGAGGAAAAAATCATCAACAACATCATCGAAAACCGTAAAAGAGGTAAAAAACATCATATCATCATCAATGCGGAAGGAATCGGACACTCTACCAGTATGGCAAAGCGTATTGAGGCGGCGACCGGAATCGGAACGCGTGCAACAATTCTCGGACACATGCAGAGGGGCGGGAGTCCTACATGCAAGGACCGCGTTTATGCATCTATTATGGGTGCGTATGCTGTCGACCTGCTGGTAGCGGGGAAGACGAAACGAGTTGTCGCTTATAAGAATGGTGAATATGTGGACTTTGATATCAACGAAGCGCTGGCTATGGAAAAAGGAATTCCGGAATACCAGTATGAAGTTGCGAGATCATTGTCAGCAAATTACGCAAAATAACAGTTAGGTAATGGGGCTGCGCAGGCAGCCCCATTTTTTACAGGTGATTATGGATACCAGATTACACATCAAACAAAAAAGAATAAAGGCGGAACAGGCGGTGGCTGTGGGATTCTTTGTGAGCATTTTACTGGGAAGTGTACTGCTCGCCCTTCCGCTTAGCGCGGCGGACGGCCAGGCGACGCCGTATACAGACGCTCTGTTTACGGCGGTCACTTCTGTCTGCGTGACCGGACTTGTGACTGTGACGACAGCGCTGCACTGGAGTTTATTCGGCAAGATTGTGATCCTGATCCTGATTCAGATCGGCGGTCTTGGAATTATGAGCATCATGACCGTGTTCTTCCTGGCGCTGCGAAGGAGAATATCGCTGGGAAGCCAGAAGCTTTTGAAGGAGAGCTATAACCTCGGACAGATGGAGGGCGTGGTGGGTCTGGTTAAAAAGATTGTCCTGGGCACACTCACGGTCGAAGGCGCCGGGGCCGTGCTGTATGCATGCTGTCTCGTTCCGCAATACGGTCTGCGAAAAGGTGTTTTCATGTCTGTGTTTAATGCCGTTTCCTGTTTCTGCAATGCGGGGATGGATATTATCGGTCCGGACAGCCTGAAACCGTTTGTCAGCAATCCCCTGATGAATATCACAACCATGCTGCTGATCATACTTGGCGGCATCGGTTTTATCGTATGGTGGGATATTCTGAATTTCATCAATAGCAGACGGGGCGCCAACAGAAGACGCAACCGCCAGCTGGGGCTGCATACGAAGCTGGTACTGATTGTGACGGCGATTCTGGTCGTCGGAGGAGCACTGCTGATTCTGATGTTTGAATGGAGCAACTCCAGAACCCTGGGTAACCTGTCGGTTCCTGACAAGCTGATGGCTGCCCTGTTTCAGTCGGTGACAACAAGGACCGCAGGGTTTGAGACCATCGCACAGGCAAGCTTTTCAGATGCCACAGCGCTGCTGTCAATGGTGCTGATGTTTATCGGCGGCTCACCGCTTGGAACCGCTGGGGGGATGAAGACAACGACCGCTGCGCTTGTGGTGCTGCTGGTCTGTATGTTTATTCAGGGGGAAGAGAGTATCGTGCTGTTTAATCGAAGGATCTCCATGAGCAACGTTCGGACAGCGGTGGTTATCGTGTCGGTGGGACTGACGGTGGCGGTTACGGGGACTCTGCTGCTCACGCTGGCAGCCGACGCTCCGTTTCTGGATGCGGCGTACGAAGTGGTGTCGGCACTTGGCACCGTGGGGCTGAGCAGAGGCCTGACACCTCATCTGCCGTGGGCAGGCAAGGTGATTATCATGGTGATCATGTATATCGGGAGGATCGGGCCGATTACCCTGATGCTGGCACTCGTCAGAAAGAAACGGAAGAAGCAGCAGATTCAGTATCCGGAACAACAGATTATGATAGGATAGGTGAGACGAATGGGAAAAAAACAGTATGCCGTGTTGGGACTTGGAAAGTTTGGCTGGAGTGTCGCAATGACGCTTGCGCAGAGCGGATGCGAGGTTCTCGCAGTTGATAAAAACAGGGAGATTGTTGAGGCGATCGCCGATGAAGTGACCTGTGCGGTGCATGCGGATATGACGAATCCGAAAGCGGTTCACAGCCTGGGGCTTGAGAGCATCGATGTGGCGGTAATCGCGCTTGCCGAGGATATGGAGACGAGCATCATGGGAACCATACTGGTAAAAGAAGCGAATGTTCCGTACGTACTGGCAAAGGCAGTAAGTGCACTGCATGCGACGATACTGAAAAAGATAGGAGCCGACGAAGTCGTATTCCCGGAACAGGATTCCGGCGTCCGGCTGGCAAGAAATCTGGTATCGGGAGGATTCGAAGACCTGTTTTCACTTTCCGATGCGTTCAGTATGGTCGAGCTGAAAATGCCCGCCCAATGGACGGGAAAAACGCTTCGCGAGCTGGACTTGAGAGGCCGTTACCACATTAATGTAGCGGCAATCAAGGAAGGAGAGGACGTAAGAGTCAGTCTGCATCCGGATGAACAGCTGGACAGCAATGCAACAATGGTACTGATCGGCAATAATATTGATTTAGAAAGAATGAAGGGCAAGTTAAAGTAATATGATAACAAGTACAGCGAACCGTCAGGTGAAACGAGTGATACAACTTCAGAAGAAAGGAAAACTGCGAAGGGAAGACGACTGTTTTATCGCAGAAGGCATGAAAATGGCGCTGGAGGCACCCAGGGAGCGGATTCTGCAGGTTTATATGTCGGAGTCTTTTGCGCGTGAGAAGGGACTCCCCGGACAACTGGAGCATTTGCCGTGTGAAGTGGTGGACGACAGGGTCTTTGAACAGATGTCGGATACCATCACACCGCAGGGGATCCTTTGTCTGATCCGGCAGTTCCATTACACGCAGGAGGATCTTCTGAAGAAAGAGAATCCGCTGCTGCTGCTGTTGGAGGACCTTCAGGATCCGGGCAATGTGGGGACTATTTTCCGCACGGCAGAGGGGGCAGGTGTGGACGGCATTATTCTGAGCCATAACAGTGTGGATATCTACAACCCCAAGACAATACGTTCCACGATGGGTTCTGTCTACCGGATGCCGTTTCTGTATGCGGAGGATCTGCCGGAGATTCTGAAAATGTTGAAAAAAGAAGGCATCTGTACGTATGCGGCACATCTGGATGGGCAAAATACGTATGACAGGGAAGATTATCGGGGAGGAACGGCATTTTTAATCGGGAATGAGGGAAATGGGCTAAGCAGTGAACTGACAGCGGGGGCCCAGCGCAGGATAAGAATACCGATGGAGGGAAAGCTGGAGTCCCTGAATGCGGCTGTGGCAGCGGCTCTGCTGATGTATGAGGTGCACCGGCAGAGAAGTTAAAGTGCTGCAAAAAGGCTCGACTTTCGTCAGATTTTCGTTTACAATGGAGCCATACAGAGTTCTTGGCAGAGAAAGGGGTTATTAAATGGGAGAAAATTTAAGCAGGAAGGAACAAAAACGTCGGAAACAGAAGAAGCGTTTGATGGTGAAGAGCATCATTCTGCTTGTATTGCTCGTTATTCTTGGCGGAGCCATCTGGGTTTTGGCTGAACAGATGAAGGGGAACAGTCAGACGGGTCAGGAGGAGGCCGGCAATGAACCGGGAGTGACAGAGGGAGACGCTCCGGAGCCGACAGAGGAAGCAAAGGAGACAACGACAGAGGCCGGACAGGGAGATAAGGAGAGCATACTTGCTGAAGCCGAACTGCTGGCAGCGCAGTATGATTATGATGCTGCCATCGCAAAACTCCAGGAGGTTCCGGACGCGGCAAATGATTCGGACGTGGCGGCAAAGACCGAGGAGTATGAGGCGACAAAAGCGAGCTGTGTGCCGGTGAATATCGATCAGGTAACGCACATCTTCTATCACTCGCTCGTAGTCGATCCTGATAAATGCTTCGGTAATCCGGACGATCCGCTGACAGCCGGATTCAATCAATGGATGACAACCGTCAGCGAATTCAACAAGATCACACAGTCAATGTACGACAATGGCTATGTGATGGTCCGTCTGCGCGACCTGGTGAATCAGACGACGGATGCGGATGGAACGGTTCACTTTACAAAGGCTGAGATCATGCTGCCGCCGGGCAAAAAAGCGTTTGTACTTTCCCTTGACGATCTTTCCTACTATCACAGCTATGATGGAAGAGGGATCGCATCCAGGGTAGTACTCGACGATAACGGTAAGCCGACATGCGAGTACATTGAGGATGACGGGACCGTAACGACTGGCGCGTATGACGTTGTACCTCTGATGGATCAGTTTATCGCAGAGCATCCTGACGCTTCATACCGCGGGGCAAAAGGAATCATTGCGCTGACAGGCTACAACGGCATCCTGGGATACCGCACAGACGGCGTCTATGAGAGCCGTGATCCGGAACACCTGGGGCAGGATCAGAAGGCATGGTTGGATGCACATCCTGACTTTAACTATGAAGAGGAATGCGCCCAGGCGAAGAAGGTCGCAGATGCTATGAAGGAGGATGGCTGGGAGTTTGCAAGCCATACCTGGGGGCATCGTCATATCGCGCAGATCTCGCTGGATGATCTGAAAGCGGATACGGAAAAATGGGAGACCTATGTGTCGCCGCTTGTCGGCGGGACGGACACGATCATCTTTGCACACGGTGAGGATCTGGGAGACTGGCACGATTATGCCCCGGATAATGAGAAATTTAATTATCTGAAATCTAAAGGATATAATTTCTTCTGCAATGTAGATTCCACACAATACTTTGTGCAGGTCCGTGACAACTATGTGCGTCAGGGAAGAAGGAACCTGGACGGTTACCGGCTGTATCAGGATAAGATCATGGAAGATCCGTCGCAGCGCAAGACTGCTGATCTGTTTGATGCCGCAGAGGTTTATGACACCAGCAGGCCGAACGTACCGGAACTTTAATATAACAATGGCAAATGCTGCACCCTGCAGTTAGCTTCATGCAGGGGCAGCATTTATTATTCCACAGGGAGGCAGAAATGACAGATAAACAAGAGATGAATGAGAAAGCATATGAAAAAGTATTCCGCTATATCAAAAACGGGATTATGAACGAAGACTATCAGCTTGGAGAAAAACTTCCGCCTGAGCGTGAACTGGCAGTCAGGCTTTCAGTCAGCCGCAACACGGTCAGAGAAGCGTTTCGGACTCTGGGGATGATGGGAGTGGTTGAAAGCCAGCAGGGTGCAGGAAACTATATATCCGGTAATTTTGAGAAAAATCTGATCGAGTTTCTCTCCATGATGTTTGTGCTGCAGCGGGTTGAATATCCGCAGATCAGCAAACTGCGCGCGGGTCTGGAACAGAAGGCAGTGGAGCTCGGGGCGCAAAACAGAACGGAAGAAGAACTGGAAGAACTGGGCGACATCTTAAAGGAGATGCGAAAAAACGATGGAAGTAAAAATGCGGGACTGGATGCCAGATTTCACTCTGTTCTTGCCGCCACCTCAAAGAATAAGCCCATTATACAGATTCTGCAGGCTTTAAGTTCGGTGACGGAATCCTTTATCAGTGACATGCACAGAGATATCATGGTTTCAGAGGAAGCCAAAAAGCAGCTGCAGGAGGCGCATGAGCAGATTGTGCTGGCATTGGAAGAGCGCGACGGGGAGAGGGCGGAACAGGCGGTAAAGTTTCATTTTGAGACGGTGGATGAACAGCTTGCGCTGAGGTAACGGATACGATCAGGGCGACCCTGCGGTCATCCCGCCTTTATTTTTTAAAGGTTCTTCGCACAATCCTCCGTATAATAACTGGACATATCGGCGGATTAGGTATATAATGGCAGTAAATTGGTCCTACCAATTTGGGGTGAAATAAATATTCAGGAGGAAATTATGAAAACTTTAGTGTGTATTAAGCAAGTGCCGGAGACGAACAGGGTGAATGTAGACCCTGTGACGGGAGTTCTCATGCGGGACGGCGTGGATTCCAAGATGAATCCGTACGACTTGTATGCCCTTGAGACAGCATTAAAGCTGCGGGAGGAAAAAGGAGGAACAATCACAGTCATAAGCATGGGACCGCCACAGGCGGAGGCGGTGATCAGAGAAGCATTTGCGATGGGGGCAGACGCGGGGATTCTGCTGTCCGACCGGAAATTTGGCGGGGCGGACGTACTTGCTACCAGCTATACGCTTTCTCAGGGAATCAAAAAGGCGGGACATTTCGATCTGATCCTCTGCGGAAAACAGACGACAGACGGCGATACGGCGCAGGTAGGAGCAGAGATCAGTGAATGGCTTGGAATCCCCAGCGTATCCAATGTACGTAGTATTGTGATGGCAGAACAGGACAGTATTACAGTGGAAATGGATATGCCCAGGGACGTGGAGACTGTAAAGGTGAAATTTCCGTGCCTGCTTGCAGTAGACAAAGATATATTTCAGCCTCGCCTCCCCTCTTACCTCAAGAAGATGGCATCTGCAGACAAAGAGATCACGGTGCTGTCTCTTGCGGATATGGATGATACAGATGAGCAGCATTATGGGCTGAATGGATCCCCGACGCAAGTGCGGCGGATATTTCCGCCGTCATCAGATGCGCGGCATGAATACTGGGACGATGACAGTGATACAGTGACTGACCGGCTGTTCGGCATGTTGAAAGAACGAAAATTTATCTAGGAGGGGAATATGGCAGGATTAATCATTGATCAAAGTAAGATCAGGGACATTCAGGCGGTGACGCAGATCTGCCCGTTTGGTGCGTTGGAAGAAAAGAACGGAAAGCTTGAAGTTAATGCGGCATGTAAATTATGTAAACTTTGTGTGAAAAAGGGACCGGAGGGTGCCATCACTTACATAGATGACAAAAAGAAACAGCAGATTGATAAAAGTCTGTGGACAGGAATCAGCGTATACGTCGATCATGTGGAGGGAGAGATCCATCCGGTTACTTATGAACTGCTCGGAAAAGCCAGAGAACTGGCAGCCGGCATTCACCATCCGGTTTATGCGGTCATGATGGGGAGCCGCGTAAAAAAAAGCAGCCGCCAGCTCCTACGTTACGGTGTGGATAACGTGTATGTTTATGACCAGCCTAAACTGAAGGACTTTAATATTGAGACGTACACAAATGCATTTGAAGATCACATTCAAACGGTCAAACCGTCAGTGGTCCTGGTCGGGGCGACTGCGGTCGGTCGTCAGCTGGCACCCCGCGTTGCGGCGAGACTTAAGACGGGTCTGACTGCTGACTGCACGGCGCTGGAAATCAGTGACGATACAGACCTGGTCCAGATCAGGCCGGCATTCGGCGGCAATATCATGGCAGAGATCTGTACGCCCCACAGCCGTCCGCAGCTGGCAACTGTTCGCTATAAAGTGATGAACGCGCCCGTCAGGGAGGCATCGGAATCAGGAGAGATCATAAGCTGCATGATTCCGGAGGAAAAGCTGGCCACCGGGATTGAAGTTCTCGGTGTTAAGGAAAAAGAACCGGAAAAAACGATCGAGACTGCCGGTGTGCTTGTGGTAGCAGGAAGAGGGGTTAAGAAGGAAGAAGACCTCGGCATGCTCAGGGAACTGGCAGAGCTGCTGGAGGGACAGCTTGCCTGCACAAGACCCATTGTTGAAGCCGGCTGGATGGATACCAGGAAACAGGTAGGGCTGAGCGGACGGACCGTGCGGCCGAAACTGATCATTACCTGCGGGGTATCGGGATCTGTCCAGTTTGCTGCCGGAATGAACAATTCAGAGTGTATTGTCGCGATCAATACCGATGAAAAAGCCAGCATTTTCAAGTCGGCACACTACTGTATTGTGGGAGATATCTATGAGGTGATTCCGAGGCTGATTGCACGCATCAGGAAAGAGAAGGAGGTATCATAATGGCATTTAAGATGATCGACAGCAATGATATACAGAACCTTTGCAGTATGATCGGAGATGAAGAGCGAGTGCTTGTAGGAGAATACATAAAGGAAGAATACTGCCACGATGAACTGGGCGGCACTTTCTGCACTCCGGATATTGTCATACGTGTACTGACAGCGCAGGAAATCTCAGATGTGATGCGGTATGCATATGAACATGAAATCCCGGTGACGCCCAGGGGAGCAGGGACGGGACTGGTGGGATCGTGTGTGCCCGTGGAACGCGGCATTGTAATTGAGACGACCCTGATGAACCGCATTCTGGAGCTGGATGAGGATAACCTGACGGTGACGGCAGAACCGGGAGTTCTTCTGATGGAGCTTGCCTCCTTTGCAGAAGACCATGAATTCTTCTATCCTCCGGATCCGGGAGAAAAATCCGCTACAATTGGCGGAAATATCAGCACCAATGCTGGCGGCATGCGTGCGGTGAAGTATGGAGTGACACGTGATTACGTCAGAGGACTGGAGGTGGTGCTGCCGAATGGAAAGATCGTGGAGTTTGGCGGAAAGGTTGTAAAAAACAGTTCCGGCTATGCATTGAAAGACCTGATCGTGGGATCGGAAGGAACACTCGGTATTGTGACGAAGGCAGTGCTGAAGCTGCTGCCGCTTCCCAAAAAATCCATCAGCCTGCTCGTACCGTTTCCCTCGCTGAAACAGGCGATCGGCACGGTTCCCCTTATTATTAAATCGAAATCCGTACCGACGGCGGTTGAATTCATGCAGCGGGAGGTCATCATGGACGCAGAAGAATATCTGGGCAGGAAATTCCCGGACAACCAGGCAGACGCTTACCTGCTCCTCAAATTTGACGGGGCTTCAACGGAGGAGATAGAAAAAGACTATCAGGGGGTAGCCGGGATATGTCTGGAACAGGGAGCGTATGATGTGCTGATCTCCAACACGGAGGAGCGAAATGATTCCATCTGGAAGGCAAGGGGAGCCTTTCTGGAAGCGATCAAGGGTTCTACTACCTATATGGATGAAGTTGATGTTGTAGTTCCGCGGAGCCAGGTTAATACACTGGTGGAATATATTCACAGTATCGAAGAAGAGGCCGGCGTTAGGATCAAAAGTTTCGGTCATGCAGGCGACGGTAATCTGCACGTTTATATTCTGAAAGACCAGCTCTCAGATGAAGAGTGGGAACGCCGGATGAAAAGGGCGATGGAACTGATCTACAGCAAATCCAGGGAGCTTAATGGTAAAGTTTCAGGGGAACATGGAATTGGATATGCCAAGAAGCCATACCTGTTTGAGGCTGAGGATCCGGAGGTCATGAATCTCATGAGAGGTATCAAGCGAGTTTTTGATCCGAAGAACATTCTGAATCCACATAAAGTATGTGAGGAATAAAAGAGGAGATGACGATGGTTAAAATCAAGCTGCCATTTGGGAAAAAGACAATGGAGATCACCGTTCCCAAGGAGCGTCTGAACGGAGTCCTGCGTTCGGGCGCGCATGCATACGGTGAACAGAAATCAGAGGAAGATCTTGTAAAAGAGGCGCTGAATGCACCGGCAGGCTCCCGGCCGCTGTCTGAACTGGCAAGGGATAAACGCAATATTGTACTGATAGCCAGTGATCATACCAGGCCAGTGCCCAGCAGGGTGATTCTGCCTCCGGTACTGGAGGAGATAAAGAAGGGCAATGCGGAGGCTGTTCTTACCATATTGATTGCCACGGGATTCCACCGCCCGACGACGCGGCAGGAATTGATTGATAAATTCGGCGCCGGCATTGTGAATGATCCGGCGATCCGATTTGTGGTGCATCAAAGTGAAAAGGAAGAGGATATGGTAAGGCTTGGAAGGCTGCCGTCGGGGGGAGAACTGCTGATCAACCGCATTGCTGCCGAAGCCGATCTTTTACTGTCGGAAGGATTCATCGAACCCCACTTTTTTGCCGGTTTTTCCGGAGGACGCAAAAGCGTTCTGCCGGGGATTTCAAGCAGGATGTCCGTGCTGGCGAATCACTGTTCTGAATTTATCGCGGATGAAAACGCACGGACCGGCGTTCTGGAGGGAAATCCTGTTCACAGAGATATGGTCTGGGCAGCCGGGCGTGCGAATCTCGCGTTTATCGTCAACGTCGTGCTGGATGCGGATAAAAAAGTGATCCGGGCTTTCGCCGGACACTATGAGCAGGCACATCAGGAGGGCTGTGCATTTGCGGATAAACTCTTTGGTGCCGATGCCGTTATGTCCGATATTGTGGTGGTCACGAACGGCGGGTATCCCCTGGACCAGAATATCTATCAGACGGTCAAGGGAATGACTGCCGCGGAGGCCACCTGCCGGCCGGGTGGTGTGATCATCATGTGTTCCGCCTGCAGCGACGGGCATGGAGGACAGAATTTCTATGATATCTTTGCGAATGAAAAATCCGAGGCGGTGATCATGAAACGAATTCTGGAGACGGACCGGGATGCAACTGTCCCGGATCAGTGGGAAGCGCAGATCTTATGCCGCATCCTGATGAACTATCACGTCATCATGGTGACACAGGCATCCCGGGAAATGACAGAGGCCATGCATATGACGTACGCTGCAGATTTTGAAGAAGCGCTTTTTCTGGCAGACGCATATCTGGGGAAAAAAGATGCGGGTATCACGGTGATACCGGACGGAGTTTCTGTGATCGTCAGGCCAGCCTTTCCTGTGCATTAATTTGCATACACATAAAAAACAGATGGTAAAATCCTTGGAAAAATGGTAAAATCAAACCATAAAATTGACACAGAACGTATGGATTTTATGGAAAGGAAAAGGAAGAAGCGATGAGAGGTTTGGACACCCCGATTAAGAAGATTCGCAGAGAGATTTTCAGGGAGATAGCAAGGATAGCATTTGAGTCGGATCAGGAACACTTTAAAGGTGAAATTGAAGCGATACCGTACCATATTGTCGAGGAGCGCGCAAAATACCGGGACAGCATCTACCGTGAACGGGCCGTCGCCAGCGAGCGTGTACGGCTTGCCATGGGTATGTCACTTAGACCGGAAAACCGTGCGGTACATATTACTGCGGGCGTGGATAAGAGTAATATTGATGAAAAATATTATGAGCCGCCTCTGATGCAGGTCATCCCGTCTGCCTGCGATGCCTGCGAGCCCAACAGTTACATGGTGAGCGACATGTGCAGAGGCTGTGTGGCACATCCCTGCCGCGAGGTCTGTCCCAAAGGGGCGATCATAGTAAAAAAGGGAAAGTCGATCATAGACCAGGAAAAGTGTATCCGCTGCGGGAAATGCAAGCAGGTCTGCCCCTATGACGCAATATCCAAGATGGAACGCCCCTGTGCCAGGGCCTGCGGAGTCAATGCCATCGACAGCGATGAACAGGGACGTGCCACCATTAATCATAAAAAGTGTGTGTCCTGCGGCATGTGCATGGTGAGCTGTCCGTTTGGCGCCATCTCTGACAAGTCTCAGATCTTTCAGCTGTGCAAGGCGCTGCGGGAAGAACAGTTTATCGTAGCCGAGGTTGCGCCGGCCTATATCGGACAGTTCGGAAAACATGTGACGCCTGAGAAATTGAAGGCGGCTCTGTTGCTGCTTGGTTTCCGGGAGGTCTATGAGGTGGCACTGGGGGCTGATATCGGAGCCGTGGCAGAGGCTCATCACTATGCGCAGAAAGTTGTCACTGGTGAACTTCCGTTTCTGCTGACGTCCTGCTGTCCGTCATGGTCGCTTTTGGCAAAGAAGCATTTCCCTGATCTGGTAGACAGTGTGTCTCAGGAGCTGACCCCTATGGTGGCAACCGCCCGCAGCATCAAGCAGAAGCATCCGGATGCCCGCGTGGTGTTTGTCGGTCCCTGTGCGTCCAAGAAACTGGAGGCCTCGAGACGGACAGTTCGGAGTGATGTGGACTTTGTCATCACATTTGAAGAACTGGTTGGCATGTTCGAGGCAAAAGGGATCGATCTGGAGGAGATGGAACCTTCAGGCGGCAATTTTGCCATGAACGACGCTACTGCTGCCGGCCGGGGGTATGCTGTTGCCGGAGGCGTAGCGGAAGCAATCCGTCAGTGCCTGGAAGAGTATTATCCGGATGTACCGGTTCATATCGAACACGCGGAGGGACTCGCCGACTGCAAGAAGGCTCTTGTGATGGCAAAAGCCGGGAAGCTGAACGGATGTCTGATTGAAGGAATGGGATGTCCCGGCGGATGTATGGCGGGAGCGGGCACGAACGTTTCTGTGAAAACTGCGGCGGGCGAACTGAAAAAGCTGCAGGCGGCTTCGAAACGGAAGATTCCTTCCAAAGACCTGCTGGAACTTCATTTAGAATAGTACAAGAGATATTGAGGAAAAAAGCGTTTATCCGACGGCGGGTAAACGCTTTTTTGATGAAAGCGAACCAAACCTTGTTTCTACTGTAAAATATTGGCGACCGGTTTTTCTTGACTTAGAAATGTAAACTTGTTAGAATAACTTCGTAATAAAACTTAACAATTTTGTAATAAATGATTCTCAGGAGGTTATTATATGAAAAACAGGATGATACAGATCATACGGACACTCGGAGGAGCCGCAGCGCTCTCATTGCTTCTGGCAGTACCGGTATTTGCCGATGGTACGGATACGGGGGCGATACAGCAGACAGAGGCTTCGGAGGAAAGCGTATGGGATACACGTGCAGTTGCCAACGTGATCTCATGTGCCAACATCAGAAGCGAGGGAACAATCGAATCGGCGCGCGTGGGAATCCTGCCGTCGGGAGCCATGGCCGACGTAGTAGAAAAAGGAGAATCCTGGACACGGATTTCTTCAGGCGGCATTGAAGGCTACATAAGAAATGATCTCCTTGCCTTTGGTGAGGAGGCAAGGGCGATCTACGAAGCGCTCTATGGAAGCTCCGTTGCGGCTGCGCTTCCTGCAAATGATGGCGCTGATCATGCCGGCAGCCAGACTATGGAGGACGCATCGGCTGGTTCTGAAGAGACGTCAGAGGAAACTGTGACGGACGAAACAGCTTCTGAAGAGACAGTATCGGAGGAGACAGCTCAGGCAGAGACTCCTCAGGAAGAGGCGGTGCCGGAAGTTGAGGCGCAGCCAGTACCGGAGGAACAGCCGGCTCCTGAAGAGGAGGAGGCAGAGGAAGCTGCAGAAGTCGGGGTATCCGGCGGGGAACTTGATCTGCTTGCAGCTATTATCCAGTGTGAGGCCGGCGGTGAGAGTCACGAGGGAAAAGTGGCAGTGGGAGCAGTTATTATGAACCGTATCCAGAGCAGTGATTTCCCGAACAGCATCAGCGACGTCGTTTATCAGAGCGGACAGTTTTCACCGGTTGCAAGCGGAAAGTTGTCATCCGTTCTTCAGGAGGGGGCGAGAAGTGACTGTTACGCCGCTGCGCAGGAGGCGCTGAACGGTGTCAATCCGGTAGGAAACAGCCTGTACTTCAACAGCGGAAGCGGCAGGGGTATTCAGATAGGAAATCAGCATTTTTATTAATCACTGAGCATAAAATCGGCAAATGGGAATTCGCATTTCATCATGCGGTTCCCATTGCTTTTTTTTTGGAAATAGCGTATACTTTGTAATAATAAAAAAAGGAGTGGGAAAGCGATATGGATCCGATAGTCTGGTTGATTTTACTGGTTGTTTTGATCATCATAGAAATCATTACGATGGGGCTGTCTACCATCTGGTTCGCGGGCGGAGCGCTGGTGGCATTTGTTGCGTCTCTTCTGAATGTGAACGTGGTGATTCAGGTTGTTTTATTTCTGGTGATATCCATTCTGCTGCTCGTATCCACACGTCCGGTCGCCATGCGGTATCTGAACCGCACGCGTGTCAGAACGAATGTGGAAAGCCTGATTGGCAAAAAGGCGGTGGTGACTGAGCGGATTGAAAATATCCATAGTCACGGCCAGGTACAGGTAAACGGTCTCGAATGGACGGCAAGAAGCCTGAATGATGATATAGAAATTGAAAAAGATGAAATTGTATGCATCGTCCGTGTAGATGGTGTTAAACTAATCGTAGAAAGAGAAGGAGAGAATTAAAATGGGCGGAATACTGATTTTGGTTATATTTCTAATACTGATCTTACTGGTGGTTTCATCGTGTATTAAAATCGTGCCGCAGGCCAAGGCGTACGTGCTCGAGCGCCTGGGTGCATATCAGGCGACATGGTCCACAGGTCTTCATATGAAACTGCCGTTTATCGAACGGGTGGCGAAGAAAGTGAATCTGAAAGAACAGGTCGTCGACTTCCCGCCGCAGCCGGTCATCACAAAAGATAATGTAACGATGCAGATCGATACCGTTGTATTTTTCCAGATCACAGACCCGAAGCTGTTTGCGTATGGAGTGGAAAGCCCGATCATGGCGATCGAAAACCTGACGGCTACAACTCTGCGTAATATCATCGGTGATATGGAACTGGACGAGACCCTGACTTCACGTGAGATCATCAACACAAAAATGCGCGCCGCACTGGACATCGCGACCGACCCATGGGGTATTAAGGTCAACCGTGTGGAGCTGAAGAATATCATGCCTCCGGCTGCCATCCAGGAAGCGATGGAGAAACAGATGAAGGCGGAACGTGAACGCCGTGAAGCGATCCTGATCGCTGAGGGTGAGAAAAAGTCGACCGTTCTTGTGGCAGAAGGTAAGAAAGAATCTGCGATCCTGGATGCCGAAGCTGAAAAACAGGCTGCCATCCTGAGGGCAGAGGCACAGAAAGAGAAAATGATCCGTGAGGCAGAGGGTGAGGCAGAGGCGATTCTGAAGGTGCAGCAGGCAAATGCAGACGGTATCCGGTTCCTGAAGGAAGCAGGGGCGGACGAGTCTGTTCTGACACTGAAGAGCCTGGAGGCTCTCGGCACGCTGGCAGAGGGAAATGCGACCAAGATTATCGTTCCGTCTGACATACAGGGGCTGGCAAGTCTCGCTACCTCATTGAAAGAGATTATGAAAGAGTAGGAATTCATCTCGAATTTCGTAACAGAGAGGATGCTGCAAAGGTGGTGCATCGCCGCCGCAGCACCCTCTCTCTGGTTTCATAAGGAGGGATTTTTTGGAACCTGTGATTGATTTAACAAAGGAATACGGCATTGTCCTGGAGGGCGGCGGGGCGAAAGGAGCGTATCAGATAGGCGCGTGGAAGGCCCTGAAAGAGGCCGGCGTCAGGATCAAAGGAGTCGCCGGCACCAGCGTCGGTGCGCTGAACGGCGCATTTATCTGTATGGATGACATTGAAAGGGCAGAGTATGTCTGGAAGCATATTACAAATTCCAGCGTTATGAAGGTGGATGATGAGGAAATGCGCCGCCTGATGAAGAATGAGGCAACGCTGGGCGAGGCGATGTCCATTTTTTTCAAGACATTTGGAGACGGAGGCGTGGACGTGGAGCCGCTGAAAGAACTGATCCGTACATACGTCCGCGAAGAAGATATTAAAAAATCTCCCATAGAACTGTTCATCCTGACGTTCAATGTTGATCATATGAAAGAACTGGACCTGAACCTGAAGGAGGTCGGCGAAGGAATGATGCAGGATTATCTGCTGGCCAGCGCCTACATTTTTCCGCTGTTTAAGAATGAAAAGATAGACGGCAAGCGCTTTATTGACGGCGGCGCGATCAACAATGTGCCTCTGGGTTCGCTGATCGAGCGGGATTACAAGGATATTATTGTGATTCGGATCTTCGGTATAGGAAGGGAAAAGCCTGTGAAAATCCCGGAAGACACCAATGTGGTCACGATCGCACCGAGAGTTCACCTGGGCAACATGCTGGACTTTGATGCCGAGAAGAGCCGAAGAAATATGAAAATCGGATACTACGATGCGAAAAGGGTGATCTACGGACTTGCCGGAAAGATATATTATATTGAAGATAATCATGAAGAGTGCTATTATTTAGAGCAACTGCTGGAGATTCCGCATATTTCTTACGAAGGGCTGACGGCGTCTTACCATCTGTCGCCGAAACCCAGGGATTCCCTGCGGACCCTGACGGAAGTGGTCTTTCCGGCACTGGCGCTCGAATTCAAGCTGGGGAAATACTGGACATACCGGGAACTGTATCTGGCAGTGCTGGAAGCCACGGCAAAACTGTGCAAGGTTCCGAAATACTGCATCTATACGGTGGAAGAGTTAAAGGAGAAGGTCATTCAGAGACTTCGGATGCTGGGCAAAGAAGATAAAGAGATGATGCCGGCATTCATACGTTTCCTTGACAGAGACATAGAGGAGGAGAATTACAATGGCAAATGAACAAAAGAGACAGCAGATGACAGAAAAGTTTTCTACGGGGAAGGGGCTTGTGGGCAGGAACTTCCTGACGCTCAAAGACTTTTCAAAAAAAGAGATTGAATACTTCCTTGACCTTGCCGCAAGGCTCAAGACATATAAAAAGCAGGGGCAGTCCGTGCGTTTTTATGAAGGAAAGAATATTGCGCTGATTTTTGAAAAGACAAGTACCAGAACGCGCTGTTCCTTTGAGGTGGCAGCACACGATCTCGGGATGGGAGTCACTTATCTCGACCCTTCCGGATCACAGATCGGAAAGAAGGAGAGTATCGCGGATACCGCGCGGGTTCTGGGGCGTATGTATGAAGGAATCGAATACCGGGGCTTTGGACAGGATATCGTGGAAGAACTGGGCAGACATGCGGGCGTTCCCGTGTGGAACGGACTGACCAATGAATATCATCCCACACAGATGCTGGCGGATCTTCTGACCATCAGAGAACATCTGGGACGCCTGGAGGGCGTGAGACTGGTTTATATGGGAGATGCCCGCTACAACATGGGGAATTCTCTGATGATTGCCTGCGCGAAGATGGGCATGCATTTCACGGCTTGTACGGCGAAAGAATATTTCCCGAATCCCGAGCTGGTAGCGCAGTGTGAAGAATACGCAAAAGAAAGCGGGGCTACGATCAGCCTGACCGAGGATGTTGAGAGCGGAGTCAGGGATGCCGATGTGATCTACACCGACGTATGGGTATCGATGGGGGAACCCGAGGAAGTGTGGGAAGAGAGAATTCATGCACTGAAACCATATCAGGTCAATAAACATGTGATGGAGCTGGCAGCAAAAGAGGCGATTTTCATGCACTGCCTGCCGGCGTTCCACGATCTGAAGACGACGATCGGAAAACAGGTTTTTGAAAAATACGGTCTCACAGAACTGGAAGTGACAGATGAAGTCTTTGAATCACCCCGGTCTGTCGTGTTTGATGAGGCGGAGAACCGCATGCATACGATCAAGGCGGTGATCGTGGCAACACTCGGAGAATAATATGAAATCAGAGATCTTAAAGGTGCTCAGGCAGAGCGATACGCATGTGTCCGGCCAGGAATTGTGTGAGCGGCTGGGAGTGTCCAGAACTGCAGTCTGGAAGAATATCCGGCAGCTTCAGGAGGAAGGCTATCAGATAGAAGCGGTCAGAAACAAAGGCTATCGTATGATAGAGGCTCCTGTGGACGTGTTTAATGCCAGTGAGATCAAAAGCCGGCTGGAGGCGAGCAGCCTGATTCAGAAGGTGCTTTATACGGAAGAGACCGACTCTACCAATACCTGGGCAAAGCGGCTGGCGGAGGAGGGAAGCCCCTCGGGAACACTGGCTGTGGCTGAACGCCAGACACAGGGAAAGGGCCGGAGGGGGAAAGTGTGGAGTTCACCTGAGGGCACATCGGTATATATGACACTGCTGCTGCGGCCGGAAATTCTTCCGCAGTATGCGGCGCCGCTGACACTTGTGATGGGGCTCTCTGTTGCCCAGGCATTATCGGAGACTCTGGGACTGCCGGCCGGGATCAAGTGGCCGAATGACGTCGTGGTTTCCGGGAAAAAGATCTGCGGTATTTTAACAGAGATGAATGCACAGATAGATTATGTGGAATATCTGGTGATCGGAACGGGAATCAATGTCAACACTCAGGAATTTCCCGATGAGATCAAAGAGGTGGCAACTTCGGCGGCGGTTCAGCTTGGACATATCGTATCAAGAGCGGAACTTGCTGCCGCTGTGATACGCTGTTTCGAAAAAAATTATGAGATTTACCTCGAAAGCTGCAGCCTGAAAGGACTGCTGGAGGACTACCGGGAAAAAATGATCAATGTAGACCGTGAGGTTAAGGTGATGGGACCGGGTGAAGTGTTTGAAGGTGTGGCGAAGGGCATTAATCCGGCGGGCGAACTTCTGGTCGAACGGCCAAACGGCAGTGTCACAGCGGTATCAGGCGGTGAAGTGTCGGTGAGGGGAATTTACGGATACGTATAAAACCGAAGGAGGAATTGGCGTGGGTTCAGAGGATGTGGTGCTCTGCGGAGCGAGCGCCTACGAACAGAAATATTATTTTAATGAAGACTTTCAGTCTCTGCCGGAAGATATCAAAAATGAGCTTCATATTCTGTGTGTTCTTTATACGGAGGATATCGGCGGCATACTGCTGCTGACGTTTGATGAAAACGGGGCATTGAACTTTAAAGTGGAATCTGCCAAGGGAGATGCCATGTTTGATGAGATCGGCAGCGCATTGAAGATCAAAGAGATTCAAAGAACGAAACAGGAACTGCTGGAATCACTGGAGACATACTACCGGGTATTCTTCCTGGGAGAGGATTGGGACGACAGCCATGGCACTGCAGATAGGTAAACTGATCATTGAAAATCCACTGGTCCTGGCCCCGATGGCAGGTGTGACGGACCTGCCATTTCGTCTGCTCTGCAAGGAGCAGGGGGCGGGACTTCTCTGTACAGAAATGATCAGCGCCAAAGCCATCATGTATAAAAATAAGAATACGAAAGCATTGATGGAGATCAATCCGAAAGAGCGGCCGGTGTCGCTGCAGCTGTTTGGTTCGGATCCGTCAGTGATGGGGCTGATCGCGAAGCAGATCGAAGACCAACCGTTCGATATTCTGGATATCAATATGGGCTGTCCGGTCCCCAAGGTGGTAAATAACGGGGAGGGATCAGCGCTGATGAAGGATCCCGGCAGGGTCAGGGAGATTGTCTCAGCCGTGGTTAAAGCGGTGAAAAAACCGGTTACGGTCAAAATACGCAAAGGGTTTGACGAGGCTCATGTGAATGCGGTCGACATTGCCAGGATTATAGAGGACTGCGGGGCGGCGGCTATCGCGGTACACGGGCGGACACGCGAGCAGTATTATTCCGGAAATGCTGACTGGGATATCATACGCCGGGTGAAGGAGGCGGTATCCATTCCGGTTATCGGCAACGGTGATGTGAGAGACGCCGAGAGTGCGGGGAGACTTGTACGTGAGACCGGCTGCGACGGCATTATGATCGGCAGGGCTGCGAGGGGAAATCCGTGGATCTTCCGGCAGGTCGGCGGATTTCTCAGAGACGGAAGTGTCATACCCGGACCATCGAAAGAGGAAGTGCGCGACATGATCCTTAGGCATGCCAGACTTCAGATTGAAGTGAAGGGCGAGTATACGGGGATGCGGGAGATGAGAAAACACGTCGCCTGGTATACGGCAGGGTTTCCGCACTCCGCCAGACTGCGCGGGATGGTCAATGAAATATCGGCGTATGACGAGCTGGAAGATATGCTGATGAATAAGTTTTAACGGATTGTAAAATATATACAGGTATGCTGCTGTGTGCAGTTTCATATACTAAAAAATAAAACTTCAAATTCTTGACATTTACAGGGTATTCTTATATAATACTATGATTGTTAAGATGGTAATGAAAGGGTGCAGGAAAATGGAAGAAAAGAAAAACATATTAACATATGCGGGGTTGAAAAAGTTAGAGGACGAGCTTCATGATCTGAAAGTGGTAAAGCGTAAAGAAGTAGCCGGCAAGATCAAGGAGGCGAGAGAGCAGGGAGACCTGTCTGAAAATGCAGAGTACGATGCAGCGAAAGATGAGCAGAGGGACATCGAAGCCCGCATCGAAGAAATTGAGAAGATTCTCAAGAATGCGGAAGTTGTCGTCGAGGATGAAGTGGACTATACAACGATCAGTGTGGGTTGTAAAGTAACTGTTCATGATATGGAGTATGACGAGGATATGCAGTTCCAGATCGTAGGTTCTACAGAAGCGAACAGCCTTCAGGGAAAGATCTCAAATGAATCACCGGTTGGAAAAGCACTCATCGGCGCAAAACAGGGTCAGATCGTAGACGTTGAACTTCCTGCTGGTATTATGCAGTATGAAGTATTAAATATTGAAAGAAATATCTAAGATAACAAGAGGGGAAAAGGTATGGCTGAACAGCAAAAGCAGGCACAGGAGCAGGATATTAACCAGTTATTAAAAGTTCGCCGGGAAAAATTACAGGCACTTCAGGAAAGTGGTAAGGATCCGTTTGAGATTACAAAATATGATGTGACACATCACAGCATGGAAATTAAAGATCAGTTTGAGGCGCTGGAAGGGAAAGAAGTTTCCGTTGCAGGCCGCGTGATGCAGAAGCGTGTTATGGGGAAAGCTTCTTTCTGCAACGTTCAGGATCTTCAGGGTACCATACAGTCCTACGTGGCGAGAGACAGCATCGGAGAAGACTCCTATAAAGATTTTAAAAAGATGGATATCGGCGATCTTGTCGGCATCAGGGGCGAAGTGTTTAAGACCAAGACGGGCGAGATTTCCATCCACGCTTCCAGTGTGACGCTGCTCTCCAAGAGCCTTCAGATTCTCCCGGAAAAATTCCATGGGCTGACCAATACGGATCTTCGCTACCGCCAGCGGTACGTGGATCTGATCATGAACCCGGAAGTAAAAGATACCTTTGTCAAACGCTCCAAAATCATCGCCAGCATCCGGAAATACCTGGCGGGGGAAGGATTCATGGAAGTGGAAACGCCGATGCTCGTGGCAAATGCAGGCGGGGCGGCTGCGCGTCCGTTTGAGACTCATTTCAACGCGCTGGATGAAGATTTAAAACTGCGCATTTCACTGGAACTCTATCTGAAGCGTCTGATCGTGGGCGGAATGGAACGCGTGTATGAGATTGGGCGGGTGTTCAGGAACGAAGGCCTGGATACGAGACATAATCCGGAATTCACACTGATGGAACTGTACCAGGCATATACAGACTATAATGGAATGATGGATCTTACAGAGAATCTGTACCGTTACGTGGCACAGGAGGTTCTGGGGACCACGACGATCACTTATAATGGAATCGAAATGGATCTCGGCAAGCCGTTTGAGCGGATCACAATGGTGGATGCCGTTAAGAAGTACGCAGGAGTTGATTTCAATGAGATTCACACCCTTGAAGAGGCGAGAGCAGCGGCGAAAGAGCATCACGTGGAATATGAGGACAGGCATAAGAAGGGTGATATCTTAAGCCTCTTCTTTGAAGAATTTGCAGAAGAACACCTGGTTCAGCCGACATTTGTCATGGATCACCCGATCGAGATCTCCCCGCTCACCAAGAAAAAACCGGAGAATCCGGAATACGTGGAGCGTTTCGAATTCTTTATGAACGGCTGGGAGATGGCGAACGCCTATTCCGAGCTTAATGATCCGATCGACCAGAAGGAACGTTTCAAAGCACAGGAAGAGCTTCTGGCACAGGGCGATGAGGAAGCCAACACGACAGATGAAGACTTCCTGAATGCACTGATGGTCGGAATGCCTCCGACCGGCGGTATCGGCTTCGGTATCGACCGTATGGTAATGCTGCTGACGGACTCAGCAGCGATCAGGGATGTTTTGCTGTTTCCGACAATGAAGCCCATCGACAAATAAACCCAGTAAAATCAAGGGTTTCCGGCTCATTAAATCCGAGTTGACAACAAATTGACAACGATTTTTCGTATCAATACGAAGAATTACGACGCAGAATGAATAGTTGACGGCTGAAACGCAATACAGCACGTATCGTTGAGAGAACACTTTTTGAAAGAAATTTCAAAGGTGTTCTCTTTTTTTCGTTTGGTGCAACTCTCTGTCGAGCAACAAATCGGATGGAGGATTTAATTTATGATTAATGACAGGACGAAAGCCTATTATGATTTGAAAAAACGAAATGATGTGCGAGAAAGTGCAAAGAGGCTGCGCAGGCAGTTCCTCCGGTATAAGGATGCAGAAATCGTTTATAGTATTACGCACAAGAAGCTGTTGGAACTCGCTGGTAAAGCAGGAGCTATATATCGAATGGATGGAACCGTTCTGATTAACCGGGATATTTTCGATGAATATCTGGAACAGTTTCATGAACCGAGTACCTTGGCTTCACAGGAGGATAAAGAATGAGTGGGAATCTATGGATGTTTTCGGATATGCTGGACGATGAGGATGCGAAGATGATGCAGCATGAATTCGTCACCTATTATGAGGGCGCTGATTATTACGGACTGGGTCTGAAAGTCTTTACAAGGTTGGCCCATGAAGCAGGTGCGGTGTATAAGATTGGAAAGCGGGTTTTAATACGGCGAGATATTTTTGAAGAGTATCTCAGAATATTGCGACGCAAAGAGGATACATCCGAGATGGATGAAAACATGAAAAGTGAGGATAATGATATGAGACAAGGAGCATTAACATTAGATGCCCAGACTGGGCGAATGGATATCCGATTTGATCTGGAGAATTATTACGGGGGGCTTCAATGTGGGGAGAGGCTGGATATTCTGATCAATGGAGAATGGGTACCAACCAGAATTGAAATGGGAGATGGCTGGTATCTGTCTGGAATCAAGACGGACAACCTTGAAGGTCTGATTGTAAGAATTTAATAGCAACTTATCGCCGGGCGGTTTCTTATTTTAGGGAGCCGCCCTATTTTTATGCCCATTTTTAAGGAAGGAGGGTACCTGAGTGAAATGTCTGAGGAAATACCAGTGGGTAAAGCTGCCCAGAAATCGTCTGCCTGAGGGCAAGGGAGTCATGGGTGCATGGGCGCGTTTAGCGTCCCGTGCGGCATTCCGCAAGGGACAAGCCCTCTACTGTGGGCATATCAACGCTGTAAGCCCCGGAATGTGGTCAGGAGGTGTCGTAGGGTTAAAGAGCATCCTCGGCCTAAAAAGCCGTCAGAAGGCTCTGGAAGTGCTTCAGACGATGGCTGACTTAGGTTATGTGCAGTATACGCTTGACTCTAAAACGAAAAAGCTGACATATCAAATTACAGATTGGGTAGTGAAATGTTCCGGAAAGGAATGTATGCAGGGTGCTGTTTATGCCACAGAAGGCTATGGTTTTCTATGCCTTCCGCGTAATATTACAGAACATCTTGCGGAGAAGCGATATATCTTTGAGGAATCGGACGCATGGATGGATCTCTGGTGCCATTCCGTATGGGAAGATCCGAACAATGCGTTTTCTTTTATGGCTCCGACCGTTCAGTATGGGAAATACGGGGCTTTACTGACATTGGAAACCTTGGGACAGCGCTGGGGCTGGGAAAAGACAAAGGTATGGAGATTCATGAAAAAGCATGGGGATGTCTTTGCTCTATACCGTCTTCCTGGTTCTTATGGCTGTCTCATTTTTAATAAACTGTATCCGACAGGATCAGAGGTTTCGATTCCAAACCAGGAGAAGATTCAACGTATTCTTTATGAAATACGCATGTGTGGTGCAAATACGCATAAGACAGGTTCAGACCATGAGCATATGAACAAGCTCATTACATGGTATAGCCGCAGACTGGCCCAGAGCAGCACTCCGGAGACGGCCATGCAGCCTGAAAACCGCGTTGCACTTTCGGCCCCTATAATACGCGCGTATCTTTCTCCGTGTAGGAATTGTAAGAATTGTGGATATGACTGCCAAGATAAAGGTTATATAACACAGGCAGTGATTGAAACGAGTAAAATCCGCGGGCCATGTGAGCCGGTGGATATCACAAAAATAGCAAAGGAGTATTTTACATATGAGCAAGCAGGATGAAAAAAAGCTGTATGAACAGCAGGAAAACAGGATATTGGCGCAGTCAGACGCATTTATTTCCCTTCTTACAAAGCGAGGGATTCTTGGTGATCAAAAAATTGATGATGAGAAGGTGCGTGCTGCCCAGAAGGAGAAAAAGCGGAATGCTTATCACAATACCCAGATGCTCCTCAAAAATTACAGGAAAATGGTCTGGGTGTTCAGCTGTTACCCGGAGGAGATTTTGCAGGAACTGGAGGCTCCGTTTGAGAATTTTGACCGAATGGTGGACAGGCTGGATCTGGAGATGGCCATTGGGAACAAAAGGATGGAGAGCCGTCTGGAAGCTGCGGCAAGATCGAGATTGCTGCTGGATCGGTTTAACGAGGCAATGGCGGTTCTCCGTAAGGAACCGACACGGGGTGAGAAGCTGTATCAGCTGATCTATACAGCCTATCTGGCGCCGGAAAAGCTGAAGCTGGAGGAGATACTGTTCCGGCTGGATTTATCACAGAGGCATTACTACAGGCTTCGTGAGCAGGCAATCTCAATTCTTTCCATTCGTCTGTGGTCAGCGCCCAGCGAGGATGTGGATGTATGGCTGGAGCTGCTGACGCTTTTTGAACATTTGGAATGACAATTTCGGGGTAAACAAAATGGCATAAAAATGGCATATGTTCCGCCGATGACAGGGGAATAAAGCCGTGCTATACTTGTATCATCCCAAACTGGGAGTGGGCAGACAAAGATGCCGTTTCTGAAGCTGAAAGCGCTTTTAGAAGCGGCATTTTTTATTGCCTAAAATCAAAGAAGGAGGTACTCGGCATGGTTAAACAAATCAAAAGAGGCGGAGGGCGCATGAAGACAGCCTACTGGTCGCTGGTTGGCATGGCATCTGCAATGCTGATCTCGCTGCAGCCTGTCATGGCGGACACAATCTGGAACCGATTTTCGACGATCATGAAGGATGTATACGGCCAGCTGGTGGGTATCAGCACCATTGTGGCGGTAACAGCAGCGGCCATTGCGCTGATTGTCAGGATGATTTCCAGAAACCAGCGCGCAGTCGATGAGGCAACGAGCTGGCTCAAACGAATTGTAGTGACGTGGATTGTCCTCAATTCTCTGGGGTTCGTTGTTGCCTATCTGCAGCCTCTCATTGCTGGCGGCAACTACACAGGTTAACCAGAAAAGAAAAAGCAGATGGAGGAGGTGATAATAGATGCTTGATTGGATTTTTGAAGGAATCGTAACGTGGATCAGCAGCATTGTCTCGCAGATGATGGATGCGGTGTCCGGTTTGTTCCTTCAGGCACTGGGGACAGATATGACAGCAATGGAAGAATATTTCCCTTTTGTATCTAAGGCATTTACGGTCATGCAGTACACGGCATGGGCAATTCTGTTCCTTGTAACGGTATGGCAGCTTTTTCGTGTTTTTGGAGGGCCAATCACGGAGGCAGAAAATCCGTGGGTGCTTTTGGCAAGAGGTTCGATTTTTGCCTTACTGATTGGCTATGCAAAGCCGATTTTTATGATTGTGCTGGATATCGCCCGAGCGCCATATACGGCTTTGATGGAGATTACCATGTCGGCAGAGGATTTTACCTTTGTGGGTGTGGAACAGGCGCTGTCCAATGGTTTGACAACGATTGTAGCCATTGTATCGGTGGTAGGGCTGCTTCTCCTCATCATTCTGGAGATTGCCCTTGGATGGAATTATTTTCGGCTGTTGCTGGAAACCGTTGAACGCTATATTGTGGTTGGCGTACTCTGCTACACTTCCCCTCTGGCTTTTTCTATGGGTGCTTCCAAGACAACAGTGCCGGTTTTCAAGAGCTGGTGCCGTATGGTGGGATCACAGCTTTTGCTGCTGGTGATGAATGTATGGTTCCTCAGGGGCTTTAACAGCTCTATGGGGCAGTATATCGGAAATGGCGGTGCGCTTTCCACAGGTCAGGGCAGTATTTTTCTCTGGCTGTTCTGTGCGCTGGCATTTTTGAAGACGGCACAGAAGTTTGACAGTTACCTGGCGGCCATGGGGCTGAATGTGGCCCAGACCGGTTCCAGCATGGGTATGGAGCTTTTGATGGCAGCGCGGGTGATCAGCGGTGTTGGAGGTGGTGTGAAAAACGCTGGCAGTGTGTTCCATAGCGCAAGCACTGCAACTGGAACGGGTGCAGCCGCAAGCGGATTTGCTTCCGGGTTCGCATCACGCTTTAAGCCAAATTCCTTTGTCCGTGACGCAGTTGTAGATGGCGGAAGCCGTATGGGTGCCGGTGGCAGCATCGGTTTTGTCGGTCGTGCCTTTGGCGGCATAGCGGCACGTAATGGCGCTACTCTTACAGGAGACTCCATTTCTTCTGTAGCTTCAAGAAATCCCGGTGTTTCCGGGACAATTGCCGGGGAGATAGCAGACCGCAGCCTTGCGGGCTATATGCCTCAGTTGCAGGGCCAGCAGTTGAAAGACACCCAGATTACAGGTGGTCAGATCAGTACAACTTCAATTGGTGCAGATGGAAAGAGCACAGCGCTTGAAATGTATAACACATCACAGTTTGAGAAACCAGATGCACCACATTCCGTGGTTACAGCTTCCGATGGAAGCCAGTGGTACCAGATGGCAAGCGGAGCCGGGGCAGGTGCATTTTATGATGCGCCGGCATTTATGGGAAGCCCGTCAGAAGCGGCACAGGTTGCAGCGGCTTTTCCCGATGCTTCCGAGGGAACAACCCTCAGGACGGTTGGCGATGGCGTGATCGAGGCAAGCTCCGATTCTGGCAATACCATGTGGTACAACAGTGCCTACTATGATGAGCCGGATGCACCGCATACGATTATGCAGTCGGCAAACGGTGTAGACTGGTATGCTATGCAGCAGCACGCTGAAGCGCCTGCATTTGAGCAGGGCGAGGCAGCTTTTGCCTATAACCAGGCGCAGTTCCAGCAGTTTATGCCGGGATATGAACAGCAGGTATCCTCTGTGGATGGATCCGGGCGTAAGGATGGCCATTTTGAGGTCCGCCATGAAAATGGATCCGGAACCATGTTCTACGATACATCCCAGTATGCGGCTCCCCGTGGGGATTATCAGGTGTTTGAAGATGCCCGTGGAGGCCAGTGGTATGCGATTCGCGGCGAAGCCGCCGTGGAACGCAAGCCGGTGTACCAGGATGGCAAGCCGGTTTATGACGGTGACAGTGTACGGACAGTCTCTGTGGAAACTGTTCGGTATAAGAATACGCCATCACGCTTTGGAGAGCCAAAACCCCGCAATCATGGGGAAATTAAGCCGCCGAGGCGGAAACGGTAATACAATAGAATCCACGCTCTGCGAGGAATCTATTGTCATGAATAAGTGCAGGCAGCCGAATCAGGGAAAAATGCTGGTTCGGCTACTTTGCATATTTCATGTTGAAATAACACTGCTTTTTTACAGCAGTTTGATATAAGGAGGTGGACCCAATGGCTGAGCCGGAAAAACAGCAAATCGGTGATGGCTCTGATAATTATGGACAGGCAGCCGGGCAAATGGCAAAAGCAGCAAAGCAGGCAGGTCAGGAAGCAGCAAAGCAGACGGCAGCAAAAGGTGCGGAGGCTACGGCTAATGCGGCCGCTGCCACTGTAAAGGCCAGTGTGGAAGGCGGAAAGGCCGCCGCAGAAATCGCAGCCGGAACCGCTGCGGGCGGCCCTTGGGGCGCTATCCTGTCTGCAGCATGGGCAATGCGCCATACTCTTTTCAAGATACTGGTATGTATCTGTCTGTTTCTGTTATTCCTGATTACCATGATTGTTTCCCTGCCGACAATTATATCAAATAGTATTTTCGGACTGGATGGTACAAAACCGGCAGAAGGAGCAACCCTGATGTCTGCTTATACGGAGATGTCAGGCGCTGTTTCCGATGTGGTAGATGAAGGATATAACCAATCGCTTGCTTATGTGGATCAACTGATTGCAGACGGTGGGTATGACTATGACCTTTCCATGGATGCACTAGTCAACTATGCGCAGAGTTCTGCCGGGTATGATGTCTGTTACATACTGGCAGCCTATTCAGCCTCCATGCAGCAGCAAAATACGGGCAAAGACGATATGGTATCAAAGTTACGGGGCTGTGCTGGGGATATGTTTCCCGTCACATCAGAAGAAAAGCAAAAAGAGATTATCATTCCTGTTTCCTATTATACATATAAGCCGATAACGCTTACCGTAGTTACAAATAAGGTGCAGACCGGGACGATTAATGGTACGCCCCAATATCGGTATGAGACAGCATCCAAAACCTACTATCTTCCGGATGAGGCGCATAGCAGCGATACTGCTGTCACGGTGGATGCCTATAAAGAGGTAGCGGTGGATATTCCTGTTTATTCCGGTGGGAAGATTACGGGAACAACGACGGCAAGTTATTATGTGGCAAATGGGCAGGAAACTCTGACTCCAGGAACTGAGATCATCAAATATCTGGAGTGTACCATTCATCCGTTTGACAATGCAGTGATTGCCAAGGCGTTTGGTATTGATCTGAATGCAAAGTATGACCAGTTCAACCTCACTTATGGCGAGGTAATACAGAACATGGCGAATGCGTTAAAACGGACGCTATATGGCTCTGTGGGCAGTGGACAGGCAGTTCCCCTGACGGATGCCGAGCTGATCGCCTTTGTGAATCGGCAGAATTGTAATGCAACAAGAAAGCATATTCTGAGCACTGCCCTGTCACTTGTGGGCAAGGTTCCCTATTTTTGGGGTGGTAAATCAGCGCCCGGCTGGAATGATGAATGGAATACGCCAAAGCTGGTAACAGCTGCAGGATCTTCTACGACAGGAACAATACGCCCATACGGGCTTGACTGTTCAGGCTTCAGCACATGGGTATTTAATACTGCTGTGGGTGTAGATATTGGCGCTGGAACTTCCGGACAGTACCCAAATAGCGTTGCAGTATCAGCAAGTGAGTTACTTCCTGGTGATTTGGGCTTTTTGGCAGAATCCGATGGAAGCGGATGGAACCATGTGCTGATTTTTGCGGGGTATGGCGAAAACGGAGAACGAATGTGGGTGCATTCTTCTGGCGGGCAGGGTGTAATCTTAAATTCGCCCAGCTATGAAGCATCACTATCGTTGCGGCGTCCCAAAAATGTGGATTTTAATGCACCGGTGCCAGGGGATACGTTGGGAACACCCATTTCTACTTTAGAAGTGGATGTTACTCATTACTGTGCATGTGCAAAATGCTGCGGCAGCAATGCAGATGGAATCACTGCCAGCGGTAAACAGGCGGCCCGCGGCATGGTGGCAATGTCAAGCCATTATCCGTTTGGCACACAGATCATGATAAACGGGACCATGTATACCGTAGAAGACCGCGGTGGTTCGGGTATTGAGAATGACATCCACCGTGTGGATATTTTTGTGCCAGACCATAACGAAGCACTGCGTTTGGGCAGATACAAGACAACAGCTACGATTTACAGAATAGGCAGGTGAGAAATTTTGGATGAGAAGGAGTACAGCAATATTTATGCCATACCGGCGAACTACACAGATTCCGGTAAGATTTTGGGCGGAATGCTGGAGCCAAGGAATGCAGTAGAGACAGGGATATTATTGATCGTTTTGGGGTATCCGGAATTGATGTTGATACCCATGTCCGGAACGATCCGCATCGTCGTTATGACGCTGACGCTTTTACCGCTTGCTGTTGTTTCCATGATGGGTATTGACGGCGATTCGCTGTTTCAGTATATAGGACACATCATACGGTATTTTGCAAGCAGGAGAAAATTACATTACAGAAGGGTGGGATATAGATATGACCCAAAGCAGCTCCGAAAAAAGAAAAAAGGCAGCTCGGCAAAGAAAAAGGGCAAAAAAACCGGAAAAGCTGGAGTTCGTTCAGGACTTCATTCCGATTAAGAGCCTCCAGCACGGTATTATTGAGACGACCGATGGGAGATACATTCGGATTCTTGAAATTGAGCCGATAAACTTTATGCTGCGTTCCGGAGAAGAACAGTTTAATATCATATCGTCTTTTGCCAGCTGGCTGAAAATCTCTCCTATGCGGCTTCAGTTTAAAAGTATTACCAGAAAAGCAGACTCGGATAAGCATGTTGCCATGATTCATGATGAACTGGAAGCCGAGGAAAGCGAAGAATGCCGACATCTTGGAGAGGGCTATATCCGCCTGATCAAGGATGTGGGAAGCAGGGAAGCGCTTACAAGGCGCTTCTTTTTAATTTTCCAATATGAAGAGGTTCGCCGTGGCGATGGGGATGATTTTTCCCAGATTTATGGCATGATGCAGACAGCAGAGCAAAATGCCCGTGCTTATTTTCTGCAGTGCGGGAATACCATTCTCCAGCCGAAAGACCCAGATGAGGCAACGGCAGAGATTTTATATATGTTCTTTAACCGCCGCTCCTGCGTGGATGAGCCGTTCTCATCCCGTGTGAACCGTGTGGTCGTGGATACAATGGCAGCAAAAGACAAGGTCATCGGTGTGGACCCCATCCCGCCGATCCGCATGGCGCATTTTTTGTCCCCACGCGGCATTGACCTGACCCATCACAACTATGTCGTGATGGACGGGCTTTATTATTCCTTCCTGTTCATAAAAGGAAATGGGTATCCGGGTATGGTACGGGCGGGGTGGATGTCGTCGCTCATCAATGCCGGAGACGGGATTGACATAGATATACAGCTGAGGCGGGAGAACCGGAGCAAGACCATTGACAAGGTGGCACAGCGTATCCGCTTAAACCGCACAAAACTGAAAAGTATGCAGGACACCAGCACTGACTATGAGGAATTGACCAATTCCATACAGGCCGGATACTTCATTAAGTATGGAATTGCCAATAACAATGAGGATTTGTTCTATATGTCCGTGTTCGTCACGGTTTCTGCCAAAGGCTATGAAGAGTTGATGTGGCGCAAACAGCAGATCGTGGATATGTTAAAGTCCATGGATATGTATGTAAGCGATTGCCGTTTTCAGCAGGAAGCGGCGCTGCGGTCTGTGATGCCGTTTTTAAAGATTGAGTCATCACTGGAAAAGAAATCAAGGAGGAACGTGCTGACCAGCGGCGCAGCCTCTGCCTATATGTTTACTTCTTTTGAAATGTCGGACGATACAGGCGTGTTGCTTGGTATTAACCGACACAATAATTCACTGTGTATCGTGGATCTGTTCAATACGAAGAAAAACAAGAACGCCAACCTGAACCTTTTAGGCACCAGCGGTGCAGGCAAGACCTTTACCATGCAGCTTTTGGCGCTGCGCATGAGAATGAGAGGGATCCAGTGTTTTATCCTGGCTCCCATCAAGGGACACGAGTTCCGCAGAGCCTGCAAGAAGATCGGCGGCGAGTTCATCAAGATTGCTCCCGGTTCCCCGCACTGCATCAACATCATGGAGATCCGGCATACCATCTCTCCGGAGATGGAGCTGATTGACGAGATTGACTACAGCGAAATGGATTCCATGCTGGCTCGTAAGATTCAGCAGCTGATGACGTTCTTCTCCCTGCTGATTCCGGATATGTCCAATGAGGAAGAGCAGATGTTGGACGAGGCTTTGATTCAGACTTATGCAAAGTTCGGAATCACACATGACAATGATTCGCTGTATGTAAGCCGCAGCGTCTCCCCGCCGAAGATGAAAAAAATGCCGATTATCGGGGATCTTCATGAGGAATTACTGAAAAATCCCATGACGAAGCGCATTGCTATTATCATCAGCCGCTTTGTAACAGGTTCTGCTCAGAGTTTCAACCAACAGACCAATGTGGACCTGTCCAATAAATATATCGTACTTGACCTTTCGGAATTGAAAGGCAAATTACTTCCGGTCGGAATGTTCATAGCATTGGATTACGTCTGGGATACGGTCAAGGCAGACCGTACCAAAAAGAAAGCCATTATGATTGATGAGATATGGCAGCTGATCGGCGCCAGTTCCAACCGGATGGCGGCAGAGTTCTGCTTAACCATCTTCAAAACCATCAGGGGCTTTGGTGGCGCCGCCGTCTCCGCAACACAAGACCTGTCCGATTTCTTCGGTTTGGAGGATGGCAAGTATGGACGTGCGATTATCAATAACAGCAAGAATAAGATTATACTGAATCTTGAGCCGGATGAAGCAAAATATGTGCAAGAAGTGCTGAAACTGACCAAAACAGAGATCCGTTCTGTTACCCGGTTTGAGAGGGGCGAAGCATTGGTCTGCTCCAACAATAACAAAGTTCCTGTTGTAATCAAGGCTTCCAAAGAGGAGCAAGAAATGATTACGACCGACCGGGCTGAGTTGGAGGCGCTTTTAAAGGAACGCCAGCAGGAACAAACGCATTCTGCGTAGAATACGCATTTTATGAAAAATACGCACAAAAAGGAGGTGTTGCCTATGCTGCTGCAAGATGAGCAGTATGTTGTAAAGTGGCTCTCACAGTACGGAGCCCTGCCGAAAACCCAGATTACACGAATGCTGCAAAAACCAGCCCAGACCGCAGATAAAATCTTGCGGAACTTGAAGAAGCAGATGCGGATTGCGGATGTGTCGAGCGGCTATTACATTGGGCTGGATGCGATGGATAAACCGGATCAGCGAACCATTCTTGCCGTATGGGTTCTTCTGAAATACATTGATTATGTTGACCCGATGGCACATTATCCGGCGGTTTATCCATCTCAGCTTTTTTTCTTAAAGGAGAATATCGGTTACGAAATCGTGGTGTTATATGAAGGCGAGCAGAATCTTTTGAAACTGCTCCAACCTCAGGAGGATTTGAAGTATATTATTGTTCTTCCCCGTATCTCTATGGCATACGGGATGTGGCTTCCCCATGCCCCCTGCCTGTTCGCGACTGTTGACTTTCAGGGGGATGAGGAGCCAGGGGTTACTTTCTATTCAGAGGAGGCAGTGAGCGATGACAAAATTTCAGGACACGATGGGTAAAATCAGGAGGTTGGAAAAACGATTGCAGGAGCAGCTTGCTTCTACACAATGGTTTTGTGAAAATGGGAGCATCTATGAAGTTTATCTGCATTCGCTTAACCTGGAAGAAACAGCGGAGAGGCTGGTGCTTTTGACGCGGGTACTTCCCGCTTATACCGGTGTGCCGAATGCAAAGCTTGAGGTAGAACGTCGGATAAAGGATTGTATACCCGTAGAAATCGGTTTTACAGCGGAGGATTGGTTTTGTCTCCGTATCCCGGCATTGCTTCCGAAAAAGGCAGGAGGGTCAGCGGATTATGTCCGCTCTTTTTTATACCCTGCTATGCGTGCTTTTTTTGAAAAGCAACCGCCTGTGCGGTATTGGGACTGTATCCTGATTTACCGACATGTATATGACAAAGCCAGACCCGAAAGAAAAAGGCGGGATCATGATAACATTGAAATCAATATGGTTTCGGATATCGTAGCCATGTATGTGATGACGGACGATGGCCCATCGGTTTGCTCTCATTATTACTGCAGCGCAGAAGGGCCGGCGGACCGGACTGAGGTTTATGTAGTGCCAAAATGGGACTTCCCCATTTGGCTGGTAAAGGAAACCAGGATGCCGGATGAGGGGGTGCCACTCTATGAAAAAAGGAAAATTTAGCCGTAAAAATATATGTAAAAACGAGGCTTTTCGGGCGGAGAAAAAATACATATCTTCCGAAAGGGCAAAAAAGCCCAGTATAGTAGCGGTTTGGGGGCGTATTTATGCCGGGAATTCCGACAAAGAGAGCAGTCATGTTGTCGGAAAATGCTTATGAGCGGAGGTGAGGGTTTATGGTTCATTTCCGCCCGGGCAGTCAGGTCTGGCAGCTCATCACGCTCCTTTCATTTGTGGGGGAGTTCCCATTCAAAAGCCTCTCTCTGCTTGGGAGTGAACGGGTCTATAAGGCTCTTATTTCCAGACTGACTACGCTTCAGACGATTCGCAATTTCAATTCCAGGGACGAAATCACCTGCCGCCTCCTGACCATATCCGGAAAAGGGGCAGGAAAAACCATCCGGCTCTACAAGGGTGCGCTTCCCATACTGGAATGGCTGCATCCGGGGGTGCAGGGATATTACATGGACGCATTCTGGGGACACCGCTTTCCAGGAGACGCATCACACCGGGACAGGAACCACCGGGTTGCGGAAGCTGCGGCGATGTTCATGAAAGCCGGTATGGAGGCAAGGCCGTATCTTCTCTCCAGACTTCAGAACCGGGAGATTCTGCGGGTTGTGCCTGGTACGCCCTGTTTTTATCTGGCAAAGGATCTGAAGAAAGTTGGGGAAGCGGAGATGAACAAGACCATGTTTACCCGCATGACCGGCGCATTATTTTCTTCCGGCAAATGTTATGCCGTTTATAATACAAGGGATGCCGTGATGAAGTGGAGCGGCATGGGGGAATATAAGGCCCTCCACAGTCTGATCGAGCTGGCACGATTGAATGCCGGCATTTCACAGGTGGATTCAGCGATACTGTTTGGCCAGTCTGGAGAGACAGCCCTGCGAACTCTGTTAGAATCAGACAAGACCAGACGGTTGGAGTTTCGATTTGATTCCATTTACCGCCACATCCACTTTATCCCCATGAACGGGGACGGTATCCGGCAGCTGCGCCTTTTTTCTGTGCCAGACTGGAAAGCGCAGCTTCTTGAACTTTTATTTGAGTCCGAGGTTAGATCCTATGACCGAGGGCTTTTTGAATACGACGCCTGTGTGGACGGCGTAAATATCTTATCGCATCTGGATGGGGACATTGCAAGACTCATTCGCTTTCGGGAAGCAATTGAAAACCGAACCGGACGATTTGAGGTTCTATGCTTCCCCCACCAGACGCACTTCCTCCGGGAATACTTGGGCGGGCTTGCCGGCATCAAAACCATCGGAATGGACTCGGTGGAAGCGGAGCTTTGCCCAGAGAGGAGGAATTTGTTTGAAAGATAAAAAAAGGGCGGTCGGTATTACCATGGCTGTCATACTGGGATGCGCAGCGTTTTTCTATCTTGGCGGGATGCTTGGCCAATTGTTTTCAAACTACGCAGCATGGATGCAGGCGGATGGGCTTGCCGGTGAGGCAGCCATGAAACCAGTCAGCTGGAACCCTGTGGTGTGCTTCCCGATGGCGTTTACCCCAGACGGGCTGAAAGGAATGCTTGGTCTTTTAGCTATTGGCGGAGGAGTCTTTGCTTATATCAAGCTTCATGATAAGTTTGACGGAAAAAGTTATGACCCCAGAGGTTTCACCAAAAGCAAGACCGGGATTTACGGAACCGCCTCATGGATGGAAGAAAAAGAAATGCACGAGGTGCTGGAGGTGTCTTCCGTCGATAAAGCCGAAGGAACGATTCTTGGTGAGTATAAAGGAAAAGCGGTCTGTATGCCCAAAGACACCAGACTCAACCGGCACATCGCCATATTCGGTGCATCGGGTACCATGAAATCACGTGCGATCATCCGGAATTCATTATTCCAGGCATTAAAGCGTGGTGAGTCTGTGATTATCACCGACAGTAAAGCGGAATTGTATGCCGATACGGCAGAAATGTACCGGCAGGCAGGCTACGAGGTAAAGATCTTTAACCTGGTCACGCCTGAGCATGGGGATTCGTGGAACTGCATGTCAGACTTAAACGGAGACACGCTGATGGCTCAGGTGCTCACGAACGTCATCATCGGCAATACCAGTTCCGGTAAAGGCGACCATTTTTGGGACAATGGCGAAGGAAACCTGTTAAAGTCTTTGATTCTTCTGGTAGATCAGGACAGAACCCGCAGTTCTGACATGAAGCACCTTACTGCAGTCTATCAGCTCCTGACCCAGAACAGCGAGCGGCAGCTGACGGCAATGTTCGACAAGCTTCCGCTTGATCATCCGGCAAGGGCGCCTTTTAATTTATTCGCCCAGTCCAGCGACACCGTAAAATCGGGAATTATTTTAGGACTTGGCACACGGCTGCAGGTGCTGCAAAACCAGGCGGTGCAGCGGATTACAAGCCAGTCTGACATTGATCTGACATCGCCCGCCAGACACAAATGCGCATATTATATTGTCCTGAGCGATCAGGATGCCACCATGGCATTCCTGTCATCGCTCTTTTTTTCGTTCATGTTCATCAAACTCACCCGGTATGCGGACAGCCGGCCAAACGGCCGCTGCGATGTGCCCGTAAATCTAATTCTGGATGAGTTTAACAATGTTGGCCGCATCGGCGGTGCAGAAGACGGGTCGGATTTTGCCCGTTCCCTTTCGGTGGTGCGTTCCAGGGACATTCGTGTGATGCTGGCAGTGCAGAGCCTGGGCCAGCTGCAGAATCGGTATCCCAATAACCTGTGGGCCGAGATTATCGGCAACTGCGATATCCAACTGATGTTGGGATGTACCGACGAGGTTACGGCTGAGTATATCTCGGCAAGATCAGGGGATATGTCCGTACAGGTAAATTCTACTATGACAGTGCGGCAAACCATTGCAATCGCTCAGGTCATTCCCCAGTATCGTCATACTGAGGGACAGGGACGGAGAAGACTTCTGACTCCGGATGAGGTCCTGCGGCTTCCAAACGAAGAAATGCTCTGCGTCATACGAGGCTGTAACCTCTTGAAGCTCACAAAACTGGATTTTACAAAACATCCCATGTCGAAGCAGATTGTGAGGACATCCATCATGGATTACCAGCCGGCAACAATATTTACGGCACCGATACTCAGCGAACCTGTCCCAGTGACAGAGCCGGAGAAAAAGCCGGCACGCAAAAAAAGTCTTTACAGCTCGGCAAAACCGCCGGCTGAATTTTAAATTTACAGGAGGTACGAACTATGGCAACTAAAAAACAAGAAACGCTTCCCGAGGAGGAAATTCTGCAGGAAGCAGTTCTCCAGACTGATGTGAATCCGGAGCTTGCGGAGATGCCCCAGCCAGAAAACGACTCCCCGGATGCGGAACCATCCCAGACTGACCCGGAGGATTCCCTGGAGGGGGCCCCTTCAGAAGAATTCACGGATCCAAGACCTGAAGAAGAGCCTGACTCCCAGACTGATATGGAAACAAATGATGGGAAGCCGCCTTCGGAGCCCGAAGAAAAAATATCTTCCCAGACCGACACGGATTCCGCCGGAGGTGATGACTCTTCAGGAAACGCGTTAGGCGAAGAATCCCCGAAAGAGGAACCGCCCCAGACTGAGCCGGAAAAGGTGAAAAAACCCCGCGGGCGTAGGAAGACCCAGGAAAATCCATCCCAGTCTGACACAGAAGCGGATTCAGGGGAAAAGAATGCATCCGACGACGTCGAAAAGGCGCCTAAGCCTAAAAGAAAGCGTGCGTCTGCCAGACCGGTTTCGCCGGTGCTGGCCATTGATGACCAGCTCAGTGTCGAGACAGATGCAGAAAAAGCCAAGAACGATTTGTTGGATTTACTGGAGTCCCAGAAAACCGGCCGCATTCTGACCGGAACCATCCAGGGTGTGGAGCGCCCCGAGGACAATCCCTCCCGTTCTTTCGCAGTCATTTACCACGGTGAGTTCAAAGTCATCATTCCTGCAGAGGAAGCGGTGGAGCCGCCAGCGGATTATCGCGGCAGGCTTCCGGAGGACGTGCTGCATTATTTGCTTACCAAGCGTCTGGGTGCTGAAGTAGATTATATCGTCAAAGGCATTGACCCAGCATCCGGTATTGCAGCGGCGAGCCGTCTGGATGCGATGAAGGCAAAACGTAAGCAGTATTATCTGGGTACGGACAGGGATGGGAATAACCTGCTCTACTCAGGCGTGTGCGCAGAAGCCAGAATCGTGTCGGTGATCCGTGCGGGCATTTTCGTGGACCTGTTCGGTCTGGAGATTTATATCCCGCTCAGAGAACTCAGTTACCAGAGATGGATGGACGCAGCGGCGCATTTTCAGCCCGGGCAGAGAATCCTGGTAAAGGTGCTGGAGGTGGACCGCAGTGACCGGAACCATATCAAGGCGACAGCTTCGGTCAAGCAATCCGGTGAGAATCCGTATGAGAAAGCACTGCGCAGATACTCTGTCGGCAACCGCTATGTGGGTACAGTTAGCATGGTGGACACCAACGGCGTATTTGTGGCGTTGGACGGAGGTATCGACTGTTTGTGCAGTTATCCCAAGCGTGGCCGCCCGCCCAGAGGTTCGAGAGTAACCGTCAGAATACTGGGAATCAACCATGACTCCAACAGGATCTGGGGCGCCATCACGCATATTGCTGCACCCAGATAATATATGAAACTCAATCTGAGAGAAGGGAGGAACTCCATGAACCATTGTGATCTCAGCCAGGCTGAGCAGAAGAAGCGCAGAGAGATTGCCGAGCATACCCGAAAGATGATCCTGTCTGAACTTAAAATCGAAAGTCAGGATGACATATCCCTGATGGCAGGATACCGGGATTATTATCTGCAGATTTCATTTTCTGAGCTTCATCCGCTTTTGGTGTTCTGCCTGGCCAAGGCACTTGAGAAGCCGAGCACTGCCAGACAGAGGCAAATGACAAACGAACTGAATCTGCACAGCATTCTCGGCAGCCATGCCATCAATGATGAGGTCGGGTGCTATTCTTACCGTGCCACCCAGTGGCTTGATGCAGAACTGGGTGCACCACGTTTTTTTGAGATACTTGACCGGTGCGTCGATGAGGCAGACCGTGGATATGGAAAATTAACAGCATAACCAGTATAGAGGCAGGATCCCCGGTTTAGCTTCCGGGGTTTTTATTTTTGCCATAGGTTAATTATCAAAATCAGGAGGAAACGTATGAAATTTAAAAGAATGTTTAGGAAGGCCGCAGCTATGCTGCTTGCCATGGTCACAGCTTTTTCTGTGATACCGATCCAGAATGTATTTGCTGCCACAGGCGATGCGGCGGTGATTACATTTTCTTATACTTATGATTCTAATGGCAATGCGATGCATTACAATTCCGGCGCCGTCATCAATGGATATACTGCCGGAGGCCAGGGAAAGTATAAATATAGGATGTTTGTTGACGGCGATACTGGCTTTTGTATCCAGCCCGGTGTTCCGTTGCATACAGGGGACACCCTGAAAGAGGCATCGTCAAAAACATGGGATGCCCTTTCCAATGCCCAACAGAAAGCAGTCGGAATGGCGCTTCTGTATGGGTACCAGGGAAACAGGGGCAATCTTTCCGGTAGTGATGATGAGAAATGGCTTGCTACACAGACGTTGGTATGGGAGTTCGTTACGGGATGCCGTGAAGCCACAGGTTCCTACAAACAGACCAGCTCCACGGTGTACAACCTTCATTTTGGATCCAATTATCCCAACAGTGGTGCAAGGGCGGCTTATGACCAAATTGTATCCCTACTGACAAAACATAACACGATTCCAAGTTTTATGTCAGGCTCAACAAACGGGGTGACGAAGGAATTAAAATATTCTAACGGGAAATATACGTTAACATTAACGGACAGTAACGGTGTGTTAAGCGATTACAACTTTTCTTCGTCTAATTCTTCCGTAAAAATATCCAAGTCCGGGAATCAGCTGGAGATTACCTCGGCACAGGCATTTAAGGGCAGCGTCCGCATTTCGGCAACCAGAAACAATGTGCCGTCAGTAAGCGAAAGTGCGAAATTGATTGCTTATGGAGACGATGCTCTTCAGGATGTTGTGACCGGTGTGGAGAAGGCCAATCCGGTAAATGCCTATCTGAATGTGGAAACACCTGTTGGAACGATGAGCTTGAAAAAGACCTCGGAAGACGGAGTCGTGGGCGGCATCCAGTTTACCATTACTGGAAATAATTATAATAAGACCGTGACAACACAGGAAGATGGTACCATTACTGTCGAGGGCATGTTCCCAGGTACTTATACGGTAACTGAGGCTGGTTATGATCGATATGAGCCTCAAAAGAGTCAAACGATTACCATTGTCGGAGGAAAGACGACGACGGTAACGTTCGACAATAAACTGAAACGGGGAAAGCTGGAAGTGACAAAAACGTCTGAAGACGGCCTCGTAGAGGGAGTTACCTTCCGGTTATCGGGTACTTCCCTTGCAGGACTTGCCGTAGATGAGTATGCAGTCACAGATTCATCTGGTGTAGCCAGGTTTGAAAATGTACTGATCAGTGGTACAGAGCCCTATACACTGGAAGAAACTGACACGGCAGTGCGATACGTGATTCCTGCAAACCAGACGGCGCAGATAGAATGGAATAAAGTAACAAAGTGCAGTTTTGAAAACATCCTCAAGAAGTTCCGTGTGGAAGTGAATAAAAAGGATCGCGTAACAGGCTATGCTCAGGGTGATGCAAGTCTGGCAGGAGCAGTGTATGGTTTGTATCAGGGTGATACATTGGTTGCTTCATATACAACGGATGCCGAAGGTTCCTTTATCAGTGATTATTTTATCAGTGATTCCGATTGGACGTTGAGAGAAATCAGTCCTTCGGAAGGATATCTTTTAGACGAGTCCGTTTACACTATCCCTGCAGAACCCGGTAATTTTGAGATAGAGCTGAATCAAATTCCCATAAGTGTTACTGAGCAGGTCATCATGGGCCGCATCCGTCTGATCAAGCATATTGACAAAGAGCAGGATGATATTGAGAATGTTCAGGAAGCGAAAATAGCAAAGGAAACTGAGGATCCATCTGCTTTGGGCGGGCAGGCAGCGGAACTACTCATGCTTGCAGCAGAAAGTAGCAGCAATGCCCAGAAGGATGCCGGTAGCAGCGATGCCCGGACTGAGTCTGAAATTGCAGAAACTGAAGAAAACGGCGGTAATGTAACAGAAGAACCAAAAGATGCTGCAGTAAGCGACGGTGATAGCCAAACGGAACCGGAGACAGAAGCAGTTCCAGAGGAGCCAGAAACCGAAGCAGTTCCAGAGGAGCCAGAAACCGAAGAGACAGTTCCGTCCGAAACAGAGCCTGAAAAAGATAAATATGAACCCACTCCGATTCCAGAAGAGGAAATTGAAGCACCCGGACATGAGGGCATCATTGAACAGCCAGAGGAAGGTGCCAAGTTCCAGATCTATCTTGCCAGTGCAGGCAGCTTTGACAATGCCCGCGAGGCAGAGCGTGACATCCTGACAACAGACGCAGATGGGTTTACTGTTTCCAAGGATATGCCCTACGGCAGGTACATCGTCCATCAGATTGAGGGCATGGAAGGTCAGGCATTTGTCCCGGATTTCACTGTGTACATCCATGAAAATGACCAGACGTATTCCTATATTCTGAACAACCTGACCCAGTCCAGTTTTATCCGTGTGGAAAAACACGATGCAGAAACCGGGAAAATCATCCCTGCCGCCGGCGTTGGGTTTCAGGTGCGCGACCTTTCTACAGGAGAAAAGATTTCGCAGAATATTTATTATCCGACCCCTGTTGTAATTGATACGTTTTTTACCAATGACGAAGGCTGGCTGATGCTTCCCTGCGAGCTCCCCTACGGCCGGTATGAGTTGATAGAGGTAGAAACGTGTTACGGTTATGTGCTGAGCAGCGAACCCGTGTCCTTTGAGGTGGATGGAAGCCAGAACGTGGTAGTGGTAGAAAAACACAACATGCCGCAGAAGGGCAAAATCCATATCACCAAGAGTGGCGAGATTTTTTCCACAGTTCTGGTGGAGGAAAACAAAGGATTTTCTGACCGCTATACTCCGGTTTATGAAACCTGCGGACTGAAAGGTGCAGTTTATGAAATCCGCGCAGCAGAAGACATTTATACGCCAGATGGTACGCTCCGAGCAGAAAAGGGTTCGGTGGTTGATACCATTACAACGGATGACAGTGGGAAAGCATCCAGTACCCTTTTATATTTGGGAAAATATGAAATTTCGGAAGCCCAGTCACCGTTTGGAATGGTTCTGAATACAAAATCCCAGTTAGTGGAGCTGGTCTATGCCGGACAGGAAGTCGAAGTGACAGAAACCTCAGCCAGCTTTTATAATGAACGTCAGAAGGTACTGATCAGCTTGGAAAAAGTGATGGAACAGGATAAGCAGTTCGGTATTGGTATGAACGGTGAAGTTCACAGCGTTATTTTTGGACTATATGCAGCGGAGGATATTTCTGCGGCAGATGGAACGGTCATTCCGGCTGATGGGTTAATCGAAATACTGGAGGTTCAGGAGGATGGAACCGCCGCAGCACAGACGGATCTGCCGTTTGGTAGTTACTACCTGCGCGAAGACGGTACGGATCCACATTATCTGCCAACCGACAAAAAGTATCCTGTAGTATTTGAGTACGCCGGGCAGGAAACAGCATTGGTACAGCTTCCGGCTAATGATGGAGCAGCCATTGAAAACACTTTAAAATATGGCTCCATTTCCGGTAAAAAGCTGGATGAAGACGGCAATGCATTGGCAGGAGCGAAAATTGGTCTGTTTGCGGAGTCAACAAAAGAGTTTGTGGAAAAAAATGCAATTCTGGTGACTACATCTGCTGAAGATGGCAGCTTCAATTTTGAGAAGGTGCCATACGGATCATGGATCGTGTGTGAAATAGAACAGCCGGCAGGTTTTGTCCTATCTGAGGAGCCCATCCCTGTTGAAATTAAGAAGGATGGACAGGTTGTCGAATTGGAAATTACTAACAAGTTTATCATGGGTAGTATTCATTTGACAAAATATGATGCAGATTATCCGGACCATAAGTTATCAGGCGCCGAGTTTGAGGTTTACCTTGACAGCAATGGCAATAAAAAGCTTGATGATGAAGATGAGCTGCTTGGTACAATGGATGAAACAGAGCCTGGTGAATATGAAATGGCTGATTTGCGTTTCAATGGCTATCTCGTAAAAGAATCGAAGGCCCCGGAAGGTTTCTATTTGGACGAGGGGGTCTACTATGTCAGCATAGATACAGACGGTAAAGTCTATGAGGTGGAGAACGAAGCTGGCAAAGGATTCCTGAACCAGGCCAAAAAAGGCAATCTGAAGATTATCAAAACATCCAGCGATGGGGTGGTTGAGGGCTTCAGTTTCCATATTGTTGGTGATGACTACGATAAGACGTTCAAGACGGATTCTAGCGGGGAAATTTATATAGAGGAGCTTCGAATCGGAAAATATACGATCACCGAGGTGGAAGACAGCCTCAGTGCTGGGTACAAGCGTCCTGCACCTGTAGTAGTTGAACTGGTAGCAGATGAGACACTGACCGTCAATGTCCATAATGATAAAGTGACGGTTGATGTGCCAAAGACAGGCGATAACTTCAATCCGTGGATTTGGGTTGGCCTGGTTGCAGCCAGCACCGTTGGACTTGGTGCAAGCATCTTCTGGGCAAAAAAGCGCAGAAAGAAAACGGCAGAGACAGCAGAGTAAGAATATGTAAATGAACATAAAGGAGCCGGGCAGGAATTTTCTGCCCGGTTCTGATTTTAGGAGGTAATGACCATGAGAGTAAAATTGTTAAAAGGGATTCTGACAGTCCTCTCTCTCATCTGTATCCTCTGCATTCCGGTTACGCCGATCTATGCGGAGTCTCAGGGGACAGATGGGACGGAAATGCAGGTCATGGAGCCTGAAAAACTGGAGATTCAGCTTGGTGCAGACTGGGCTGGAGTAGAGTTTCAGATGAAAACGGACTCCGGAATGTATCCCGGTACCATAGCAGTCGGCGATGACGGTGTTCTGAGAATGGAACTGGGCGGCAGCAAATCCTATGTGCTGACCTGTATGAATTCATCCGTATCTGCCCTGGAGGCAACGCAGGCCCCTGCCACAACAGAGGAAGCGCAAAAAGAGAGCAATGCGGACCAGGACAGCAATGGCTCAAATAGCGAGCAGTATGAAAAAGGCACAGTTGCCGGTATCCCGGTCCTTCATCTGGTTCTATTTGCAGGCGGCATGGTTTTGGCCGTCGGCAGCCTGGTCGCAATGCGGGTGGTGAAAAAACGCAGGGAAAGCGATGCAGAGTACGAGGATGAGGATGAATATGAGGATGATTAGTCCCAGACTGAGTCCAAAATGCACGAAAAGCCCTAAAGGAATAATTTTATATAAAAATTAAAATAAATATTCCTATAAGGCTTGACACGCAGATTTTTGTTTGCTATACTATAACCGTGGCAGGGGCTTGCGTTCAGGCTCTCGGTACGTTTGTGGTATAGCGTCAGACCTGATTCAAGGGAATCAGGGAACCGTTACGGATTCTGCGCATTGAGCGGATCCACAACAACGCAAGTCAATTGAATATTATGGCCGGAAGGCTGCTTAAATACTTACAGAGTCAATATGCTGGATGAGACATTGAAATTCCAGCGCCTTGGCTCTGTATGCTTTTTTGCAGACCTTCCGGCTTTTTCTTTTATCCAAACGGAGGTAAGACGATGAAAAAACAAAAAAAGAAAAGAAAGGGATTTCAGGCAGGTTCCATGCGCTGCCCTTATTGCGGCAGCCCGGTAATCTATAGAAGCGCTGATGGGATTTATCATGATAACAGTAAGAAAACAATGCTTTATGTGTGCAGTCACTATCCGGAATGTGATGCTTATGTAAGGGTCCATGCCGGAACTAATATCCCGGTGGGGAGTCTGGCCAATCATGAGCTTCGCACACTAAGGCGGACCGCACATCATTATTTTGACCAGCTGCACCAGTCTGGAATGATGAGCAAACAGGATGCCTATCAGTGGCTGGCGGATTTGATCTGTGCACCTTTATCGGAAGCGCACATTGGCTATTTGGGTGAGTATTACTGCAAGCAGGTCATTGAGGAGAGCCGCAGACTGATGGAACGATGGAAATTCGGAAAGAACAGGCGCCAATTTCGGGCATTAGAAGGGAGAGTGGCAGCTTCATAACATTGACAGAGAAAGAACGGGAAAAGGTTGAAAAGAACATTGGTCTGATACATAAGGTCATTCAGGATAAGCTGCAGCCTCCTTATCAGGTCGGTATGTATTCCTATGAGGATCTTTATCAGATTGGCTGCATCGGGCTCTGTAAAGCAGCATCAACAGACAAAGGCGGGACGTTCTCGACCTATGCCTACCGGTTGATTTGGCACCAAATCTGCGACGCCATGATTTATGCAACCAGGCGGCAGACGAAGGAGACTACCTGTGATGTGACGCCGTACATTGCTGCAGAACAGGAAGTCACAGAGGAACTGTCGGATTTCCGCATGGACATCAATCGGGCACTCGAACAGGCAAAGGCCGATGCGCCGTCTTCCACCTGTAAGGGTATAGAAGCCATTTGTATGATGTCAAAAGGATATACAAGCCGCGAGATCGGAGAAAGAATGAACGCTTCGGCAAAGCTGGTCTGTGCTTGGGTATCCAAGGCGCGGAAATATCTGAAGAGCCGGCCGGAGTTTGCACAGATTGCAGCTGCCTATCACCAGGAATGAAGACAGCCAGACATAAGGGATGCTGAGAACCTTGAGTGGTTTTTTCGGCATCCCGCTTTTTTTATTTTGGAGGCAAGTTATGAATAGACAAAAAAAGAATTTATGGAAATGGGCAATCCCGTTTTTCAGCATAGCCATTACTCTGATTCTATTCAAGGTTGTATTTTTGTTCGGTTATGTGCCTACAGAATCTATGGAGCCGACATTGAAAAAAGACAGTTATATCGTAGGAACCCGAATTTACTCCAGACTCGGAGTCGGTGACATCATTATTTTTCATCATGACGGGAAGCTGCTGGTCAAGCGTATTGCAGCGGAGGAAGGTGAACAGGTAGTGCATAACGGAGCCAGTCTGACAGTACCGGAGAAGAGTTATTATGTCCTTGGAGACAATGCGGAGCATTCACTGGATTCGAGGTACTGGGAAGATCCGTTTGTAAGGAATGAAGAAATTGTAGCGAAATTAATCTTCTATTGAAATATTGCACCACTGATATTTTCTGTAGGAGATATATCGGGCAGACAGGCGGTTAGAGCCTTATACTAAGCATAAGGCAGGCAGGAGAATGGAGCAGATGCAACGCATCAGATGTAAGACAAGAAGCTGTTCTGGTGGTATTTTACTGCAGGCCTAAATACCATTTCCTCTCTATTGAAGATGGGCGTAAATGCCATTCGTAAAAATACCGCTGCGGTGAATGTGAGTTCCCTGCAGCGGTGTTTTTTTATTCGCCGATGTAATCAATATCTATCCGAAAGCTGCCGGCTTCATAAAACAGGTCAAAAGCATAATCTCCAATTTGCAGACTTCCTTCTGTAACAGGGTAGAATTTCTTTTTTTCCGTATCATAAAGCACAGCTTCATCTACCAATTCATTTTCTACCGTATTTAAAATATCCTGAATACAGTCATCACAGTATAAGGATTTCATTTTGTGAAAGCTGACAATCCCACGTCCCCGATCCAAAGAAACGGAACTGGTACCCTGGCTTGGCTGCGCTCTGATGATGAGTTGTGCTTCGTTGATTTCATCATAACCGGAGATCAGCATCATGCCGATTTCTTTCTGTTCGGCTATGCTGTCGGCTTTATTATAGATATCCAGCCCATATGTTTCGCCGGTATTCAGGAAAACCAGACAGATACGATCCAGATAATCTGACCGTTCCAGACAGCAGCTATCCGCAGTGTTGGGAATATATGAAAGGAACTCCTTCATATCCCCTCTGTATTGACTGATCACCAAATCATGGCGGATGCTCTGCGCAATTTTGTCATACTCATCTTCTGTGGCTGTAGCCAGATAGGAGTATATCATATTATAAATTTCCAGCACATCTTCATTGTTCTTGTGTGAGATCCGTATATTGTTGATCCCGGTTGCAAACAGGCAGACCGTCAATGTAAGGATGCTGATGATAAATCCACCATAAAGCAGAGAGCGTTTATCATGCTGGCTTAAATGCCATTTTATCATGTTAAATTCATCATCCTCCCAATAGTCCAGCCATTTGTTTCTCAGTTTGTTCCAAATATTTTTCATATCCGTACCTCCATAAAACTATTGGCTAATATATTATAGTCTATCAGAATCTATTGTTAACAGCAATCATAATGTAGTCTGATAGTGTATATAATAGTGACTGATAGCTAATAGATGGGTGGGATTATGGAAAATAACGGATTAGAAAAACGTATTAATGCGGTAAGGAAAGACCGTGGCCTGACGGCAGACCGGCTTTCAGAGATGTGCAATATCAATGCGACTTATCTCCGGCAGATTGAGGGTAACGTGAAAATGCCGAGCTTGTCGGTATTCATAGATATTTGCCGGGCCTTGAAGATTTCGCCGGATTATCTTCTGCAGGATGAATTGCCGGAAAATGAGATTAGCAAAATCCGGGAGATAGAAGCACTTTGGAAAGATATTTCTCCCAGTAAACAGACGTTGGTACTTGCCATGATCAAAGCCGCGTTGGAGCATAGTGAATAGAAGGACAGCCAGCCGTCCCCGGCTGACTGTCCTTCTTCTCTTTTTTGAAAATTTGTATTTGGTTTAGTGAAAACGCATTATTGCAATGCCCCAAATAGGATTTACATATGAAAAAATAGAAAATGGAGCACGCAGGGATTCGCCACCACGCTTGCTCCGTTTTTTATTTTTCAGATAGCGCAGTGTAATGTTTGGCTGCGCCTATGGTGAAGTTTTGGTCATGCAGGTGATAAAAGGATAAATAAAGGACAATTCGAGAAAAGATTTAGGATTGAATAAGGGATAATAAAAAATAAAACAGCCAACCGGCGTGGCCACTTTACTTCTTACTGTTTAGTTCTTTCATAATGCCGAGGAGATGAGCCATAGACTTGGGATCCAATTTTTTTGCTTCTTCGATAAATTCCTGCAGAGTCTCCGGATAAGGGTTTCCTTCATCGAAGAATTCCTGCGGTGTTACGCCCAAATATTCGCAGATGTAAAAGAAGGATTGCATGGCCGGAAGTGACTTTTTATTTTCAAAGTTATTGATGTAGTTGTTTGCTTGCCCCAACGACAATGACATGTCGCGTGCAGATACGCCCTTTTGTAATCGCAGTTTTGCCAGCCGTTCCGGGACAAAATCTTCATACATCGCCTTCACCTCCCATTCTATAATAGATTGTACCTCACACATTTGATTTATTCACAAAAAGAAAAGGGGTGTTTACGTTGACCTGAAAAAATAAATCTATTATAATTAGGTAAAATGAAAAAATATAACTATTGAACGAGGGAGATACAATGAAAGGAAAGACATGTTGTATTACCGGGCATAGGGATGTGCCTGATCAAGAGATTAACAGCATAAAGAAAGCTCTGAATAAGGAAATAAAAAAAGCAGTGAAGGACGGCTTCACTGTCTTTCTGTCTGGTTTTGCAGATGGTGTGGATCAATATTTTGCTGAAATTGTTTTGGAACTGCAGAAAGAAAACGGGAACTTAAAACTGATTGCAGTGCTTCCATACCGTAGCCGTGTGGAAGGCTTGAATCGCAGGGTACAAACAAGAGCTTTGCTAAGTGCCTGTACTGAGATGGTGGTAATTCAAGAGGAATATCAGCCCAACGTCTATTTGCAGCGCAATCGGTATTTGGTCGAGCATTCAGACCGTGTGATTGCTGTGTACGATGGGAGGGAGAAAGGCGGTACGGTGAAAACAATCCGTTTTGCACACCGCCTCCAGAAGGAACTGCGTGAAATTCCCGTAGGATTAAATTTGGACAAAAAAAGGATAAATCTTGGATGTGATCGTGTATAGTAGATACGGAGTTGCAGTCTAATCCATGATAAGATGAAATTTTTAAGAGTTAATCTATAGGCAAATCACTAAGTGCGGGTTTGCAGATTATTAAAAGAGATATGGGAAAGAAGGGAAAACAGATATGCTTGATAAAATGCCAAATATGGATGATATGACCGCTTTAATTGGGCAGTCTTTATATGACGTGTGGCAAAAGCTATGCGCTGCGATTGATGAAAAGTACGATATGGACCGCATTTGGAACAGCGGCGGCAAGGCATGGACCTATGAATACAAATACCGCAGAGGCGGAAAAACACTCTGCGCCCTATACGCAAGGGAGAACTGCATTGGTTTTATGGTAATACTGGGAAAGGACGAGCGGGAAAAATTTGAAGCCGGCCGAAGTGAGTATTCGGAAAGCGTCCAGAAGGTTTACGATGACTCAAAAACCTATCACGATGGGAAATGGCTGATGTTTGAGCCTGTTGACACATCTATGTTTGGAGATTTCATGCAGCTGTTGGCTGTTAAGAGAAGACCGAACAGGCAATAGAAGGTCGTGGAGGCGAAGATGGCAAAAAATCTGAGATAAGGTTGCTGACAGCTGTGAGAACAAGGACTTGACGGACAGTATGATGATTGGCATATCGGCAATCACAAACGTGGAAGTTGATGGAGCATGAAATACGCAAAAAAAGCTTTCGTTTTTTGTCGATAGCCAGACTGGAAACGATAAGGCAGGAGGTAGTTAATATGATATCTGCAATTTACGAAAGGCGGAGCACAAGAAAATTTTTAGCAAGGAACATATCAAAAAGTGATATGACAGATATTATCCAAAGCGGAATGAAAGCGCCTTCGTCTAAAAACAGACAGCCCTGGAAGTACATTGTGGTACAGGGAGATGCGAAAGAAGAAATGTTAAGGGTTTTCCGTCAGGGAATTGCAAGGGAAGAAAACGAATGTGCGTTGCTGCCTCAGAGTAAACGCTATATTTCCGCGGCGAAACATACTGTTGATGTAATGGAAGCAGCACCGACAATCGTTTTCGTTGTTAATTCATTGGGAAAAAATGAAATGGGGGAAATGACGCCGGAAGAACATGTTTATGAGATTTGCAATATACAGTCCATAGGCGCCTCTGTTCAAAATATGCTTCTTGCCGCTACGGAAAAAGGAATAGGCAGCCTTTGGATATGTGATATCTATTTCGCATATTCGGAATTATGTGAATGGCTGAATAGCGAAGGACAACTTATTGCCGCTATTGCATTTGGTTATCCGGACGAATTCCCAGAAGAAAGACCACACAAAAGAATAGAAGATATTGTTGAGTGGAGAAGTTAAGCGATATATTAAAGTAAACTTTACTAAGATGAATAGAAAATAATGATTGGAATTAAGGAGGAATATGTTTATGAGTGAAAAATTCCCGCAGGAAGCGAAAAAGATAATGGATGAAAGATTTGGGCACGATACCTTACTGTCTCTTGCCACTACGGATCAAGACATCCCGTATGTGAGAACGGTAAATGCTTATTATGAGGATGGATGTTTTTATATCATCACCTACGCTGCCTCCAACAAGATGAAGCAGATAGGTAATAATCCCATAGTAGCGGTGGCCGGCGAATGGTTCACTGCGCATGGCAAAGGGATAAACCTCGGGTGGTTCTGCAAAAAGGAAAATCATGAAATGGCCCAAAAGCTGAGAAAGGCATTCAGCGAATGGATTGATAACGGGCACAACAACTTTGACGATGAAAATACGATCATCTTATGTGTTCAATTAACAGAAGGGATTCTATTCTCTCATGGCACGAGGTATGACATAGATTTCTCTGATAACTGATGCCTGTGGAAATTAAAGATGGATGATTGGGTGAGGTGAAGAAAATGCTTAAAAAGATAAACAGCTTTATAAACATACTTATAGGAGGCTTCATTGGTGCATTTATCGGAGGAAGCATATTCAGATATCTTGACTACAAAAATTATCCTGAGCTGTTTGTTATGCAATCTGCACCATGGTATACCGGCATTCAAATTTCTGGCATAGCATTGATTGTAGTTTTAATAATTTGCGTGCTCATTAAAATCATAATTCGTAAGAAGATGAACCGATAAATCAACGAGTGTTAAGACAAGAGGAGGCGTAAAACCATTGAAGTTAAAAATCGTTGGAAGCAGCGGCATGTCAATCATTCCGAGTTCCTTCTGCAAATGTAAGATATGTCAGGAAGCCAGGGAAAAGGGCGGAAGGTATGAACGGTTAGGCCCAAGCTTGTATATTGATGATATAAAAATGCTTATAGATACACCGGAAGAAATCGCGGTAGCCTGCAACAGACAAAAAATATCCGAGGTAAAGCGCCTTTCGATTTCTCACAGTGATCCGGACCATGTCAAAGGGATGAGGATTGTTGAGAAAATAGGCTATGATTTCATTCAGGAGAAATGTATTCCTATTGGATTTTACGCCCTGCCGGAAGTGATAGAAGATATAAACCGGATGAACGGCGACTGCCTGAAATATTATGGGGATATTCTTCGGTGTATCTGCGTCAATGGGACATCGCACATAGAAATAGACAACATTGATATAGACCTGATCAATAATAATCCGGACAGGAATATCACCTTTTATGTTATAAGAGAGGGTGCGAAAAAGGTTATCTATGCCTGCTGCAATCCGAAACCCTTTGCGCATAATGACTTATATTTTGACGCAGATGTTTTGATTATCAGTTTGGTATCTGATGACGGCATATTAGGCGACGGGACAGAGCTGAAGGATGCACCGTTTAAAGATGAGATTTTCACCTTAGGCGAGGTGATAGAGCTGAAAAAATATTACAGGATCAAGAGGATTATCGTTACTCATATTGATGAAATATGGGGAAAATCATATGGCTATTACAGCGAACTGGAGAAGAAACTTGATCATATTTTCTTTGCCTATGATGGCATGGAAATTATTGTGTGAACTGAAAAACGCAGATAGCAGAATTGAACAGGAGGTGTTTCTGTGACGGAGTTAGAAAAATGTATGGCCGGCGAATTATATAATTGCCATGATGAAATTTTTCTGCAATATAAGAAACAGGCAAAAGAGCTGCTTGACATCTATAACAGACTGACCTATGACCAGAAAGAAGAGAAGAAAGGGATTTTACATAAGCTGTTCGGCGGGATTGGAACAAACGTGTCGGTAGGGGCGCCATTCCTGTGTGATTATGGGTGTAATATTATTACCGGCAGCAATGTGTCGATCAATATGAACTGCTCCTTTATCGACTGCAATCAGATAAAAATCGGAAATAACGTTATGATTGCTTCCAACGTGCAGATTTATACGGCAACGCATCCCGTGGAACTGGCAGAACGCCTGACACCAGACTGGACCCCGGAGAGCGGAAAGCACTTCTGCCAGGTATATGCGCTGCCGGTTGAAATCGGGGACGGATGCTGGATCGGCGGTGGCGTCATCATACTTCCCGGGATTAAAATCGGGGCTGGCAGTGTGATTGGAGCAGGAAGCGTTGTTACCCGAGATATCCCGCCAAATTGCGTGGCGGCCGGAAATCCATGCAGAGTGATACGCAGAATTAACGAGGAATCAGAGCATGATTAAATTGGTGGCATTTGACTTGGATGGGACAATCGGAGATACGATACCAATGTGTATAAAGGCGTTCAGACAGGCAGTATCCCCTTATGCAGGGCATTTGCTGACAGACAGGGAGATTATTGAAACCTTTGGATTGAACGAAATCGGAATGATAAAATCCATCGTTCCGGAGAATTGGGAGCAGGCGTTACGTGATTTCTATTCTCTATATGAGAAACTGCATTATGAGTGCTCCCAGCCTTATGAGGGCATCCGGGAGTTGATTGCTGCTCTGCGGGCAAAGGGACTTATCCTGGCGCTGATAACGGGAAAGGGCGAAAGAAGCTGCCGGATTACTTTGAATGAGTTTGGGATGGAACATGATTTTGATGAAATCCTGACGGGCAGCGAAAGTGAAAATGTTAAGGCGCAGTCATTGAGGATGCTGCTAAAGAAATATGATTTGCTTCCTGCACAATGTGTGTATATAGGGGATGCGGTATCAGATGTGTCAGAGGCAGGAAAAGCCGGAGTCGTATGCTTGTCTGCTTTGTGGGGAACAACTGCAAAGGCAGAAGAATTGAAAAGCATCAATGCCGATTATATCTTTGAAACGGTAGGAGAATTAAAAAATCACTTGATGAAAAATACAAACCAGAAACCGGAGGAGGCGCCAATACCATGAAAGGATTTAACCGACAAAATCAATTATTTTCCCTTTGCGGATTGAATTGTGGGCTTTGCCCCATGTTTTTGAATAAATATTGCCCAGGCTGCGGGGGCGGCGAGGGAAATCAGTCTTGCAAAATTGCAAGATGCAGCATGGAGCATAATGGTGTGGAATACTGCTTTCAGTGCGATGAATACCCTTGTCCAAAATATGAGCATATTGACGACTATGATTCTTTTATAACGCATGGAAACCGAAAAGCTGATATGAAAAAGGCCCATCAGATCGGAATGGAAGCCTATAACGCGGAGCAGGAAGAAAAGGCACGTATCCTGGACATTCTACTTGCCGGCTACAATGACGGGAGGAAAAAGACGCTATTCTGTGTGGCAGTCAATCTGCTGGATCTGCAAGACCTGCAGGCGGTACTCAGGCAAATTGAGAACAGAGCGGATTTGGATACACTGACGCTCAAGGAAAAAAGCGCTTTTGCCGCAGGACTGCTTCAGGAAGCGGCGGCAAAGAACAAAATTGAGTTGAAGTTGCGAAAGAAAAAGTGAGGGCTTCAATACTGCAATCATTTAATAAAGTATTGAAAAGGATAGAGAATATAGATAAATGAAAGTAATAAACGCCCCCTTTGCAGAAAAATAAGTGATGTTCTGCAAAGGGAATCAGATATTAAATATGGAGGTATGCTTGTAAATGGATAAATGGTTCACGATTGATCAGATTGATGAAGGTACATATATTATCAGCGAATACCGGCATTGGGAGGAGACGCATTGCTATCTGTTAAATGGCTCCAGCCGCAGCTTATTGATTGATACGGGTCTGGGAATCTGCAATATTTATGATGAAGTAATGAAGCTGACAAATAAGCCTGTTACGGCCGTTGCCACCCATATTCATTGGGATCATATTGGCGGCCATAAATATTTTCCGGACTTTTATGCCCATGCGGAAGAATTGAGCTGGCTGAACGGTGAGTTTCCGCTGACAATAGAAACAATCAGAGAGATGGTGGCAGACCGCTGCGATTTACCAGACGGTTACGATACAGGCACTTATGAGTTTTTCCAGGGGACGCCAACAAAGGTACTGGAGGATGGAGAGAACATAGAATTAGGTGGACGGAATATACAGGTATTGCATACCCCGGGCCATGCTCCGGGGCATATGTGTTTCTGGGAATCAGACAGAGGTTATCTGTTTACCGGAGACTTGGTTTACAAGGACACTTTATTTGCCTATTATCCGTCAACAGACCCGGACGCATACCTTGCTTCTCTTGAAAAGATTTCGGAGCTTCCAGTCAAAAAGGTTTTTCCTGCGCATCATAGTTTGGATATTCAGCCGGAGATTTTAAGCAGAATGAGAAATGCGTTCAGGCAGTTACGGGAAGATGGTAAATTACATCACGGCAGCGGTACATTTGACTATGGAGATTGGGCAGTATGGTTATAAAGAGAAGGAAGCAGTATAATTTCATTTAGTTGTGTGCTATACAAAAGGCTTTATCAAAAAAAAGAACAGAGAAAGAGGCTTGAAAGGAGCATTTATATGAAGTATGTATGTACAGTTATATCGGTAGCGGATATCAGCGCCGCAAGAAAGTTTTACGAGGAACTGTTCGGGCTAGAGGTCTATCAGGATTACGGAAAGAATATCGCTTTTGCCTGCGGTCTGGCATTACAGCAGGATTTTGACTGGCTGGTAAATATACCAAAGGAAAAAGTATTGAAGAAATCCAATAATGCAGAAGTGGTTTTTGAGGAGCAGGATTTCGATGGCTTCCTGAATAAGCTGAAAGAATACCCGGAGATTGAGTATCTGGGAGAAGTTATCGAACATAGCTGGGGGCAACGTGTAATCCGGTTCTACGATCTGGACGAACATCTCATAGAGGTTGGAGAGGATATGAAAATGGTGATAAAGCGTTTTCTGGATTCTGGCATGACGATGGAGGAAGTTTCTGTGAGAATGGACGTTTCCGTTGATGACTTAACAAAACTTCTGAATAGTTAATGTGTAGCGGGCATATAAACAAATACGAATTTACGGAGGTTTCGCATGAAAAATAAGGATATTGTAAAATATTTCTATGAAGTTATTATTTCGGATAATTTACTTGATGAAATCTCTAAATATATATCGGGGGATTGCGTTCAAAGGATTGGAGAAAAAGAAATGTTCATAGGAATAGACGGAATGAAAGAACACCTATTAGCATTGAAAAAAACTTATCCTGATTACACTATGAAAATTATCCGTCAATATGAAGTAGATGATTATGTTATTTCAGAATTTATTATGAAAGGCACTCATAAGGGAGAATTTCTCGGAATAACACCCACAAATAAGGTTTTGGAAATTACAGGGGTGGATATTGATAAAGTTATAGATGGAAAAATTGTAGAACATGGCGGTGCTACAAATACCTTTGAAACTTTTTTTGAACACCACTTAATTCAATCTGTATAAATCACAGTTTGTCAGCTTGTTAGGACAAGCATCATGTACAGCATATGTTAGCTGGAATGGCTGGGGATAAGCTTAGTTAGGAGATATTATGAAAGGATTTAACCGACAAAATCAATTATTTTCCCTTTGTGGCTTGAACTGTGGGCTTTGCCCCATGTATTTGAGTAAACACTGCCCCGGCTGCGGGGGCGGCGAGGGAAATCAGTCTTGTAAAATTGCAGGATGCAGCATGGAGCATGATGGAGTAGAATACTGCTTTCAGTGCGGCGAATACCCTTGCTCGAAATATGAGCATATTGACGACTATGATTCTTTTATAACACATGGAAATCAAAAGGCCGATATGAAAAAGGCTCATCAGATTGGAATGGAAGCCTATAACGCAGAGCAGGAAGAAAAAGCACGTATCTTGGACATTCTACTTGCCGGCTACAATGACGGGAGGAAAAAGACGCTGTTCTGTGTAGCAGTCAATCTGCTGGATCTGCAAGACCTGCAGGCGGTACTCAGGCAAATTGAGGACAGAGCTGATTTGGAAACGCTGACGCTTAAAGAAAAAAGTGCGTTTGCTGCATGGTTGCTGAAGGCGGCAGCAGCGAAGAACAATATTGAGTTGAAACTGCGAAAGAAAAAGTGAGAATTTGGATATAGCCATCATTCATTATGGGATGAAAATAGAGAACCGAAGTCGGAATATATCCGGTTCTTAGAAAGGACAGAAGAAGAGAGGTTTATTTTTGGTAAGAGAGTATCTACATATGAATGTTTATGATGCGTTTTTAGCACGAGCACATTTTCTCTTTGAGGAGTTTGATCATATTTATGTTTCCTTCTCCGGGGGAAAGGACAGCGGTCTGCTGCTCAATCTGGTTCTGGATTACCGGAATCAGCATTATCCGGAAAGAACCATTGGCGTTTTTCATCAGGATTTTGAGGCGCAGTATACGGTGACGACGGAGTATGTGGAACGCACCTTTGAGCGAATCAAGGATCAGGTTGAGCCTTATTGGGTTTGCCTGCCTATGGCCACCAGAACCGCATTAAGCAGCTACGAGATGTACTGGTATCCATGGGATGATACGAAGAAGGAACTTTGGGTTCGGGAGATGCCTCAAAAAGAATACGTCATCAACCTGGAAAATAACAAAATGACTACATACCGTTACCGGATGCACCAGGAGGACTTGGCAAAACAGTTCGGGCGCTGGTACCGGGACGCACATGACGGTGGAAAAACGGTATGCCTGCTTGGAATGCGGGCAGATGAATCCCTGCATCGTTACAGTGGATTTCTGAATAAAAAATACGGGTATAAGGATACCTGCTGGATCAGCAAGCAATTTAAAGATGTCTGGTGTGCCTCCCCTTTATATGACTGGTCTGCGGATGATGTATGGCACGCCACTTATTTATTTGATTACGACTATAACCGCCTGTATGATCTCTATTATATGGCTGGCTTGAAGCCCTCGCAGATGCGTGTGGCCTCCCCGTTTAATGACTATGCGAAGGATGCCTTAAATCTATACCGCGTCATAGACCCGGAGATGTGGTGCAAGCTAGTAGGTCGTGTGCAGGGAGCAAATTTCGCTTCCATTTATGGAAAGAGCAAAGCGATGGGCTACCGGAACATTACTTTGCCGGAGGGGCATACGTGGAAATCCTATACAAAGTTTTTGCTGGATACGCTGCCGAAAAGGCTGCGGAATAATTATGTGAAGAAATTTAACACCTCTATCCGGTTCTGGCACGAGACAGGCGGCGGGTTGGATGAGTCTGTGATTCAGGAGCTTCAGGAGAAAGGGTATCAAATCAGACGAAACGGTGTTTCCAATTATACATTGAACCAAAAATCACGGATTGTATTTGTGGGACCCATACCGGATCACACGGACGATATCAAATCCACAAAGGATATCCCCAGCTGGAAGCGGATGTGTTACTGCATTTTGAAAAATGACCATATCTGCCGCTTCATGGGATTTGGGATGACACGGCAGCAACAGAAACGGTTGGATATGATACGCCGTAAATACAAAAGCATAGAGGAATTCGATTATGAAGTATAAAAGCCCAGTTTATAATGTGACAGCTGTTCCAATAGAGAAGGTACGGCCCAATACCTACAATCCAAATAAGGTTGCTCCGCCTGAAATGAGGCTGCTTTATGAGAGCATCAAAGAAGACGGATATACGATGCCGGTCGTATGCTATTATGTAAAATCGCAGGACGTTTATTTGATTGTGGACGGTTTCCACCGGTATCAGGTGATGATGGATCATCCGGATATTTACGAGAGAGAACAGGGATTGCTGCCGGTTTCCGTCATTGAAAAATCGATTGATAAACGAATGGCCAGCACCATTCGCCATAACAGGGCACGAGGCACTCACGATGTGGATCTGATGAGCAACATCGTAAAGGAGCTTCATGAGTTTGGGCGATCAGACGCATGGATCTCAAAGCATTTGGGAATGGATAGAGATGAAATTTTGCGTCTCAAGCAGATTACAGGTCTTGCCACGTTATTCAAGGATATAAAATTTGGAGAGGCGTGGCGCCCTGTAGAGGAAGAGACGGCAAAAGAGTAAATAATATAGATGAGTGAAAATAATAAACGCCCTTTGGCAGAAAAATAAGTGATGTTCTGCAAAGGAAATCAGATATTAATTATGGAGGTATGATTGCAAATGGAAAAATGGTTCACGATTGATCAGATTGATGAGGATACATATATTATCAGCGAATACCGGCATTGGGAGGAGACGCATTGCTATCTGTTAAATGGCTCCAGCCGCAGCTTATTGATTGATACGGGTCTGGGAATCTGCAATATTTATGATGAAGTAATGAAGCTGACAAATAAGCCTGTTACGGCCGTTGCCACCCATATTCATTGGGATCATATTGGCGGCCATAAGTATTTTCCGGACTTTTATGCCCATGCGGAAGAATTGAGCTGGCTGAACGGTGAGTTCCCGCTGACAATAGAAACAATCAGAGAGATGGTGGCAGACCGCTGCGATTTACCAGACGGTTACGATACAGGCACTTATGAGTTTTTCCAAGGGACGCCAACAAAGGTACTGGGGGGTGGAGAGAATATTGAATTAGGTGGACGGAATATACAGGTATTGCATACCCCGGGCCATGCTCCGGGGCATATGTGTTTCTGGGAATCAGACAGAGGTTATCTGTTTACCGGAGACTTGGTTTACAAGGACACTTTATTTGCCTATTATCCGTCAACAGACCCGGACGCATACCTTGCTTCTCTTGAAAAGATTTCGGAGCTTCCGGTCAAAAAAGTTTTTCCTGCGCATCATAGTTTGGATATTCAGCCGGAGATTTTAAGCAGAATGAGAAATGCGTTCAGGCAGTTACGGGAAGATGGTAAATTACATCACGGCAGCGGTACATTTGACTATGGAGATTGGGCAGTATGGTTATAAAGAGAAGGAAGCAGTATAATTTAATTTAGTTGTGTGTTATGCAAAAGGCTTTATCAGAACTAAAGAACAGCGAAAGAGGCTTGAAAGGAGCATTTATATGAAGTATGTATGTACAGTTATATCGGTAGCGGATATCAGCGCCGCAAGAAAGTTTTATGAGGAACTGTTCGGGCTAGAGGTATACCAGGATTACGGAAAGAATATCGCTTTTACCTGCGGTCTGGCATTACAGCAGGATTTTGACTGGCTGGTAAATATACCAAAGGAAAAAGTATTGAAGAAATCCAATAATGCAGAAGTGGTTTTTGAGGAGCAGGATTTCGATGGCTTCCTGAATAAGCTGAAAGAATACCCGGAGATTGAGTATCTGGGAGAAGTTATCGAACATAGCTGGGGGCAGCGTGTAATCCGGTTCTACGATCTGGACGAACATCTCATAGAGGTTGGAGAGGATATGCAGATGGTAGTAAAGCGGTTTCTTGCTTCTGGAATGACTATGGAAGAAGTATCTGCGAAAATGGACGTATCTATTGAGGATTTGACAAAACTTCTGAATAGTTAATGTGTAGCGGGCATATAAACAAATTGGAATTTACGGAGGTTTCGCATGAAAAATAAGGATATTGCAAAATATTTCTATGAAGTTATTATTTCGGATAATTTACTTGATGAAATTTCTAAATATATATCGGAGGACTGCATTCAAAGGATTGGAGAAAAAGAAATGTTCATAGGAATAGACGGAATGAAAGAACACCTATTAGCATTGAAAAAAACTTATCCTGATTACACTATGAAAATTATCCGTCAATATGAAGTAGATGATTATGTTATTTCAGAATTTATTATGAAAGGCACTCATAAGGGAGAATTTCTCGGAATAACACCCACAAATAAGGTTTTGGAAATTACAGGGGTGGATATTGATAAAATTATAGATGGAAAAATCGTGGAACATGGTGGTGCTACAAATACTTTTGAAACTTTTTTTGAACACCATTTGATTAAGTCTGTATGAAATATAAATTCCAGCTTGTAGGGCTATTGGTGAATGCAAAGAAGAAAATGGAGAATTTGCAGTAATAAGCGTGGAAAGGAACATCACATGATGAAAGAAGCCCTTGGAAAGAATATGGATCGGTATTAACGATCTCCGCGGTTTTACAAATCATCCAATTATAAAATCATGGAGGTATTCGGTAATGAAATTAGATAAAAGCTGCGCCCTGTTGGTTATTGACATTCAGCAGGAGGACTTCACGGAAATGAACGAAAGTAATATGGAGGATCCGAGATGGACATGTATCCGCAACGGTAAGCGTGTGCTGGACGTGTTCCGGGCAAAGAAACTGCCAGTTATCCAGATTAAAGAGTGTCATCGCCCCGATATGATGGACTTTGGCCGGGAATTGGACGGTTCTGAGGGTATCCACTGCATCGAGAACCGTCCGGAAAATGACTACGCCAATCTGACCTATCCCATCGAGGGCGAGTACCGGATCACAAAACGCCGGTACAGCGCATTCTTCGCCACAGATCTGGAAATCCTGCTCAAAGGTCTGGGCGTTGACACGCTCTACCTGATTGGTGGACTGACGGATGTGTGTATTCACTACACGGCGGTGGATGCCCACCAGAACGACTATCATATCCGTGTCGTCACAGACGCAGTAGCAGGTTCCAGTGAAAAAGCGCAGGAAGGTGCGCTGCAGGCCATCCAATATTTGCAACGAGACGCACTTATTACAACGGCGGATGTGGTGTCCACTTTGGCAGACGATACGACACCGGAGGATGAAACCTTTATGCGCGAAGCTATCCGTCTCTCCAAACTTGCCGTGGAGCATGGCAACGAGCCGTTTGGGGCAGTGCTGGTAAAGGATGACAAGATCGTGTTCAGTAACGAAAACCAGATCTATACCAAGCATGATCCCACCTTTCACAGTGAGGCAGGCTTGATTCGAGAGTTCTGCGCACAGACTGCTATCACCGATCTACATGAGTACACGCTTTATTCTAGCTGCGAACCTTGCTTCATGTGCAGCGGTGCAATGGTGTGGGTGAAGTTGGGGCGGCTTGTGTACAGCGTCAGCAATATCGAATTGGAAAATATTCTTGGTAACAAGGGCTGCAATTGCACTAAGATGGTATTTGACAACTCTTTCTGGAAGCCGCAGGTAACGGAGGGAATTATGCGCAATGAGAGCCTTTCCATTTTGCAGAAATATTTCAGCAAACACACAAAGGGCTGACATCCTTTGTGTCCCAACCATCACGACAACTTCAGGTTTGTCGGTAAGTGTAACACAACAGAGGTCTGGAGGGGCATCTCATAGAGGTTGGCGGGGATTTAGAAAAGCTGCCGTGTAGCTGAGCGGGAAAGAAAATAAGAAGTTGTGTGGCTTGAAAATTTTAAGTTGTTTTTATGCGTTCTTGGTAGAAAAGGTGTATTTCAAATTGAAAGGATGGTCGGGTGCTAATGAATGAAATCATCAACTTCATTGAAGCGAATGTGGATGGCAAAACGCTGTTTACAAAGGAATTAGTTTACGAACTTGAAAATGGTGCGTTACAGGGCGTTTACTCAGATCAAATATCTTTCTCTAATCTAAAATATTCTCAGAGCGGATTTCAGTTGGATATGTTTATTGTATCTAATGAGAAGATATGGCTCATGGGAAAGGATGGAGAACGGGAAAAATTACGAAAAGATTTCAGTGGTGTATCCCTGTTCCGATTTGAACTGGCGGAGCGAAAAAGCACGAATAGTTTGACTGGCTGTTTTCGTTTCATTTCAGCTTCAGGGAAAAATGTGGCAGCAGAGGCTATCGTAAGTGGAATTTATGATGTGCGTCTTGAAAATGATGTGCTGAAGTTATCGGAAGATCAGGTCTTGTATCGGGATCAGCCGATACAAGAAGGGCATTTTAAGCCCGTTGCATTTCAATCGGAACATCGTTTTTATGTTAAAGCTAATAAGCTACACTATGAATACAACGGCAAGTGTTTTGATGTGGACTCAAAAACTATGCGGCGTAACGATAGCTCCGATACCTTTCCTCCGTTCATTTCAATCGAGAAGTAAGAAATGACGTATCAGTGTCCAAGGCAAAAACAATCCACTCGCCAGCTATTGAGGAGGCATTTGTCAACACGGAATGTACGCTGAAAGATGTACGGGATTTAAGCGGTGCAGGTATTACTCCCATGTTTATCGGACAGGTACAGCATATTTCTGTTGGGGAAGAATATGCACAGGGATATGAAAAGCGATACAGAAAAGATGGCTTTATGATGTTAATTCCTGCCCCTCAAAATCTGAAAACAGGAGAACCTAATCAATCAGCGATTGCAACTATAAACATTGAAAAGTATGATTGATAAATTCAAATTTGTAGGGTGAATTATTTCAAAAAATAATTATAGAGGATATACGAAAATGGTGCATATAAGGAAAGCAGAAGAAACAGACCGTAATAGCGCAGCATTATGTATTGCAGAAGGATTTGAAAAGGATTTTTCTGTATTATGCAAAGATACTCAAAAAGTGGCAGATGCTATCGCCGCGGGATTGAATATGGAAAAATTTTATGTGGCAGATATAAAGGGATATATTGTGGGAGTGTTGGCAATTTCTGATTGTACCGGCAGAGCTGCGAGGGTAGACAAAACATCCCTGAAAAAGCATTTCGGGTTTTTGAAAGGAATGATTGGCGCTTTTGTTTTGAAAGAAGAATTTGAAGGGCAGCTTGAGTATCCTATCACGACAGGATACATAGAATTTGTAGCAGTACGAAAAAAATACCGCAAACAAGGCATTGCTACAACTATGCTTCAAGAAAGCATGCTGCTTGCACATTATCAGAATTTTGTGCTTGATGTTACGGATATAAATAGTAATGCCATTAAGTGTTATACGAATATTGGATTTGAAGAATTTAAACGTATTCCGGAAAAACACGGTAAACAAAAAGGCTTTAATGAGAAGATTTTTATGCGGTATTACCACAGATGAAATCAATTAGCAGCTTCTGGCTGGAAAATCGCAATTTATGGAGAATGTCTATGAATAAAGAATGGTCAGAACTTAATAAAACTATGCAAATGCAGATTAATAGCAGGAACAGTTTTTGTGACGGGATTATGACATTGTTGTTACTGCGTGAAAAACTGATAGGGCAGATAGCCGAATTTGAAAAAACTTTGACAAAAGAGCAGATGTGTGCCATTCCATTTATCAATGCGGAGGGCTACCATAGCAAAACAATAGCATACTCACTTTATCATATTTTTCGGATTGAGGATATTGTTGCACATTCTGTTATTGTAAAAGACGAACAGATATTTTTTGCGGGTAATTATCAAAGACGTATGCGCTCCCCGATCATTACAACAGGGAATGAATTGGTAAAGCAGGAAATAGCCGATTTTTCTAAGGAGCTTGATTTAAGCGAGCTTTACCAATATGTGTATGATGTGGATCAATCAACATCTGAATTGTTAAAGCAATTCACATTTGAGGATTTGAAGAAAAAATATACGGAACAGGACAAAGAAACAATCCGCACATTGGGTGTAGTCAGTGAAGATGAAAAGGCGGTCTGGCTCATTGATTACTGGTGCAATAAGAATTTAAAAGGTTTAATCCAAATGCCATTTTCGCGTCATTGGATTATGCACATTGAAGCAAGTCTGCGGATAAGAAATAAAGTTTAATGGGATTGGAAAATGTGTAAACAATTCCAATTTGCAAAATTGATAAATGTAAATTTGAAATCCCTTAATTTTCTGAAATAGGAAAGTTGGATTAAAATTTACAAACGGCAGCAATTTAAGGAATAAAGGGGAGTTCTCGATGATAAATAAAAAAATGATAGCCTTTTGCGGTACATATTGCGGCGTGTGTGAATGGAAAGACAAAATCGGGTGTAAGGGCTGTAAGGCCAATAGAGGGATTATGTTTTGGGGTGAGTGCGATAAAGCAATATGCTGTATAGAAAAGGGGCTTGAACATTGTGGGGAATGCTCAGATATGCCCTGCCAAAAGCTCAGAGACCTGTTTGATGATCCAGAGCATGGTGATCACGGAGCAAGACTTTGCAACCTGAAAAATTGGAAAGATGGCATCTGTGCCTATGAAAAATTAGGCAATACAGCGCAGGAGAAGGCAAAAAATTTGAAAGCAATTGATAACACCAATGACTAGGAAAGAAAGACAAGATTATTTCAATGGATGAGAATTAGGGCGATGACGGTACAGTTCCACAGTGAAAATTGGTAAAAGTGATTGGAACAAATCATACACTGACTTCCGGGATAATAATTAAAATTTGTGAATTTGTGAGAGTATATACTATGTTCAATGATGGTAGAAGTAAAAAGGTTGTTTTTGTTGCACATTGCTTTTTAAATCAAAATTCCATTTCAGATGGAACGGCGATTTATCCGGCAGCAAATAAAGATGTTGTTGATTTTTCCTTAAATGCAGATATTGGTATTGTCCAAATGCCCTGTCCGGAGTTTTGCTGTTTAGGACTTGATAGGGGAAATATTCATGGAGCTGATAGCCCGGTAGTGGTAGAGAATACACGCATACGTTCAGCAATGCAAAATGACGAATCGAATTTGAAACTAACAAGACTGGCTGATTATGTAGTACAACATATCATGGAATATAAAAAATATGGATTTGAAGTTATCGGTATTATTGGGGCAAATCGTTCTCCAAATTGTGGTGTCGAGACAACATCGGACAATGACGCAGAAATCAATGGTATGGGATTATTTGTAGAAAAAATTTCTCGCCAGCTTTTGCGAGAAAACATATCTATTCCCATGATAGGCATAAAGGGAACGGACAATATACAAGAAAAACTTCAGCAGTTAATATGAGTGAGAACCGAACCAAACAGCGGTTGCTACCGTGAATATCAAAAAATATGATTGATAGTTTCAGAATTGGAAAAGGAGGAGTTGCATGGATAAAAAAGAAACGGCAACAAAAGAAGACTTGATGGCAGTCGTTAGCCTGTTTGAAAATATGGGAATACTATATTGGGTGGACGGTGGCTGGGGCGTTGATCTATTGGCGGGTAAACAGACAAGGGATCATAGAGATATTGATATCAACTTTGACGCTCAATATACAGAAAGGCTATTAGATATACTTTCGGAGCATGGTTATAAAGTAGAGACGGATTGGAAACCTGTTAGAATAGAGTTATATAGCGATGAATACGGTTATTTGGACATCCATCCATTTGTTTTGAATGATGACGGGACATCAAAACAAGCCGATTTGGAAGGCGGCTGGTACGAGTTTGAGAAGGACTATTTTGGTAGTGCTGTTTTTGAGGGTAGAACAATTCCCTGTATATCTTTGAAAGGACAAAAAATTTTTCACTCGGGTTATGAGCTAAGGTATAAGGACAAGCATGATCTTTCTGTCCTTGAAAGTATATCAGAATAAGGCGAAATGGTGATTTGCATGGAGGAAGCAACGAGATATATTGCGCTTTTGCGCGGTGCCAATATAAGTGGAAAAAATAAAGTTCCGATGGCTGAACTAAAGAAAGCTTTTGAGGAGCTTGGGTTCGGAGCGGTTAAGACCTATCTGAACAGCGGCAATGTGATTTTTTCAAGTAATGAGGAGAATATAGGGAGCCTTACAGACCGGATTGAAACAACGATAAAAAAGTGGTTTGGTCTGGATATTCCGGTTTTCGTCACATCAAAAGAGGATCTCGAAGATATTTTGCAACACGCGCCTGACTGGTGGGGTGATGAAAATAAGGAAATCTATGATAATCTGATTTTTATTATGCCTCCGGCTACATTTGCTGAAGTGCGGGACGAGATCGGAGAACCCAGGGAAGGATTAGAAAAGATTAAGAATTATAAGGCAGTGGTATTCTGGTCTTTCAGCCGAAAGGACTATCAAAAAACAAACTGGTGGAGGGAGACGGCAAGTGCGGATATCAGCGGCAAACTGACAATCAGAACGGCAAACACTGTCAGGAAGATTGTCGGAATGTAGTTGTTTCTCAAATTCCGGTTTGTGGGGTGAAAAATATGCAGAACAACGAATTACTGAATCATTTGGATAAGCTACATACGACCGAATTGGGTGTAGTAAGAATCAAGAGAAACCTTGATTTGGATACCCATCATGTTGTTGATTGGTGCAGAAATAGGCTATCTTCTGTTGAAGCATCCATATTGAGAAAAGGAAAGAACTGGTATATAGCGGTTGACGGTTGTATCATTACGGTCAACGCTTATAGCTATACGATCATCACGGCGCATAAGGTACAGGAACAGCAAAGATAGCAATAAAGAACTGACAGAAAGAGCGGTACAAGAATATGACTTCACGAGAAAAGAAAAATAAAGTAATTCAACAAGTTATCAAACCGGCGCTCAAAGAAGCAGGTTTTCACAGCCTTCGGGGAACACAGGCTTTTTCCATTCATAAGGAAGCCTGCACAATCACCGTAAATATTCAAAGTTCCCAATTTAACAGCAATGCTACCGGGTTTTCCTTTTGGCTGAATATCGTAGTAGATACGCCTGGCCTTTCAGATGAACAACTACAAGATGTTACTTTTTTCAAATCTTTTACAGAAGCTTGCTTTTTGCCGCATCAAGGCAGGTTACACCCGCTCCGTAATATACGGGGTTATGTCATTGACGGTTATAAAAACTACAAGCCGATGGATACCCCCTATGAGGAGATTCAAGCCATCATTGCAAATGATATGCAGCAGTATATCATTCCGGGGCTATCCCAGATTGACAGCATAGCAGATTATCAAGAATGCGCTGCGCTGTGGCAAGAAGAATCAAAAAGTCAGTTTGTACGTCTGGTAGATTACTTTTCGGAAGCGCATATGCTGACATTACCGTTTCAAAAAGATACTTGGATTGGCACCGTAAATATGAAAGAGCTCGTTGAGAAGAAAAAGACACTATGCCTTACCACAGATGAAATCATGCAAAATAAATCAATTTATTGCAAAGTGCGTGAATTATCGACGCATCCGCAAGAGGACACATGGCCGTTGATTTGCATGACGCTCTCTGCAGAATAAGATGATTTGAAATGTGCGGAACTTCCTTTGAGAAGGAGGAGCAAATAATGAAGCGTTATGGAAATGATTTTTGCTGTTTAGGACTTGATAGGGGAAATATTCATGGCGCTGATAGCCCGGTAGTGGTAGAGAATACACGCATACGTTCAGCAATGCAAAATGCCGGCTCGAATTTGAAACTAACAAGACTGGCTGATTATGTAGTGCAACATATCATGGAATATAAGAAATATGGATTTGAAGTTATCGGTATTATTGGGGCAAATCGTTCTCCAAATTGTGGTGTCGAAACAACATCGGACAATGATGCAGAAATCAATGGTATGGGACTATTTATAGAAAAAATTTTTCACCAGCTTTTGCGAGAAAACATATCTATTCCCATGATAGGCATAAAGGGAACGGACAACATACAAGAAAAACTTCAGTTGGAATGTAGCTGTTTTCCACATTCCAACTGATTGACACTTATTTTAAGGAATCCCTGTCGGGGACCTGAACGGATAAAGCCTCGGTAAAATTGTACTGCTCAACCATATATGCCTGAACAGAGGCTAAAATCATACGGTAAGAGTCAGCCAGGTTCTCAGCAAACTCTGCGTTTTTTCCGGAACGCAGACAATGATACGCTCTCCGAGTGATTTCATTGAGCTGTTCGATTGCATCGGCTCCCTGCGGATAAAATGCAAAATAGAACCCCCATTCTGTGATTTGGCTCGTTTCATGCCAAATGACTTGTAATGGCTCTAAAGACAGGTGTTTAGAAATCATCTGAAACGAACTCGTGAGCGCAATCCCTGGCTTTTTAATTTGGTCAGCCAATACTACTAAATCATTTTCGCTAAAATGAGGTGCAGCGTAGGCTGCAACCGGATAGGACAATAGCACCATGAGCTGCAATGAATAAAGATATGTAAGGGCATCTCGCTTTGTAGTAAAATCCATCAGTGACAGTTCGGTGTTGAGCTGATCGGGAGTCAGAACCATTGTACCCTTGCCATTTAAAGTCTTTGTATAGCCTCTTTGTTCCAGCAGGCCCAATGCCTTTCTGACCGTATAAGCAGACACGCCATACTGCTTTGCCAGTTGTGCCTCATAGGGCAAATAAGTCCCGGCCGGATAGATGCCTGTTCCGATTTTTCGAGTCAAGTCCCGAACAATACGGGTATAGTAGTAATCCTTGCCTCTTAGAGGATTCCATTCAAATGCAGCTGGCGTCTGGGTGGGAACCTTGGCAACGCTGTCAGACAGCTGAATGAAAATTTCTGTAATGATGGCAGACATGTCCTGATAAAGTGCTTTTAAATGATGATACTGTTCCACCGGATCGCGTTCTGATAATACCTCAATGATTGATCGAGGTTCAAAAGTTGGCCTCCGGTACATGATATCTTGGGAAAAGCTGCATTTTTCTAAAAAGTACGCAAAATTCCCCTGAAGCTCAAAGGCTGTATGCAGATCACATAACAGAGGATTATGGCTGGCGCTTAAAATATCCCTTGTCAACGCAATCAGAGCCTTCCAGCTCTCGGAACAGATTCCCTGCTGTGCCGCTCTTTGCGCCTGCCGATAATGAGGCATGGACTCAACCGAGCAGTTATGTGAGGCAAATACAAGCAGATAGGGTAACAATCGCCCATAAGTTTCATATACCTGTAAGATAGAATCCCGCTGCTCTAAAATTGCAGTTATTCCGGGACCTGTTAAGTTGTGCGGAAGGACTACGGGGGCCTGCCGGATTTGAATATCAATAAATTTTTCAGCCTTTAAGGTATCCAGTACCCGCGTAATGGTCGCAATCCCCACATTGTATTCTTCACATAGATTTCTGGAAGAAGGGAGTTTGCTGCCGGGCTGGAATTGCCCTGAAACAATACGTTTTTTTAAATCTTCATATACATAAGAAAAACGAGTTTCCTGTCGTTTCATAATATAAATGCCCTTTCTAAAGCTCAAACACATATTGCTTTTAGTATACTACAAAATTCAGAATAGTGGTAATGAAACTTGAAGCAAAGCGGTGTATGGGTGAGTTTATTCAGCAATTTCTTCTTGTGTATGATAGGGTGTAATAGTAAAATATAGATGAGACGTTGACAAATAAAAATTAAGAAGTGCGGCTGAAAAGGCCGTAAAATTTTTCCTGATACCTATTTGCTAAGGTGGGCAGAATGGTATGAGAAAAAGTAATATAAGAAATTCACTGGAGTGATGATATGTTGAAAGTCAGACCAAAATTAAGGGTTTTAATTGTGGACGATTCTGAATTAAATCGTGAGATGCTGGGCTCTATGCTTGGGGATGAATATGAGATTCTGGAAGCGGAGAATGGGGTGCAAGCTGTTGAAATAATGCGGGAACATGTATCAAATCTGTCTCTTATTCTGCTGGATGTTCAAATGCCGCAGATGGACGGACTGGAGCTTCTGAAACATATGGGCCGGTTACATTGGATTGATGTGATTCCGGTCATCATGATATCCAGTGAAACTGCGCCCAAATTTATAGAGCGTGCGTATGATCTTGGAGCAACAGATTATATTGCCCGGCCTTATAACACGATGATTGTACGCCGCCGTGTAGCCAATGTTATTTTATCCTTTGCAAGACAACGTCAGTTGATGGAGATCATTACCCAACAGATAAGTAAAAAGGAAAAGGACAATCGGCTCATGCTTTCCATCTTGTCCCATATCGTGGAATTCCGCAATGGAGAAAGTGGGCTTCATGTCATACATATCAATATCATTACTGACCTTCTGCTTCGGCAGTATATGTTAAAAATCGGCAGTAATAAAATCACCAGTGAAGATATTTCTCTGATCGGTATGGCTTCGGCGCTGCACGATATTGGCAAGATCGCCATTCCAGAAGAAATCCTCAATAAGCCCGGCCGTCTTTCAGTAGGGGAATACCAGATTATGCAGGGACATTGTATGGCAGGAGCGAATATACTCATGGATCTGCCCATTGACCGGAATGAGCCTTTGCTCAAAACGGCATATGAAATCTGCCGATGGCATCATGAGCGGTATGATGGAAGCGGCTATCCGGATGGGCTGAAGGGAGATACCATTCCGCTCTCTGCACAGGTGGTCGCCTTGGCGGATGTTTATGATGCGCTTACCAGTGAACGGTGTTATAAGTCAGCGTATTCCCATGATACAGCAATGAAAATGATCTTTGATGGGCAGTGTGGAGTGTTCCAGCCCTTGTTACTGGAATGTCTGCGTGATATTGGAGATACACTCCAACGGGAGCTGACGGCCAAAGATACCTTTGACTTTGAGAACACAATAAATGAAACCAGCCATATAACGGAACAACTACAGCACTATGGTTTGGACGACTCGGAACATCTGATAGGTATGCTTAAAAATATTGATGAAAAGTATATGCCGGCCACAAATTGCAGTGAGGCTATGGAAAAGCCCTCCATAGATCCATTGTTAGACTGCAAGTATGCAAAAAAGCGAACAGACCATTGTTCCATAAGCAGCTTGGAGGCCAGGATATTATTGCAGTATCTCATCTTTGATGTTGTCCGATTGGTTGACGCCACGAAAAACTGTCAAGTTAACATTGATGAGGCGGGTAATCATCAAGACTCAGAATACCGCTGCTATGACATGTGGAGCAAAGAAGATCGGTGTGAAAACTGTATCTCAGCGAAATGTATGTCAAGTAAAGGAAGCCTAACAAAATTGAAGTTTGTAGACGAGTGTATCTACCATGTTCGAGCGACTTATGTGGAGGTGGACGGTCTGCCCTATTCGCTGGAGCTGATTGATAAGATTACAGAAGAAACCTTGCTGGGCGGTCATGGAAAAGAAGACGTGGTAAAGTATATTACGGCTCATAACCACAGACTTTATGTAGATATCCTAACCGGGGTTTATAATCGCCGCTATTACGAGGAGCAGCTGCGTGACATGTTTCATATTTCAGCGGCAGCCATGCTGGATATGGATCATTTCAAAGCTGTCAATGATACCTATGGCCATCTGGTTGGGGACATGACATTGAAGCAGGCAGCCATCGCCATAAAAAACAGTGTAAGAAAAACGGACGATGTCGTGCGTTTAGGCGGAGATGAGTTTTTCATTGTTTTTCGGGAGATACCGTTTCATGTGCTGCAGAAAAAATTGGAAGCCATTAGAGCCTGTGTTGAAAACATCGTTTTTTCTGATTATCCACAGCTGCACTTTTCTATCAGTATTGGTGGGGTTTACGGACCGGGGAAGACTTCGGATTTAATGAATATAGCAGATAAATTATTATATCAGGCAAAGAGAGAGCAAGTGGGATTGCGGGTGGAACGCTTGGCGGGCAACAGTCTGATGGAAGGAAAAGGACAAGGAAATGAAGCGACATAAAGCTATTTTATCCATTTTTTTAATATTAACCTTGCTGTCAGGCTGCAGCAGGTATTCCAGTGAAGTCGTGCTGATTGAGAATGAACCGCCTGCAGAACAGGAGCATTTGTTCCTTTCTGTTTTTGGATATAAAGCAGACGCACTCAATCTGACAGCGATTGAAAACATATTGAACCTCCATATGGAACAGAACCCGGATATTGTCGTAACTTACGAGGGCGTGAAAGGGGCGGATTACTGGAATGCGTTGGAAAGACGGGCGCAGGCCAATGGGCTTGACGATGTATTTATGGTGGATCATGACCATGTGATCGAATTGACCGGGCAGGGTAAATTAGCGGATTTATCCGAGCTGCCTGCGATTGAAAAGTATCAGGATATTATGAAAGAGCAGTTTATCAACAAAGACGGTTCTGCATATTTCCTGCCGATATGTATATCTGCCTACGGATTGTATATCAATTACGATCTGTTGGAAGCACATGGACAGAAAGTTCCGGAAAACTGGTCTGATTTTATGGATGTCTGTAACTATTTTGTAAAAAAAGGAATGACGCCCATTGTTGCAAATAACTATACTTCGCTTAAACACCTTATTGTGGCCAGATCGCTGTATTCTGTTTACCAGCAGGATTCTGCGGCGGCAATCGAAAGATTCAATCGTGAACCGGAAGAATTGGCAAACGCACTGCGCCCGGGAATCAAAATGGTCGAGAAAATGATCCACTGTAAATGGATCGACTGCGCAGAGACTTTGACGACAGATCAGACTTCGGATGACCTCAAGCTATTCGTTGGCGGAGACCGGCCGTTTATGGTGACCGGAGGCTGGGCGACTCCCAGAGTGGCGGCTATGAACCCTAAGTTTTCTTATGGTGTGCATCCTTTTCCCATTCTGGATGATGGCGGTGTGCTCGTGATCAACGCGAACACCTGTATCAGCGTTAACGCTGACAGCGAGCATTTAGATGAGGCCATGCAGCTTGTGGAATGTATCACCCAACCGGATTGCATATGGGAATACTGTGACAGCCAAAGCTCCTATACGCCGCTGCAGGATGATAGAATCCCCGCCGATGAAACGATCCTTCCCGCTTCTGCGTGTTTAGAACGAGGGCAGATTGTGATAGGCTCTGATTATAGGCTGAATCTGCCATTGGGCACTTCTCTTTCTGAGATAACACAGCAGATGTTAATGGGAATGTCTGCAGATGAGGCTGCTACCCTGTTAAACCGACTTTTGGAACAGTAGCTCCCGGAGGAAATAGAAATGAGAATAAAACGATTTTTGGTAAATGGTCTGATCGTAATTATTCTTAGCAGTATTCTTTTAGGCTGCTATTATTATACGAAGAGCGTTCAGACCTCCCTGTGGATGCAAAATGCAGAACAGACCCTGGAAATTACCAGCCAGGGCGGGCACGCATTTGAGACTTATATTACAATAGAACAGGAACGGGTAAAGAGTTTAGTCAATAAGATGTCGGAAATAGAGTCTTATGAGGAAAGCAAGATACAGAATAATCTGAATCTACTGGGCGGAGAGACATCCAATTATACCGTTGTTGATCTGGGCAATGGAATTTTATACTCAAACCGTCTGGAGGAGCGGCGCTTTTTAAGCGCGGAGGAGCTGGAATTTTATCGTACCTTTTCCGGCAAAGGCATCAGGGAAAACTATTTGAACATCTACGATGGACATAATACCATGGGAGTCTATGAATGTTTCACGTTTGCCGATGGAGTACAAGGGTTAATGCAAAAGGGGGAGAAGGTTTCTAATCTTTCAAAAGAGTTCTCCATATCCTTTTATAATGAAAGTGGTTTTTCCTATATAACAAATCAGAACGGAGACGTTTTGATCCGTCCATACCATAAAAACAGTAACCGGACGTTTTTAAATATTTTTGATATGATTGCAGAGGAAAATGATGAGGAGGATATTCAGACCTTCAGGGAAAGCCTGTCAAAGGGGCACTCCGGCGTTATCCAATTTTCCTTCAACGGCTCAGAGAACATCATTACCTTCTCTCCCATAAAAGCCGTGAAGGGGTGGTATATCATTTCTGTAATTCCAAGCAGTGTCGTTATGGAAAATACAGACCATATACTGCAGTCGTCCCAAATATTTATTTTTGCGGTCTTTATCGTGTTAATCATAGGACTTATATTTCTGCTTTTTGAACGGCAAAGCCGCAAACGTATTGAAAGTAAGGAACAGGATATACAATACCGTGAACAGCTATTCAGCATTCTTTCGGAAAATATAGATGATGTGTTTTTAATGCTCAACAGTAAGTCTTATGCAGTAGAATATGTGACGCCGAACGTGAATCGCGTCCTCGGCATTTCCAAGGAAGAGGTCACGGCAGATCTTAAAACACTAGGAAAAGCTGCATACATAGGTGGAAAGATCATTTCTTACCCAGAGCTGGATCTGATGCAGCCGGGCCAGTCGATTACGCTGGAAAGTGAGCGTACTCATAGAAAAACAGCAGAAAAGCGTTGGTTTTACGAATCTGTTTATCGTGTGGGTGACGGCCAATCTGATAAATTTATCGTAGTGCTGTCAGACAGGACCAAGGACAGACAGAACAAGATCATGTTGGAAACGGCGTTGGATGCAGCAAATGCTGCCAATAGGGCCAAGAGTACGTTTTTAAATAATATAAGCCATGATATCCGGACGCCTATGAATGCAATCGTAGGTCTTACCGTACTGCTGAATCATGATTCCGGCGATCAGGAGCGGGTAAAGGAATATACCCGTAAGATTACGGCTTCCAGTCAGTACCTTCTGGGTCTGATCAACGATGTGCTGGACATGAGTAAGATCGAGAGCGGAAAAACCACGTTGAACATCACCGAAATCAATCTGGCAGAACTGATCGACGAGCTGGGGACCATGATCCGGCCGCAGGCCAAAGCAAAGCAGCAGGAATTTGAACTTTTTCTGAAAAATGTAACAACGGAACACCTGATCGGTGACAGGATGAGAATCAATCAGGTGCTGACTAATATCCTGTCGAATGCAGTAAAATACACGCCGGCTGGCGGCAGGATTCAAATGACCGTAACCCAGCTCCCGCAAAAAACAAAGGATTTTGTCCGGCTGCGGTTTGAGGTTCAGGATAACGGTATTGGCATGTCGGAGGAGTTTTTAGCTGTTATTTTTGAACCCTTTGCCCGTGAAATCAATAGTGTGACGAACCAGATACAGGGAACCGGCCTTGGAATGCCGATTGTAAAAAATCTGGTTGAGCTGATGGGCGGGACGATTGATGTAAAGAGCAGACAGGGTGAGGGCAGCCTTTTTACGGTTGATTTGGAACTGCGCATTCAGGTGCAGAATATAGATGAAGAATTTTGGGAGAACCACAGGATAACCCGTGTACTGATTGTGGATGATGATGAAAGCATTTGCACAAATGTGATCCGCGCCATGGAAGGTACCGGAGTGTCGGTTCAATACGCATTGGGCGGCGGCAATGCCATCCGGCAGATTGGGCAGGCACATCAGGAGGGCGTACTCTTTGACCTTGTGCTTTTGGATTGGAAAATGCCCGGTATGGACGGTATTCAAACGGCCAGAGAAATTCGGGCCATGCTGCCGGAGCATATTCCGATTATCCTTCTTACCGCTTACGAATGGGATGAGATTGAGGAGGAGGCTCTTGCGGCAGGCATTGATGGGTTCCTGGCAAAACCGTTTTTCCTGACCAGCTTTAAGCAGGCGATTGTAACGGTTCAGGCAAAGGATCAAAAAATGCCGGATACAGAGGCGCCCGATGACATACTGACAGGCATAACAATACTTGCTGCGGAAGATAATGAGCTGAACGCAGAGATCTTGCGGGAGCTGCTGAATATGAACAACGTAGCGTGTGATTTCGTCAGCAATGGGCAGGAGCTGCTGGAGGCGTTTGAGAAGTCCGAACCGGATCAGTATGATTTGATTTTGACGGATATCCAGATGCCTGTCATGAATGGCTATGATGCTGCCAGAGCCATTCGGAGCTGTGGCCATCCTTGTGGGAAGATAATCCCAATCGTGGCGATGACAGCAAATGCGTTTGCAGAAGATGTTAAGGAAGCGCTGGACGCAGGAATGAACGCTCATGTGCCTAAGCCCATTGACATGAGAAATCTGGAATCAGTGATTGCAGAGCTTATAAAAAAGAAACAATAGTTTAAGAAGCGGAGATATTTATGGACCTGAAAGAATGTTATGTAAAGCTGGGCGGGGAATATGACGAAGTATTGGCCCGTCTGTATAGTGAAGATATGATAAGGCGGTTTCTCATTAAATTTTTAAACGATGGAACCTACGACCTTTTGATAGAGCAGCTTTTATTGGAGAATTATTTGGAGGCATTTCGCGCTGCCCATACGTTGAAAGGAGTCTGTGAAAACCTGGGGTTGTCAGATCTCTGTAAATCCAGCAGTATGCTCACGGAAGCGTTGCGGGCGGGGGTTCGTCCGGAAAACTTGACTGTTTTAAAAGCTCAAGTCTGTGCCGACTATGAGCAGGCCGTTTCTGCTATTCAAATGATTTGTTGATGCGTGAGAGGTGCGATAATCATACATCCAATTAAAATTGCCTGACGGCTCTGATGACTGGAGACACAATCGGAGGTTTGATAGGAGTATAAAATATGCCGAGAGACGAATTATCAGAAAACTTTGAAAAAGAGGCAAGGAAAGAGGAGCAGCTATTTTTATCGCTGTGCAGTCAGAGGGATAAGCAGAAATTGATGAAGCAGATTCCCATGTCGTTTCAAGACTACTTGCGGCTTACCTGCATTATCTCTTTTATGGATCTCGTATATTATGAGGTGAAGCTCAATGAACTTTTTCCAGAACTTCATGAAGAGAAGGAACAAATGCTGGAGCGTCACAAAGTAATTATAAGTGAATATCCAGATTATTATAAAGATGAGGATGTTTACAAAAAAGTTCAGGACTTATTGACTGCATTTTGCTGCCAAATCTCCGATAAAGAGCAACAAGATTTTTATGCTAAAAAGTTTGATGTGAAATTGGAACATGATTTGTAGGAGGAAATGAACGGTATTCGACAGACCTTAACGAAAACAGCAACATTATGCAAGAAAAAGGCATATGTATAAACTATAATGATATTATTGGAGTAATTTTTGCGGAGGTGACTTATGGATCATTCCAACAGTAAAATTGTTTTTGACGAAAAATTGAATATAGAGGTATTAACACTGACAGGAATGATTGAAAGTTTGCCACCGCATTTTCATGATTACTATGAGTTAGGCTATATAGAAAGCGGGAGCCGACGAGTAATATGTCAAGGTAAGGAATACACCATAGGAAAAAATGATCTGCTCCTTTTCAACCCGAAAGATAATCATACTTGTTTAGAGTTGAAAAAGGAAATGTTGGATTTTAGATGTTTTCACATCACTACTGAACGCATGGAAGAACTGACATTGGAATGTTTAGGATTTGCCATATGTCCGTATTTTGAACCGCAGATTGTTTATCAGAGTGATCTTATTCCGCAAATCACAGAGTTGATTGACTTGATTGAGAATGGTTCATATTGCGATTTGCAAAAGGAAGAATTGCTTTATATGATCATTGGTGATTTGGTTGCAGATTATTCTCAACCATTGGAGTGCGAACAAATAGAAGCTTCGGATATTGTAGAACGTGCTTGTGAGTATATTGAAAGGCATTACGCCTCAAACATATCTTTATGCGATTTAAGTACCTTTACGGGTTTTAGCAAGTATCACTTTATACGGATGTTTACGAGAGAAAAGGGAATATCTCCTTATCGCTTTATTGAATGTACTAAAATGACAGAAGCAAAAAAAATGCTGAAGGCCGGAGAAGATTTATCAAATATTACCTATCAGCTTGGTTTTAGCAGCCAAAGCCACTTTACTAATTTTTTCAAGAAATACGCCATGGTTACTCCAAAACAATATAGCAAGCTTTATAATGCTTAATTGAATTTTTTCATAGAGCATGGACCTACACTAACAGGAGATGATGATATGGGAAATTAGCCGTGATAGAAATCTCTGAGTCAGGAGATAAAATTGGAGAAAAACTGCTTATGCTGTTAAATGTCCAGCAGCGGCAGGCATTAATAAAATACCTTCTTAGTGAAGAAAAGAAGGATACCGATTCAGCTGATAGCCCATGTGACGGCTTTCAAATCCATGATCCACAGGCGGAAGCCGATAGAGGATTCACAGAGATCGAGATAGGAGAGCTATACTTTTGTTTGGAGCAGCGGCTTGTACGTGTGAGAGGACAAGTGATTGAGTTAACAGCGAAAGAATTTGATATTCTTGCGCTATTGCTCACACATCCCAAAAGGGTATTTACTTATGAACTGATCATGGAGTTGGTCTGGAACGAGGATTATACTTTTTATTCCAAAAAAGCGGTAAGCAATCACATGAGTAACCTGCGGAAGAAACTCAAAGTTACACCGGATGCTCTGGACTATATTAAAAACATTGTTGGTGTCGGCTATAAATTTGAAGCACCATAAAAAACATATAATCTGCCATTGTTAGCAGAATAGCGGTAATCGTCAAGAATCTGGGTAAACTGGCCTGCCAGCTCGCCGCGCCTTGACGATTATTTGCGATTCTGCTATTGTTGTTTCATATACGGTTTTGACACATAATAAAGACAGATTATCGCAATGTAAGGAGTAATGCAATGAATGAAAAAATCTTAGTGGTTGATGATGAAAAAGAATTGGCCGATTTAGTTGAAGTATATCTGAAAAACGATGGATATACCGTTTATAAATTTTATAATGGCAAGGATGCACTAAAGTGTATTGAATCCGTGGAACTGGATTTAGCCATATTGGATATCATGCTTCCGGATGTAGACGGGTTTCAGATCTGCCAGAAAATCCGGGAAAAGTTTTACTTCCCTGTTATCATGCTGACAGCAAAAGTGGAGGACGGGGATAAAATCATGGGACTGTCCGTGGCGGATGATTATATTACGAAGCCATTTAACCCGCTGGAAGTGGTTGCGAGAGTAAAGGCGCAGCTGCGGCAGTACATGCGGTACAAGCAGCCCAGCTTAAAGCAGGAGGCTGAATGCACAGAATACGATATCAGAGGGATGACAATCAGCAAGAGCAGCCATAAGTGTATCCTGTTTGGAAAGGAGATTCAGCTGACGCCAACGGAGTTTTCGATTCTTTGGTATCTGTGCGAGCGTCAGGGTACGGTTGTTTCTACAGAGGAATTATTTGAGGCAGTATGGGGTGAACGGTTTTTTGACAGCAATAATACTGTGATGGCGCATATCGGGCGGCTCCGGGAGAAAATGAAGGAACCGTCAAGAAATCCGAAATTTATAAAAACTGTGTGGGGAGTGGGATATACCATTGAAAAATAGAAATAAAACCAGTCATGAAGATGACTATTTACTTTTTAAAAACAGATTGTCCGTTAAAATATTGCTTATGATGGTATATTCCATTCTAATTATTGCGGGTGTTTATCTGTTTATCTTAAAAGATAATTTTGCAAATGTCGTGGTAGCCATTTTAGACAGCTTTATCTATCATGATCGGGATGAGGCGGTGGCTGTTTATCTGAGAACCTTTAAGGCGTATGAGATATGGCTTTTCCTGATAGCGGTTATGGGCGTGTTTTTTATGATCTTCCGCCGTTATCTGGACAGTATTTCAAAATATTTTAAGGAGATCAACCGGGGGATCGATACTTTGGTGAATGAGGATGCCAACGATATTGGGCTGCCTCCGGAGTTGGCTTCGACCGAAAGAAAAATCAATTCCATACGGCATACCCTGACGAAACGGAAAACGGACGCTGAGCTTGCAGAGCAAAGGAAAAACGATCTTGTCATGTATCTGGTCCATGACCTGAAGACCCCGCTTTCATCGGTCATAGGATATTTGAACCTGTTAAGGGATGAGAATCAGATTTCCGAGGAACTCAGGGAAAAATATTTGTCCATATCATTGGATAAGGCTGAGCGTCTGGAAGAACTGATCAATGAGTTTTTTGAAATTACGAGGTTTAATCTTTCAAACATCACGCTTGTGTACAGCAAAATCAATCTGACGATGATGCTGGAACAGCTGGGGCACGAGTTTAAGCCGATGCTGGCTGGGAAAAATCTGATATGTGAATTTGATGTTCAGCCGGACATGATGCTGTCCTGTGATGCCAACAAGCTGCAGCGGGTGTTCGATAATGTGCTGAGAAATGCCGTCAGTTACTGCTATGAGAATACCACCATTCGGGTGAAAGCCAGGCAGACCGAAGACCATGTACTCATCCAAATCATAAACGAAGGGGATACGATTCCTGGGGAGAGATTGGAAAGAATCTTTGAGCAGTTTTACCGCCTGGATGTATCTCGAAGCTCAAGTACCGGCGGGGCCGGTCTGGGGCTTGCCATTGCAAAAGAGATTGTGGAACTGCACCATGGACAGATCACTGCCCGCAGCGAAAATGGTATCACCAGTTTTGAGGTTGCATTGCCCGTCGTAGGAAAATCGTAAGAAATTCCGAGATAAACCGTGTGTTATCCATAAAAGAACGCGAAAACATAAATCGCTCTATTCTGATATGCTTTATATCAGGAGGGGCGATTTTTTTGCTTTCAGAAAGGAGTTCAGGGTAATGATGGAATATCAAAACAATAATGGAAACTATGACAAAAGGAATCGTAGAAAAGCCAAAAAAAGAAAATTGCTTTTTTACAGGGCTGCATGTGTCACACTTTGTTTGCTCATTGTTTCTGTAATCTTTGGAGTTGTGCATTTTTTAGGGGAGAGTAAAGATCCCGGCCTTTTATCCAAAGAAAACACAAAAACAGACAAGAACTATTCGTGGCTTACCGACGATCAGAATGAGGCAGTACCCTCAGTTCCAGAGCCAGCCATATCCGACCAGGCTAACAAAATTTCGGTAAATATCGCGGCAGCAAACGCCATTGTAATGAATAAAGACACAAATGAGGTATTGTACCAGAAAAAAAGCACAGCCAAAATTGCGCCGGCCAGCACTGCTAAGATGATTATGGCTTTGACAGCACTTGACTATTGTTCCCCGGAGGATGAAATGAAAGTAGGTGCGGAGATTGAAATGATTCAAAGCGATTCGTCAACCGCATGGCTTATGAAGGGTGATACACTGACTGTCAGACAGCTCCTGATTGCCCTTATGCTTCCATCCGGTAATGATGCGGCCTATACCCTTGCAGTCAATACTGGAAAGAAGATTGCAGGAGATAAAAGCCTGACCCATCAGCAAGCGATTGAAGTATTCATGGATAAGGTAAATGAAAAAGCCGTGAACCTTGGCGCCACAAACTCGAAATTTGTAGCTCCGGATGGATATGATGCCGAAGGCCAGTATACTACAGCTTACGACCTTGCTATCATTGCAAAAGCATGTTTGGACAATCCTATCATTTCGGAGATTGTAGCGAGTTATTCATCCTATGAAAAATGGCCAAACGGAAGAGAGGTCACTTACAGCAATTCCAATGAGCTTCTCGATCCGAACAGTCCCTATTACCGTCCGGAGGTTATCGGTTTGAAAACAGGAACCAGCAGCCTTGGCGGCGCATGTATTGTTTCTGCAGCGGTGATTGACGGAGAAACCTATATCTGTGTAGTTATGGGCTCTACAAAGGAAAGCAGGTTTCAGGACAGTGTTGATATTTTAGATAAAATCAAAGCCCAGTAACGAGATAAGGAGGAAATGAATGGAGAAAATAATAGACATAACTGTTTTTGGCTGCGAGCCAGACGAAATGGAGGTTTTTCAAAAGATTTCTTATGAGCTTGGTGTTACGGCCACACTTATAAAAGATTCTATATCAGAAAGCAATGCTGGATTAGCTAATGGATGCCGGTGTGTAAGCGTAAGCCATAAAGCGGAGCTATCAGAACCGATTCTTCTTGCACTAAAAAATGCAGGGGTAAAATATATCAGTACCCGGAGCATTGGCTTTAACCATATTGATATACAGGCGGCTGGGTTACTGGGTATGGTTGTTGGCACAGTAGAATACTCGCCGGGAAGTGTGGCCGATTATACCGTCATGCTGATGCTTATGCTGATGCGCGGCACAAAGTCGATTCTGCGTGAAACCCAGAGGCAGAATTATTGCCTGAATGACCTGCGCGGAAAAGAACTGCGGGATATGACCGTGGGTGTGTTAGGAACTGGGCGAATCGGACAGGCAGTCATGGAGCGCCTGGAGGGATTCGGTTGTAAGGTATTGGCATATGACCGAAATCAAAAAGCGGGAGCGGACTATGTTTCGTTTCATGAGCTGCTGAAAAAAAGTGACATTGTTACACTGCATATCCCGTTGGCGGAGGATACCCGCCATATGATTGGCTATGAAGAGCTTGAAATGATGAAGCAGGAGGCGCTTCTGATCAATACAGGGCGGGGCGCTTTAGTGGATACCGCAGCATTGGTAGAAGCATTAAAAGGACAGAAAATCGGCGGCGCTGCACTGGATGTTTTAGAGGGCGAAGAAGGTATCTTTTATCATGACTGCACCCAAAGAAGGATAGAACATCCTTTCCTGTCGGTCCTGCAGGGAATGCCGAATGTCATTGTTACGCCGCACACAGCCTATCACACGGAACGGGTGTTGGTTGACACGGTCAGAAATACCATTAGAAATTGTTTGAATTTTGAAAGGAGTCTGGGAAATGTTTAAGATTAAAGTTGCAGTTCTGTTTGGGGGCTGTTCAGAGGAACATAATGTTTCGATAAAATCTGCGATGGAGATTGCCGCAAACATAGATACAAAAAAGTATCAGCCTTATTATATTGGAATCACAAAATCCGGCGTTTGGAAAATGTGTGAAAAACCTTGTTTGGAGTGGGAACAATATGCGGGGGATCCGGTTGTTTTTTCGCCGGACAGAAGTACGCATGGTCTGCTGATACAAAAAGACAAAGGGTATGAAATCCAGCCTGTAGACGTGGTATTACCGATGATTCATGGCAAGTTTGGCGAAGATGGCTCCATACAAGGCTTGCTTGAATTGTCAGGCATTCCGTATGTGGGATGCGATATTCAAAGCTCCGTGACCTGCATGGATAAGGCGCTTGCATATACCGTTGTGAAAAATGCGGGTATCGCTGTGCCTGGGTTCCGGATCCTTCAGGAGGGGGATCGCCTGGAAACGGAGGATTTCGTATATCCCGTTTTTGTAAAGCCTGCCCGTTCCGGCTCCTCCTTTGGCGTAAACAAGGTATGCAAGGCAGAAGAGCTTCAGGCAGCAATCGAAGAAGCAAGAAAATATGACAGCAAGATTTTGATTGAAGAGGCCGTTACCGGGAGTGAGGTAGGCTGCGCCATACTGGGAAACGGAAATGATCTCATGGCTGGCGAGGTGGATCAGATTGAGCTGAGACACGGCTTTTTTAAGATTCATCAGGAAGCACAGCCGGAGAAGGGATCTGAAAATGCAGTCATCCGAGTTCCAGCCGCCTTACCGGATGAGGTAAGAGAACGGATTCAGAAAACAGCAATGAAGATTTACCGGATACTTGGCTGCAGAGGATTGGCCCGCATTGACCTGTTTTTGCGGGAGGACGGCTGCATTGTGCTGAATGAAGTGAATACCATGCCGGGTTTTACTTCCTACAGCCGCTATCCCCGCATGATGACAGCAGCCGGTTTTACGCTTACTGAAATACTGGATCGCTTGATTGAACTTTCACTTAGGAGGTAACTGCTATGAAAAAGAACTTTGCCTTTTTAGATGAAATGATTCCCGGAATCCGATGGGATGCTAAATATGCCACATGGGACAATTTCACCGGGAAACCGGTAGACGGATACATGGTAAACCGTGTTATGGGAACGAAGGAGCTGGGAGTTGCTTTGCGTAAGGCTCAGAAGATGGCGGAGAAACTGGGATATGGTTTGCTCTTATGGGACGGCTATCGCCCCCAGTGCGCAGTGGATTGTTTTCTGAATTGGGCTTCCCAACCGGAAGACAATCTGACGAAAAAGCGTTACTATCCAAATATCAAAAGGAATGAGATGGTTGCGAAGGGGTATGTGGCCTCACAATCCAGCCACAGCCGTGGAAGTACGGTTGACCTTACAATTTTTCATTTGAATAGCGGTATGCTTGTTCCTATGGGTGGAGATTTTGACTTTATGGATGAACGGTCACACCATGCCGCAAGCGGTCTGAGCGAAGAAGAATCAAAAAACCGGCAGTGCTTGCGTTATATCATGGAGAGTAGCGGATTTGAAGCCTATCGTTATGAATGGTGGCATTACGTCTTGGCGGACGAGCCATACCCGGATACATATTTTGATTTTTGCATTGCCTAGTGAGAACTTGAAGAAATGAAAAATGTAAGATTATAAGGACAAGCGGCATGAGGTGCTTTCCCTTTTTATAAAGGATCGTAATTTCCTGTATGTTTGTGGGTAAAATTATAGAAAAATGATATACAGGAGGTCTACGATCATGAAACAATTGACAGAAGAAAAAATACAGGCGTTTGAAGAAAGTCTCTATCTGAATGAAAAATCCAAAGCGACTGTAAGCAAATATCTCCGGACCGTGCGTAAACTGGCGGAGTATTTGCAGGGGAAGGAACTTACTAAACCTCGTCTTTTGGAATACCGGGAGATACTGCAAAATCAGGTAAAGGCCCAGACAGTCAACGGAACGCTGTCGTCTATCAACGCTTTTCTGGAGTTCTGCGGGTGGCAGGACTGCAAGATAAAACTCTTAAAGGTACAGAGGAAAGCGTTTCTGGATGAGACGCGGGAACTGTCTGAAGCGGAATACAAACAGCTTTTGGCGGCAGCTCAAGCCAAAGGAAATGAGCGGTTGTACCTGGTCATGCTGACCATTTGCGGTACAGGCATTAGGGTCAGCGAGCTGCAGCATATTACGGTGGAGGCGGCTCAAACCGGACGGGCGGAAATTTGCATGAAAGGAAAAAACCGCACTGTTCTTCTGCAAAAGGAATTGCGTGTCAGGTTGTTGAAATACGCAAAAGAGCTGGGTATAGACGAGGGCCACATTTTTCGCACCAGAAGTGGAAAGCCCTTGGATCGGACAAACATCTGCCATGATATGAAAAAGCTCTGCGCCAGCGCCAAAGTGGATCCCCGTAAGGTTTTTCCTCACAACCTGCGGCATTTGTTCGCCCGCAGCTTTTACGCCATTGAGAAGAACCTGGCACATTTGGCGGACATCCTCGGCCACAGCCGTATTGAAACTACGCGAATCTATGTGGCGGCCAGCGCTACAGCTCACGAGCGGATCTTGAATAAAATGAAGCTCATTTTATAAAAAAACCACAGACTAACTCATCTGTGGTAAATATTATCACGCCTGTATCGTGAAGCACGTTACAAACATTTATATTATAGCGTAAAACCCCCATATTTTCAAGTGATACATAGCAAAAGTAAGGGGAAAATCCCACATAAAACGATATTTGTGCATGACGAGAAAGCCTGCATCTGCTGTTTTATTTGCAGGCTTTCTTGTTGTGGCCAAGTGAGGCGATTTGCGGACAAAGCAAGTCGCCTTTTTCTTTTTCTTCCTAAATCTACCGACTGCGGCCATACCCAATTTACCACAGATGAGTTAGTCTGTGGTATCGAGCCGCATGTTTAAAGAAGGCGAGTCGGAAAATTGTATGGCAAGGAGGTGAGTTATGAATGGAATGAAAATTGGCACGATAGGGCTGCTGGATATTTTGGCGGCCAAAAGCGGATGTATGTATCTGTCTGATCTGGCGAAAACGGGAACAAATATGATCATGCCTCACCACCTGCATGAAATCAATGCGCAGGAATTTAGCCTGCGGGAATGGGAGGATGCGGTTTCCTATTTGACCGGACAGAGTCAATCCTTCACAGCACCAGAACAAGCGAAGCAATATTTAGTTGGGTGCATGCTGAATCAATTTGCAGAAAACCATGAAAAGAGGTAAAGATTATGAAACAAACAAAAAAGAGCAGACTGCTGGCCATTTTGTTGTCGGCCGCTATGTTGCTGAGTATGCTCCCCACTGTGGCCTTTGCAGAAGAAACCGAGAGTATACCAGCGGAGCAATGCACTGTCACCGAAGGCTGCACGCTGGAGGATGGGCATGAAGGAGAGTGCGCCATTGCAGAACCCGAAACGGAACCTATTGCAGAGATGGTAACGGAACCTATTGCAGAGCCGGCAGAAGCAACAGAGGCAGAAAATACAACGGGAACGGAAGAAAACAAATCAGAACCTTCTGAAACAACGGAAGAAACAGCTACAGAAGAAGCTGTTGAAGAACAAGTGGAAACTTTATCAGAAAGTGGAGTCATTACGTCTGACGAGCTGATTAGAGCTATCAATAATGTTGAAAACGATGGAACTGTTACACTTGCGGGCGATATTGCTGGTAATGTGGAAGTCTCATCAAATAAGCAGTTTACATTGGACTTAAATGGAAAAACATTAAACGGCCAGATCAGAATTAGTAATGCAGATGCAAATGTATCTATTCAAAATGGGACAGTTACTTATAACGGATCATCTACAAATGATGCAACAATTGTAATATCAGCGGGAAAAGCAGTACTTTCAGATAATCTGACAGTTAATGCAACTTCCACTAGTGGTCAGTCAATTGCAATTGTTGTTGCATACAATGGTCAGTTAGATGCCAATGGTGTTAATGTAAACTCTAATGATTATGGTATAGGATTGCTAAATTCAGCACAAGCAAACCTCGCAAATATGAATGTATTGACTGGTGGAAACCCAATTTCTACAAGCGCTGCTCAAAGTGACTCAAGCATGAATGTTACGATTGATGGCGGAACATATAAATGTACTAATGCAAATGGTAACTGGTCTTATGTAGGTATTTACTGGGCAAGTCATGGTACATTGAACATTAAGAATGGTACATTTACTTCACTATCACCAGAAGCCGCTTCATTATTTGTAAAAAATGGTACTGTAAACATTGATAATGGTAATTTTACGGGAACAAAGGATGGAATAAAAATCACTTCCGAAGAAGCAAACGCCCAAAAGATTGAAGTAAATATCAATGGCGGACATTTTGCAGGCACCAGAACAGGTTTGTATATTAAAACAACTGCCAATGGCGGCGCTCAAGGAAATTTCAGGGTAACTGTGAAAGATGGTGATTTTGATGGTACGAAATATGGCTTCTACACAGATATAAAGGGATTTGACCCAAACGTATCTTTTGAGGGTGGTTTTTTTAATAAAGGAACTGACGGATTTGTGACTTCATTGAGGAGTTTTATAACGGGTGGAACATATGAATTTAATCCCGAAGCCGTTGGATATACCGTAAATAATTGCATGGTCATTGGAGATAGTACCATTGGATATACGGTTATTCTTATAAAATAGGAGTGAAACATGGTGAGAAGATTTAGAAAAACAATGTGTTTTATAGTGGCTTTATGTTTTATACTTGGTTTATCTTTCGCCAATGTTGCATTTGCCGCTGAAATAAGTTTAGCAGACTTGCAAGCAGAATGGACAAATGCCAAAAATTATTATCCCGGGAAAAGCATGACGCTAAACGGAACGACTTATTTTTGCAATTTTGGTGTTGATCCGTCGGGGGAAAGGAAGAATGGTTCATGGTCGACAACTCCTGATGTTGAGCATAGTTTTCTGGGTGCAGAGGCAAATTACTATAATACACAGAACGACACAGTAAAGAACAATATGCAGGCTTGTGCCTACGTCAAAATTAAAAGCCAAAGATTTTCTGAATTTTGGGATTGGATAACATTTGCAACTTTAGATGAGGCGTTTAAGTATGCTGAAGATGGCGATACAATCATACTCAACGGTGATTATAACGATGTATCATTGAATGGCCATGTTGGAAATGAGTTATGCAAGAATGGTACAGTAACAGTTACTTATAAAGTATCCTCTAACTTTACAGTACCAAAGGATAAGAATATCACTCTTGATCTTAACGGGCATACTATCACTGCTTCAACGATGAATGGAAGAACGGCTGTATTTCCCCAAATGGACATTCAAGATATAATTGCAAATAAAGAACCGGGACCAGCAGCCATGTCGGGAGATGTCACCGAGCGTATTGGCATCACTGTAGAAGCAGGAGCAAGTCTAAATATTATTGATACTGTTGGTGGCGGCAAAATTGTCAGTGCGGCAAGAGCAGAAAACAGCAATAAAAACGAAAGTGAACAAGAATATCATGCGATTGTCAACAAAGGAAAATTAACGATTGCTGCTAATGTTACTCTTGAAAATCCATCAGAAGATACAACCAATGGTACTTCATTTGATGTATATCAAGCAAAAGGTGCTATAACAAATATACCAATTTCATTGCAGGAAACTACAAGTACAAACGCTAAAGCTATCAGTACGGGAAGTGATGTCGTCTTTTTAGTTGATGATACAACATATACTGCATATGAAGATACACAGAAAAAATTAGAAGATTTTGTTGCACAACTTCTTCAAGATAAAAACTACACAGATAAAAATATAGATACATTATATAAACTTCTTGAAGAAAAGAAAACAGGACTTGCTAATACATTATTAAATGAAGGAAATATTGAAGACCTTTTACGAGAAGCATTGGAAAAAGCTGAACAAGAAATTGCTGCCGAAGCCGATAAGCTCCCTGTAAAAGGACATGACTACAAAGAGGAATGGTCTTCTGATGAAACAAATCATTGGCATGATTGCAATGACTGTGATGAAAGAACAGATATAGCAGAACATATATTTAAGTGGATTGTTGACAAAGAAGCAACCGTTGCCCAAAAGGGAAGCAAGCATGAGGAATGCACCGTTTGCCATTACAAGAAAGCGGCTGTAGAGATCCCCGCACTCGAAGGACATGACTACAAAGAGGAATGGTCCTCTGATGAAACAAATCATTGGCATGATTGCAATGACTGTGATGAAAGAACAGATATAGCAGAACATATATTTAAGTGGATTGTTGACAAAGAAGCAACCGTTGCCCAAAAGGGAAGCAAGCATGAGGAATGCACCGTTTGCCATTACAAGAAAGCGGCTGTAGAGATCTCCGCACTCGGCGGAAACACGGACAATCCCAGCAAGCCGAACGGAGGCAGTTCGCAGACGGGCAGTCCCAGCAAGCCGAACGGAGGCAGTTCGCAGACGGGCAATCCCAGCAAGCCGAGCGGTGGCAGTCCACAGACGGGAGATAACAGCAATGTAACTCTCTGGATTTCAGTGATGGTGGTTTCCCTGATCTGCCTGGTTGGGGTGCTTCTGGTGATGAAAAAGAAAATCTATCGAAGAAAATGGGAGAAATAATTTAATGTTCAGCGGTGCGTGGGGATGACCCCGTACCGCTTTTCTAATAAAACGCATGGTATTCCATAAATAGGGAGGCACTGTTTGCTAATGCGGAAACTTGACACTCAATGTCTTATTTCTGTAAAATTGACAGAGGAGGTGCCTTGAATGAAAAGCAACAGGATGTTCGGTATATTATGTATTTTATTGGAGCGGGAAAAAATAACGGCACAGGAGCTGGCGGAGTATTTTGAGGTCTCTGTGCGCACGATCCATAGGGATTTGTTGGATTTGTCCAGCGCAGGGTTCCCAGTGACTACACAGCAGGGCATTGGCGGCGGTATATCTTTGCTTCCAAACTTTAAATACAGCAAATCAGTCCTGAATAAAGAGGACATAGATCTAATTGTGTCCGGCATACAAGGGTTTGCAAGTATTGATGAAAGTTCAAAAATAAAGACACTGCTTGCGAAGCTGCGTCTTGGGCAGGAAGATAAGCTGCTGCTGGAGAACGATATCATCATTGATTTCACATCCTGGAACCATAAGAATACGACCATTGAAAAAATCAAAATCATCCGTTCTGCGATTGCCTCCCGGCGCCTGCTGGAAATAGAGTATTACAGTAGCAATGGTTACTCCAAAAGAACCGTGGAACCCTACAAGCTCATTTTTAAGGAAGAATACTGGTATCTTTTCGCCTACTGCACACAAAGACAGGATTTCCGTGTTTTTAAGCTCAACAGAATATCGAAGCTAGCGCTTTGTGAGCAGACATATACGGAACGGACTGATTATGAGATCCCAGTATTGCAGAGCGCCTTTTCAAATGGCGTGGGGCAATTGGTTACAGTCAGAATGGATAAATCCTATGAGTTTCTGGCGATTGATTTCTTTGGCCAGAGCAATATCCGGGAAGAAAATAATTCTCTCTACATTTCCTTCTATACGGAATACCCGGAGTGGATCGTAAGCACTTTTGCAAGCTTAGGAGATAAAGCGGAAATTATAGAGCCAAAGACGCTGCGGGATGATATCAAGGCATTTTTAGAGCAGGCCAGAAAACAATATGATAAATGAGAACCAGCGATTCTCACTTTTACGATAGGAAATCCTTTGCACAGATTGGCTCATAAAAATCCTCTTGACAAGTAAACGATCGTTTACTATAATATCAAAGAGATGAGGTGAACGATTGTTTACATTGTGGGAGGTGCATAGAATGACTGATACAAAGGAAAAAATATTGGCCGTTGCATTGCAATTATTTGCAAAAGACGGATATGAGGCAGTTTCCGTCAGTAAAATAGCAGAAAAATTGGGAATTACGAAAGGGGCACTGTATAAGCACTATGAAAACAAGAAGGATATTTTCAACAGTATTGTCGCGCGTATGTCACAATCGGATCATGAAATAGCACGAAAATATGGTGTGCCAGAAAATGTGTTTGATTGTGCACCGGAACAATATGAGAAAATCGGATTGGAAAATCTAAAAAATTTTGCCGTTTCACAATACCGGTTTTGGACTTCAGATGAATTTGCCGCTGATTATCGTAAGATGCTCACATTAGAGCAGTATCGTAATCCAGAATTAAACAAGTTGTATCAGGATAGCCTTGTGCGTGGGCCTGTTCTTTATTTACAAGATATTTTTCGTGAGATGATTAGATGTGGTGTGTTAAAGGAGAATGACCCATACCAACTTGCAATAGAATTTTTCTCCCCGATTTTTTTACTTATCAATATATCGGATGAAAATGAATCTTATGGGGATATTGAAAAACGGCTAATAAAGCATATTGATTTCTTTATAGAATCTCACACAAAGGAAAGGGAAAACAAAAATGAAATACATTCGTAGTCAAACATATAACATTCCTGAATTACAGGCTAAAATTATGGGGCCAAATCCGATCAAACTGGAGGAGGAACTTTTACTTCATTGCAAAATCCCCCAAAACTCCATAGTATGTGATCTTGGCAGCGGTCAGGGGCTGACTTCCCTCTTTCTTGTAAAAGAGTATGGGTTTACTGTGTATGCCACGGATTTGTGGAGCGATCCGGAAGATAATCGAAAATTCTTTCGCAAAATGGGGCTGTCCGATGAGCAGATTATTCCGATTAAGGCAGATGCCACGGCACTTCCTTTTGAAGAGGAATTTTTCGATGCAATCATTAGCACGGATTCCTATAATTATTTTGGACGCGATCCTAAATTCCTTGACGATAAATTGCTTCCATATCTTAAACATGGTGGCTATATTTATATTGCCATTCCCGGAATGAAAAAAGATTGTCATAATAATCTGCCACCAGAGCTACTTCTCTCATGGACGCCGGATCAGCTTGATTATATGCACGATATAATGTATTGGGAAAATATTATCCGCCACTGCAAAGGGGCCAGGGTAATTTCTATTCATGAGATGGAAAGCAATGAGGAAGTATGGAACGACTGGCTAAAACAAGAAAACGAGTATGCAATCAGTGACCGTAAAGCTATGGAGGCTGGAGGAGGTAAATATTTGAATTTTATTTCTATTGTTCTTCAAAGATTATAGCAATAAAATCAAGCGACGGCCGAGTTTGATTATGAAGAAGCCGGATGCTGCCTTGATACTTCACCGGGAAGAGTCATGTGCTTTTTTATGATCCGGGACAGCATTTTAAGTATATAAGGCCGGTGCGAAAAGGGTAGGGGCATAAAATCCGGGTAAGGCGTCATTGCACAAAAAAGATATGAAATATGACAGACTGTTGTCATATTTATGGTTTATCATAGATTGCTGAAGGATGGAGGGTTGTAAAAGAAACGGAGGTGATACCATTGGGAAATTAGCTGTATTGGAAATATCTGAGCCGGGAGATAAAATCGGAGAGAAGCTGCTTATGCTGTTGGATGCAAGACAGCGGCAGGAGCTAGTAAACTATCTTCTTGGCAAAGAAAACCAGAATGGCGGTTTAGCTGATAACCTGTGTATCCGCTCCAAAGCTTATGAACTGTTGACAGAGAATGAAGGTATCTTCACAGAGATTCATATAGATGATTTATACTTTTGCCTGGAGCAGCGGCTGGTACGTGTGGATGGACAAGTGGTAGATCTGACGGCGAAAGAATTTGATATTCTTGCCCTGCTGATCACGCATCCCCAGCGGGTGTTCACATACGAGCTGATCATGGAGCTGGTCTGGGATGAGGATGCTGCCTGTTACTCACGCAAAGCGGTAAGCAACCATGTGAGCAATCTGCGGAAGAAATTGAAGAGAACACCGGACAGCCTGAAATATATCAAAAATATTGTCGGTGTAGGTTATAAATTTGAAATACCATAACAAAGATCACAAGGATTTTACTTCCCTTGTGGTCTTGTTTTGTTTATGCTCCTTTTCCAGAGAACAGATCCCATTTGTTATTGTTCTCATAAGAATTTTGCCATTTGCCATTACTCTATTGACAATTGTGCTTGAAGTTGCTATAATGTACTTGTTCAATAAGTACATTATATGACGGATGGAGGGATCCTGTGGAAATTATAATAAGCAGTAATACGAGTAAACCCATTTATGAGCAGATTACCTCACAGATAAAAGCTATGATTATGAGCGGCGAACTGCAGACGGGCGATCCGATCCCCTCTATGCGGGCATTGGCAAAGTCGATCCATGTAAGCGTTATTACCGTTCAAAAGGCATATGAAGATCTACAAAGGGATGGGTTTATCGAAACGACAGTCGGGCGTGGAAGTTTTGTAGCGGCACAGAATAAAGACTTTTATCAGGAGGAACAGCAGCGGTTAGCGGAAGAGCATTTACAGGAGGCCGCTGATATTGGCAGAACCAGTGGAATTTCGCTGGGAAAATTAGTTGAGCTTTTGACTATGTTTTATCAAGAGGAGGAGTGACTATGGATACAATCTTACAGGTGGAAAATTTAACGAAACAGTATGAAGGCTTTCAGCTGGACCACGTTTCGTTTGACCTTCCGAAAGGAACGATTATGGGACTGATTGGCGAGAATGGAGCCGGAAAGAGTACAACGATCAATGCGATTCTTGATCTGATTAAGAAAGATGACGGTACGGTTACTTTTTGGGGGCAGGAATTAGCCTCATCAAAACAACTGAAAGAGGACATAGGCGTTGTGTTCGACGGAATCAATTTCTATGAAACATTGACGCCTGCGAAAGTGGGTAAGATCTCCGGAGCAGCCTATAAGCAATGGGATGAATACCTGTATCAGGATTATTTGAAACGCTTCGGGCTTCCTTTGGATAAAGAAATCAAAACACTTTCTAAAGGCATGAAAATGAAATTGTGTATCGCTGTGGCGCTTTCCCATAAACCGAAGCTGCTGATTTTGGACGAAGCCACCAGTGGTCTTGACCCGGTTATGCGGGATGATATCCTTGATGTCTTTTTGGATTTCGTGCAGGATGAAAACCATTCAATCCTGATGTCCTCCCATATCACCACGGATTTGGAAAAGGTTGCCGACTATATTACCTTTATTCATCAGGGAAAGGTCCTGTTTTGCAAGACAAAGGATGAACTGCGCTACAAATATGGAATCATCCGCTGCGGTGCAGCCGTTTTTGATCAGATTGATACATCGGAGATCCTCGCTTACCGCAAAGACGATTACCAGTGGAATGTGCTGGTGGCTGATAAAGAAAAGGCCAGGAAAAAATATAAAGCTGCTGTCATTGATGATGCTACGATTGACGATATTCTGCTGCTGTATGTGAAAGGAGAGCGGGCAAAATGAAAAGCCTTATATTGAAAGATTTATATAATATCGGACACAATACAAAATCTATGCTGTTTATACTTGCGGTGTTTGCTGTGGCTTTTATTCCTACCTCTGGTGTGGGAGCATATATTTTCATCTGCGGCATCTTATGCAGTATGATGATCGTAACCACTTTTTCTTTTGACGATAACTCCAAATGGGCGCGATATGCTATGATAATGCCCATTTCAAAAAGAGATTTAGTGATTGGAAAGTTTATTGTCTTAGCAATCTTTTGTGCGATTGGCAGTGTATTCGGCTTGGTTGTAGGCTTGGTCGGCGGAGGCATAGCAGGCAAAATTACATTCAGCCCTGCCGCTATTGTGGAACTGCTGTTTTTAACCTTAGCGGCAACGGTAATTTCCCTCATTTTTGGAAGTATGTCAATCCCGCTGGTGTTTAAATTTGGAGCTGAAAAAGGGCGCGTTTTGCTTCTGGTATCGTTCCTCATTCCAGCAGCAATTTGTTTTGGGGCATATAAACTGCTTGCAATACTGGGCGTGGAGCTGACGGATCAGACGGTGTTTATCCTTTTATGCTGTTCCCCGCTTATCGCGTTGGTTTGGGGTTATGGAATGTATCAGATCAGTTATCGGATTTTTTTGAAACAAGAATTGTAAGATAGGAGAGATTGCTATGAAAAAATATGAGTATGTTAATATCGAATATTCGGCAAAAGGCGTGGTGTTTTCTTATGTTGAAAAGCATAGGGAAATCATAGACAGTTACGCGGAGAAAGGCTTTCGATATATCGGTTTTGTCCCTACGGAAGTAGGGGCAAACGGCTGCATCAGAAAGATCGACTTGATTTTTGAAAAGTAGAAAACGCGGTGACTTTGATTTTGTCAAAGTCACCGCAAAGACGTATTTGATACTATTTATGGTTCTCATCAATCAGAGCCATGAAAGAAGTTCGCAAGTGAACGGAATATATTGTCCGTTGCTTCTGCAAGACTATCAAAAAAGTTGTCTTTTGCCTCCACTAAATTCTCAATAAAAGTGTCTGTGTCATCTGCTAAATCTCTGCATGTATTGGAACAACCCATCATTAGCATAAGGCATACCAAACACAGGAAAAGTGATAAATATTTTTTCATTTGATTTATCTCCGTTTGGAAGGGCCTCTGAACTACTGGTTATAATGCTGCTGAACCTCAGCAGGCAATTCCTCGTATTTCACTTCCGCCCAGGTCACTACACCCCGTATAAAATTGACTTTCAGACATAGGAACGCATCATCGGTCAAAATACGGCTTGTTTCAAACACAACGTCCTTTTCGTTTCCGTTCTCATCGTAGGCCGTCAGCGTGTATTTATAATTCATATCTCCATGTGGCGCGATCTCCTGTACCCATCTGTTATCAATTTGCGTATAGTAATCGTCATTTTGGGTCGCAAGAAAAGCTACTCCCATGCAGACGACAACTAATATTGCTGCAATAATGCCTACTACAACTTTTTTTGATTTCATTTGAAAATCCTCCTATGAAATTTCTTTTTCTTTGCTGCCCATTTTCACAAAGAGCAGAATTGAGGAAAAGATAATACCCAATACAATCATCGCTCTTTTCATAACTGGCTACCTCGCACTATGATTTCTTTTTTGAACCGTTTTCCCAGAATTTTTCTTCCTTTTCTTTGCGGTGGTTACTTCACGATTTTTCGCTGTGAAAACGATAATGAATGTCACGGCCAGTATAAACAGGATAGATGCTACGCTCAACAAGATGTTTCCTGTTGGATCACTGCTTCCATCCTGATAACCAATTACGGTAAGGCCTGCTGTAATAGGATATAGATCACGCAGGCCGTGGCCGGAGGCCATCATTCCCACAAAACCATAAAAGAAAGCAAAGCCAACACCGGCCATAAAGCTGCCGCTTCTTTGAGCAGTAAAGGCAATAACAGGCATGACCGCAATATAGGAAATCATATTGATACCGATCATCTGAAAAAGCACCTGTATCATACCGCCGATAGAAAATCCGGGAAATCCGCTGGCAAAGAAAACAATGAGTGTGAACAGGAATTCGATAACGGAAAGCGCTGCCGCCATACATCCAACAGCAATCAGTTTCCCAATCAGCATTTTCCGAAAGGAAACAGGGATTGTGAGAATATTTTTCAGCGTGTCGTCTGTACGCTCCCGGTCAATGATATATCCGGCAATCAATGCGATTGTTGCAGGATATATCAGAACTAAATTGTTCCAAATTACGCTGGAAGAAAAGTTCATGAGCGTATGGGTCGCCCCGTCAGAGGCTGTTGCCATAAACCGGGCAAGCAGCACGACAGTAAACATCGTTGCTACGCCGATCCAGATTACGGAGTACCGCTTCATTTTGCTAAATTCTGTTTTTATAATACTTACCATTTTTTCTCACCTCAACTTTCGCGTTTGCTATAAATTCTGACAATCGCCAGATAAGACAGCACCCCAATAATAACGACGGTTAATGCAACAAGCCACAGAGGTAAAAAATACGGCTCCATTACAGAATAAGCCGGGGTTCCGGGATCAACAAACCGCACCGCCTGCCAACGGTAAATAATAGGTGCTGGCATGATGTTTGTGATCATCTTCATCATTGGGTCTGTTGTGGCAAATAGTCCTCCATACGCAAGCATAAAGTCGAACATTGTATAAAAAAAGGTTAGAATAACCGAAAAGATATAGGAGCGGTTAAATCCGACAATCGCAATGACAACCGGCAAAATACTTGTTGTGTAAAGCAATGCTGTGATAATTGCAATCCCAAAGTTTTCCCCAATATTTGTCAACTCGCTTCCGGCAATCAGGCCGCCAACCATTGACGAAACCATGGTGGCAAAGGCAAAGATCAGTCCCAAAATATAAAGTACAGCGATTTTTGCGGTAGCAATCTTAGCTGGGGAGCTAGGGATAATGCGTAGGTTTTTCAAAGTATCGTTATCCCGTTCCATGAAAAATAGCATGGCCGCAATGATACCTAAAACAGCCGGAAGCATGATGGGCATACCCATAGTAACCAGCAAGCCAAAAACTGCTTCAAAGCCGGTAAAGTTACCCATGCTTCCAGCCAGTACAAGAGCCGTAAACGGAATTGGGAACAGAAGTGCGGCGAAAATCACAAATGATACAAAGTGTTTCCGCTTTAACTTCCGCATTTCGCATTGGATCAGTTTAAGCAATCCCCTCACCCCCTGTAATTCTCTTGAAGTAATCCTCCAAAGTATCCTCGCAGAGATGGGCTTCCCAAACGTCAATGCCAGCTTCAATAAATGTGCGGTTAATTCTCGCTACAGGCAGGGCTGTATCATAAAGATACAGATTCTTGTCATCCATAAGCTGGATGTTTTTGCTCTGAAATGTTGCGGCAATAATCTGTGCAGCCTTTTGTGCATCCGATACGCAAAAATGGATGTACTTCGCGTTTTTACTTTCCAGCGCTTTTAGGCTTTCTTCCTCCAGCAAATTACCGTGGTCGATAATTCCAACATCATCAGCCAACAGGGAAATTTCCGAAAGGATGTGGCTGGAAATTAAGATCGTTTTCCCTGTGGCGTCGCACAATTCCCGGATAAAATCGCGCACCTCTGCAATACCGATGGGGTCAAGGCCGTTGATCGGTTCATCCAAAATCAACAGTTCGGGATTGTGCATAACGGCCAATGCAATAGCTAAACGCTGCTTCATACCGAGAGAATATTGCGAAAATAATTTCTTGTCCCGGTAAGGCAGGTTGACAACTTCCAAAGCATTTTTGATGTATTGCGGGCTTTTCAATCCCCGCAGGTCGGCAAAAATTTTCAGGTTTTCTGTTCCTGTCAAATTGGGATAAAAACCCGGTGACTCGATCAGACAGCCAATTCGGGGCAGGATTTCCTTTTCATTGCCATGAATTGGCTTACCGAAAATCTCCACTTCACCGGACGTGGGAGCTGTCAGTCCCAGCAGCATCCGCATGGTCGTTGTCTTGCCTGCACCATTGCGTCCCAGAAGTCCATAGATACGACCTTTTTTTACATGAATATTCAGATGGGAAACGCTGTTCTGATTTCCGTATTTTTTCGTCAGATCATGCGTTTCAATAATGTAATCACTCATATAGCTTGCGCCTCCTTTTTGTTTTCGTTATCAGCATAGCACATCAACTTTGAGATAACTTTGAGCCAACTTTGAATTTACTTTGAGATTTCAAGGCCAGAATAGTCAATCTGTCCATCTTGCGGTATAATATAAACAGAAAAAAGGTGGTGACTTATGAACGATAGAATGATTCTTGTGGTAGACGATGAAACTGAGCTGTTGGAAATGGTGAGATCCATTTTTATGAGAGCCGGCTTTACGCAAGTGTTGACGGTATCCTCTGGTGAAGCTGCTCTGAAAGTATGTAAAGAGAAGCAGCCGGATATGGTGATCCTTGATGTTATGATGCCAGGCATGGATGGATTTGCCACACTAAAAGAATTGCGAAAGATAAGCAAAATCCCGGTTCTCATGCTGACAGCTCGCGGTGAAGCGGAGGACAAATTTGCGGGTTTTGAAAATGGAGCGGACGATTACCTGTTGAAACCATTTCTGCCGAAGGAATTATTATTCCGGGTGCAGGCCATATTGAAGAGGGCCTATCCTGGGAAGGATCGCAAAGTGTTCTTTGATACAGCAACCGTTGATTTGGAAAAAGCAATGGTTCAACGAAATGGGGAAAGCATCTCACTGACGGCCAAAGAGTTCCAACTTTTTGAAAAGCTGTATGAAAACGCAGGCCGAATCGTTACTACCGGCGCACTGTGCCAGGCGATTTGCGGCGACTTCTGGCAGGGATATGAGAGTACGTTAGCAACCCATATCCGGCATTTGAGGGAAAAGATTGAAGAAAATCCCTCAAAGCCGATTGCCCTTGTGACGATTAAGGGGATCGGGTACCGCCTGAATATTAAGGGGGCGCAGACGTGAACACATCAGAACGATTTTTTCGCCGTTATATATTTTCCACAGTTAGGATTATAGTTCTTTTTCTGGCTGTCAATGCACTGTTAGTAGCTTCCTATTTTGTAATAGCTTATTTAGGTAATGTGGCAACATCCAAATTTCCAATCGAGGATTTTTCAAATCATATCATGGCAACAGATGGGGAATTCAGTGCAGATACACAAGCGAAAGAAATGCTGAATAATTTTGAAGCGTGGGCTATGATCTTAGATGATGATGGCACTGTCGTTTGGGAAGAAAATCTGCCGGAAGAATTACCACGCCATTATTCCTCAATGGATATTGCCATGTTTAGTCGCTGGTATCTTGATGATTATCCGACCAATATTGCAAAACGACAGGATGGGCTTTTGGTGATCGGCTTGCCTCCAGAAAGCGTTGTGAATTACTATTTTTCTTTCAAGGCGCAATATATTTGGCCTATGCTATTCGGATTAACGGCGGTATTCTGTATCAATATTTTTTTGATGATATATTTGTTTATCCGCAATGCCCGCCGGGTAGAAAAAGCTATGGCGCCGATTTTGAGAGGCATTCGGCATCTATCAGTTGGAAAGCCTGTCCATCTGGAAGAAACCGGCGAGTTAGCAGAAATCAATGCTGGTTTGAATAAGGCCGGTGACTATTTGCTGAAAAAGGATAATACCCGTGCAGACTGGATCAGGGGAATTTCCCATGATATACGCACACCGCTTTCTGTGATTTTGGGATATGCAAGCGAAATAGAAGACACTTCTTCTTTGCCGGAAGCTGTCCGAAACCAGGCTGGGATAATCCGGAGACACAGTGAACGGCTAAAAGATTTAGTGGCTGATTTGAATTTGTCAACTAAATTAGAATATTCCATGCAGCCTATGCAAAAACAAAGCCTTGACCCGATAGAGTTAGCACGTCAGGTTGTCAGTGAAGTATTGAATGATGGCCTATCAGAACTTTACGAGTTGGAATTATCAGAAGATAATCCCGGTAAAAACATCTCGATTTTCGGGGACCAGGTTTTGCTTAATCGGATGCTGAATAATTTGATAAGAAATTGTATTGTCCATAATCCCGATGGGTGTAAAATACAGATTTCTGTTGGCAGTAATGATGCAAGCTGTACTTTTTCCGTGATGGACAATGGTTATGGAGTGAGTGAACTGCAATTAAACGCCTTGAACAGTGACGAGGATATTTCCAGTACACAAAAACAGACAGATGAAGCGGAACATGGTTTGGGTCTTAAAATTGTGCGGCAGATTGTGAAAGCACATCATGGGGATGTTTTCTTTTCTGGTGCGATCCCACATGGATTGATCGTCAGTATTCACCTGCCTATGAAACTATAAAATCTTTACTGTTTACTCTTCTAAAAATTCACAAAAAATAGGACAATAGAAGGATACATCGGGAAAGAAAGCAGAATCCGCCCTGATACAATTTACACAACAAAAGCAGATGGAAGAAGTCCACTGCTTAGTCAGGTGAATTGAAGGGGAGGAGGTGCAGTATCCTTATAGAGGGAATAAAAATTCTCCTTACACTGTTGTCCGTGGTTGAACATAAGTCTTACAACTGAATATTGTTTGGCGGCCTGTTCAAAAGCGTAAACAACAAATGCACCGATGCCTGATATTATATCGGGTATCGGTGCTTTCTTTATTGCTGTTCAGGATAAAAAGCAAGCCATTTTGCTCCATAGGTATCCAAATAAAACCGATTCCCATACTCATTTTGGACAAAATGCTTTTTGACCTGATACCAGCCCCGCAATTCATTCCGCAAATCTGAGTCTGGAGAGATTGGCTCCAGCCATATCCGGGTGAACTGCTGGATCTCAGATAGGATTAGCGGTTTTCCGGATGGCAGGCTTGGTTCGGAAAATAACTGGGGCAGCGTAAACAGCCTTTTGGCGTCAGCAAACGGAACGGTCTGTCCATTTGGGAGCAATAGAGTATGATTGCCGGCATCAACCAGCATCCATCCGTACTCCGCAGACCAGACTGGTTTTCCATGAAAGATTGGAAGGGTTTCCGGAGCAATTGGTACAGATTGGACCGAGATCCCCTGCTCTGACCGTCCGAGGAGAAAATCCGTTGTTACACCATAGAGATCAGACATTTTCTCAAGTCCGTCAATGGAAGGAGACTTACGTTCTCCTTCCCATGCGCTTAGGGTTGGCTGAGAGATGCCGAGTTTTTCGGCAGCCTCTGTCATCTTTAATTTGTTGATCAGCCGTGCCTGTTTGAATTGTCTTGGCATCTGTTCACCACCTTTATTCGTTTATTTGCCAATAACCATTTTTATCCGAGCCGATTCTTTCAATAATACCTTTTTCCTTTAAGCTTTTGATTCTCCCAAATACAGCTTTTCTTCCGATATTCAATCTATCAGCAAGATTTTGATAGGTGTAAGCAGGATCCTCAGAAAGAAGAGCAAGAATCTCTTTTTCTTTGTCACTTAAATTTACAGTTCCGTTTACAGTTCCGTTTACAGTTCCATTTGCAGTTTCCCCTGGTCCATATACAATCCGATCTTCTGGTGCAATAAATTTGATCATAACCGAATTTCCGGTAATATCGTATTCCGGCAATGGTACACCATCTTCACGGCAGGCATCACAGATCTTTTCTATGCCGCGCCCCCAGCTTTCAATAAAACCGGCAAGATAATATACATGGGCAATATTAGGGTTAAAGGGCTCAGACGAGTGCTTTTCCATGAGCTTCTCTGCAGACCAGTTTTCAGGCAGTCGGCCGCAGTTTGCAATATATAATCTGTCATTATATACACTTACCTGAATCGGTATGCCACGGGCATAGTCCTTATGGCACAGGGCATTCAAGAGAGCCTCGCGCAGTGCCGCATCTGGGACGAAATAACGCTCGATCCGCTGCATTCCTTCGTATGTGATCTTTGCTTTCATATACTTCAGATGGATAGTTTCGATAATCCGATCAATCTGGTCAAGCAGTGAACCATGTATTTCATCCTGATACCGAAGTTCAGAATCACTTTCAAAATAACCGATTTTTGTAAAAGCACCAAGCTGCCACTCTTCTGGATCGTTTGCAAAAAGGAGCATGGCAGCATTTGTTAAGTAGTCATTATTCATTAAGTGCAGCTTTTTCATCAGCGTCTCTTTTTGCTCATCTAAAGCGCTCTCATCAATACGTCCCTTTTTGGCCGCCCACTTTATAAAACGCTTAACAACACCATTATCAATATCAGAGATTGTGAAGGACGGCAAAGGAAGGTTGTCCCAGGTTGCGCCCTGTTTACGGAGCAAAAAGCTCTCCAGTTCCAATCCGGTTAATTTCTGATTCGTACTGCCACTGCGGTAATAATAAACGCCTTTGTATGAGATAGCAATAGGATAGGGCTGTACAGAAATTTCAATATACTCGGTTTCGCCATCTGTATGAAGGTTGACAGGCACAATAATACCCATAGCATCACGGATTTTATTCGGAAGATCCTCAAGCAGCTTATGGGAATTAGACAGGCCTACGGTTTCGCCATTATCGTTTTTGCCGATGTAAAGCGTGCCGCCCTGTGCATTCGCAAAACCACAGATCCATGCCAGATAGTCATCTTTCCAAATTTCTTTCCATTCTATAATCTGCATCTCAGGCATTGCTTTGTTCCTCGCATTTCTTTATATATTTACCGCTTTTAATGCGTGCATCGGCTGGCTTTTCTGCATCTTCAGGAATAAGCCATGTGTTACCGGTCTTCTGAGTTCCGGGGATACGACCCTCGCTGCAGAGGATACCTACACGGCGAGAAGAAAGTCCCCACTTTTTGCCGGCTTCCGTTGTTGAAATAAATTTCATAATTTATCGCCCCCTTAACTTTATATATTATATTCGGTTTGCGGAATAATATCAAGGGTTTTGCTAAAAATGTCAGAATGATTTCCGGCTACACGTTTTCCTTTTCTTATTTCTTACCTCATTTTTATACATAAATCATATATTTATAGCTATTGACTTTCCGCTTGTAACAAGTTATAATATGACTATAAAATCAATTTAGTCATATAGGAGGCATAAGGTATGTATGAAGAAGTTGGAATTTCTTCAAATAATGTTCCGATAACACTTTCTATTTGGTATACAGAAAGAAGGAGTCCTACCATTGTTTTTTTGCCAGGTACTATGTCACACCCTCTCATGTATGAGAATTTTCTATGTGGATTGAGTGAAAGAGGATTTAATATAATAGGCGTTCATTATCTTTCACACGGAAAAAGCCCTAAAATCAAGAAAAATTATACAATGGAAGATATGTTGCATAATGTATATGACGCAACGACTTACGGAATAGAAAATTTCGGTGAAAACATAGCTGTTATGGGTTCCAGTCAAGGCGGGATTTTAGCTGCAATGGCGGCAGGTAAAGATACAAGATTAAAAGCCGTTTTTCCACATAATATCATGCTGACTACGCTAAAAGAAACTATGAGCCTAACAAAATATCCTGCATGGACACACCGTTTTATGGGGCTGATACAATGGGGCTTTCGCGTGGGCGGAAAGTTGTTACCTAACTATAAAGTACCGGGAGATGCTTATTTAGACTATGACAGAGTATTTTATAGTGAACAGGCAAAACAAGATTGCTTAAACGACCCTATGCTTTTACCTTATTATCCTTTAAGATTTGTCGCCAGTTTATTCAATGCTGACTTATCGTGCCTGGAGAATGGGTCTATACAATGTCCTGTTATTTTAATTACTGCCAAAGGCGATCCGCTTTTTAGCTTTGATTATACCAGCAAAGTATTTGATTTAATTCATGCGCCGCAAAAGGAATTACTTACTTTAGAGCTTAATCGCCACATGATTTTTAATGAGGATACAGACACGACGATAAACGCATTGGAACCTACATTGCATAAATATCTCGGATAGTATATTGATCATATGAGCAGTAAATGTTATACTTTTCGTGACGATACTAACAATTTAGTCATAAGGAGGTTATGAGAATTGCCACGGTTTACAGAACAAGAGAAAGAGATCATCAGCGGTAAACTTTTGATAGAGGGAGAAAAGCTGTTTGCATTACACGGTTTGAAAAAAGTAACGGTTGATGATTTAGTGGCCGCCGTAAACATATCAAAGGGGTCTTTCTATGCTTTTTATCCCAGTAAAGAACATCTATATGTGGAAATCAATTTTCGCTTACAAAAAGAGCTATTTGAAAGTATAGAAACAACAATTAAAAAGAAAAAATATAAGAACCATAGAGATTTAGCAAAGGACGCTATTAAGCTAAGTTTAACGGGTTTGATTACTTCACCTATTCTTTCGCAGATTGACTTATCTATAATGGACTATCTGCAAAGAAAATTATCACCGGATATTTTTGAAAGCCATATGCACAATGATATTCGTATACTGGAGATACTGGAAGATCTAGGGGTTGTATTTTTGGTTCCGCATACGGTTATTATAAAATCCCTGTATTCTGTTTTGTCCTGTTTGGAACAATTCAAAGAGGATGAAGAACTGAATATGATACAAAACCTTTTAGTGAATGGGATTATTCAGCAAGTAGTAGCAGAGTAACAATTTTGTTTGGTTATTTGACAGGCAGGTAGCCAAACAAATTTTTTACATTTTATATGACTATATATCTATAAGCGTCATAAGATTAAAGGAGGAAAAATAATGATTGATGTAAAAAAACTGTATTTCAGCTATACTGAAAAGCCCTTTGTTGAAGATGTGAGTTTCCATGTTGGACGTGGAGAAATTTTCGGCTTTTTAGGACCCTCTGGAGCTGGGAAGTCAACCATACAAAAAGTATTGACTGGGCTTAATACAAAATATAAAGGCAGCGTAAAAGTTGCAGGTATTGAAATAAGGGAACGTACAAATCGGTTTTATGAGAATATTGGAGTGGACTTTGAATTTTCTACCTGTTATGAGAAATTTACGGCACGACAAAACCTTGCCTATTTCGCTTCGCTGTATGAAAAGCAGCCCCGGTCTATTGATGAATTATTGCATATGGTAGGCTTGGAAAATGACGGAGACAAAAAGGTTGCCGACTTTTCCAAAGGTATGCGTTCTCGCTTGAATTTTATCAAAGCGTTAATCCATGACCCCGATATATTATTTCTTGATGAACCAACAAGCGGCCTTGACCCTACAAATAATCGCTTGATGAAAGATATTATCCTTGCAGAGAAGAAGCGCGGAAAAACTATCATAATCACCACTCACAATATGTATGACGCAACGGAGCTATGCGATCAGGTAGCTTTTATTGTTGCGGGAAAAGTCAGCGCGTTAGACAGCCCACATAATTTAATCATGTCAAGGGGTGCTGCAAAAATACAATATACCTATTATGACAACGGCGAAAAAACCGGGGAATGTCTGCTTGATAGAACCACAGAGGATAAGATGTTAAAAAATTTAATTTCTGAAAATCGTCTGCTTTCTATCCATAGTAGTGAACCTACGTTAAATGACATTTTCGTTGATATTACGGGGAGGACACTTCAATGAGATTAGGACGCTTAATTCGTGGAGATATACATTTCCAATGGAAATATGGTTTTTATTTTATTTACTTTATATTAACAGTTTTATATGTGTGTGGGATTGCCGCTTTGACGGGACATTGGAAAACGGATATTGCTTCTATCATGATATACTCTGACCCGGCAGCAATGGGATTGTTTTTTATGGGAGCGATTGTCCTCTTGGAAAAAAGTCAAAAGGTGTTAAATGCTATGGTAGTATCGCCTGTAAAAGTATCGGAGTACATACTTTCAAAAACAGTTGCGTTGATTGCTATTTCTACGATCATTGCGTTGATATTGGGGTTTGTTTCCGGCAGCAATCATTTGCTTGGTATCACAGTTGGTACGGCATTGACATCAGCAATCTTTACTATGATTGGAATTATTGCGGCTACAAAAATTTCAAACTTGAACCAATTTCTCATTGTGATTATGCCGATAGAAATTGTTTGTTTTGTACCACCTATTGTTGGTCTGTTTGTGAAGTTACCATATCTGTTCCGCTTTTTTCCATTCACAGCTTGCATGAACCTTATAACTGGAAAAAGTGTTTTATTATCGCCTGATACGGTACTTGTAATTGCTACGTTGATGATTCTCTACATGGTTGCTCGACATACAGTAGAGCATATGTGGAAAAGTTTGGGAGGTGTAAAGCTATGAAAAAGATATTATCCAGCACCATACAGATATTTAAGCAAATCAAAAGTGACCCTATGATGTTTGCGGCTTGCTTCTCCCCTTTTATTATGGGAACTTTAATTAAGTTTGGTATTCCATTTCTTGAAAGAATAACGAAGTTTTCTTTGCAAGCATATTATCCGATTTTTGATTTATTGCTTTCTATCATGGCGCCTGTATTGCTTTGCTTTGCATTTGCAATGATTACATTAGAGGAAATCGACGATAAAGTGTCACGGTACTTTTCGATTACCCCTCTTGGTAAGTCGGGGTATCTCTTTACAAGGTTGGGAGTACCCTCAATTATTTCGGCGGTCATTGCTTTTATTGTACTGTTGTTTTTTTCATTAGAAAAGTTGTCCGTTGGAATGACAGTATGCTTGGCGCTTCTCGGCTCAGTACAGGCAATTATTGTTTCGCTTATGATTATCACATTATCAGGCAATAAATTAGAGGGTATGGCAGTTACAAAACTAGCTGCACTTACATTGCTCGGAATACCTGCCCCTTTCTTTATTGATAGTTACTACCAGTTCGCGGTTGGCTTTCTTCCATCATTTTGGGTAGCGAAAGCCATGCAGAGTGAAGCGTTTCTTTATTTCTCTATAGGATTTGTGGTAGCTTTAGTCTGGTACTACTTCCTTACAAAACGCCTGTTTCGGAAGCTGGCAGGATAAGGAGGCATATTATGGAAAAAGGTAGACTTCTGCAAAACGAAAATATAAATAAGGCTATTCAGGTTTCCAAAATCACACTAATCATCAACCTGGGTTTATCGCTACTTAAATTTGCTGCCGGATATATAGGAAAGTCAAGTGCCATGCTGTCGGACGCTGTACATTCGGCTTCTGATGTATTAAGCACAATCGTTGTGATGGTTGGAATTAAAATATCAGAAAAACAGCCTGATAAAGAACATCCTTATGGGCATGAACGTATGGAATGTGTGGCTTCCATTATTCTCTCTGTTGCCTTGGCTATAACGGGTGTTGGAATAGGATATTCAGGGATCAAGAAAATCTTTTCAGGACAGTACAATACGCTTTCTATTCCTAGTGGAATCGCACTTACGGCGGCAGTCTTATCCATTGTTATAAAAGAGTGGATGTACTGGTTTACAAGAAATGCTGCAAAGCATACAAATTCTGATGCGCTTATGGCTGACGCATGGCACCACCGCTCTGATGCACTCTCGTCGGTTGGTTCCTTAATTGGCATTTTAGGAGCGCGTTTAGGCTTTGCTATTCTCGATTCTATTGCAAGCGTTGTGATTTGCGGTTGTATCTTAAAAGCTGCTTTGGACATTTTCAAAGAAAGCATTAACAAAATGGTAGACCATAGTTGTGACAATGTTACTGAAACAAAGATTAGGGAAGTTGTGCTTAAGCAGCAAGGGGTTGATGGCATTGATGAATTAAAAACTCGTATGTTTGGAGCAAAAATGTATGTAGATATTGAAATATTAGCTGATGGTAATTTAGCTCTTTATGATGCTCATGGAATTGCTGAGGCAGTCCATCAAACGATTGAAAACAACTTTCCACAATGTAAACATTGTATGGTACATGTTAATGCGAATGAACTTCTCTATTCTACATAGGACAGGGAAGATGATTTAAGACTATTGAAAGGGAAAGGAGGGAAGTAGGTTATGGAACAATACTGGTGGATTATCATTGTCGTGGTTTTAATTGTCGTTGGTTTACTTAAACTTGTAATTATGAAGAAATATAACCAAAAGAGAAATTCTAACAATCGTTCAAAAGATAGCGAGGACGACAAGATGTATTAAGGTTTATTGAAATTTGTTATGTTGTAGAATGATGTTTTAGATCCTAGAAAGTGCTTTAAGGGGGGTTAACTTTATGGAAATCTTTAAGTACCATTCTATACAATCAAATACAATTTAATAAATCTTTACAAAAAATCGAATGCAATACAGCTTTAAAGGCTCGTACAAATCATATGTTTTGTGTGGGCTTTTTTAATTTAAGAGGTTGTAGATTGTCCTGCCGAATCGTGTAATGAAAATAAGGAGGCGAATGGACATGAAGAAAAAAAAGATTATTTGCATCATGCTGATTTTAATATTTACTAGCGGCATTGTGATAGGCGCCATTCAGTTATATAAGCAGTACCATGAGTATTCTGAAGGCGAGGACTCCTATACTGATTTGGAGGACTATGTGAAGCTGCCGGAGGAACCGGAGGCTCCTTCCGCATCCCCAGTGGATGATGAAACTGAGTCTGGGGGACGGGAGTGGCCGGCTGTAGATTTTGCTTCCCTGCAGGAAATCAATCCGGATATTGTAGGATGGATTTATATTGAAGGGACAGAAATCAATTATCCGGTTGTGCAAGGTAACGATAACCAGTATTACCTGAAGCATTTGTTCAGCGGTGAGTGGAACGGATCTGGCTGCATCTTTCTGGACAGCAGAAACAGAGTGGATTTCTCAGACCGGCACAGCATCATTTATGGACATCATATGAAAAATGGCAGCATGTTTTCCGGGCTTACGGAATATAAGAAGCAGGAGTTTTATGATTCACATTCTGTGGCTTTGCTGCTGACACCGGATAAAAATTATGAGATAGAAATTTTCGCCGGATATGTGGCCAGTGTCCAGGATAAAGCCTGGGAATTGGCTTTCCCCTCAGACCCGGATTTTACAGGGTGGCTGGATAAGGCAAAAGAACGCTCGTGCTTCACCAGCGGAATTACTCCGGCAGTCACAGACCGGATGCTGACGTTATCTACCTGCAGCTACGAGTTTAACAATGCCAGGTTTGTATTGCTTGGCATATTAAAGCCGGAAGAGTAACGGATTCAGAAGAAAATAGAATAATGGATTGAATTGGGGGGATGCTATTACGAAAAAAGGTGCGTTTCCCCGATAATTCGTAATGAAAACTCTCTGCTCCTATATCAAGTGCAGATTACGTTTCATTTCCATAGTGATCTAACCTTACGATTTTTATAGAAGTGGATCTGAATAATTGCGGCAATTTAGCAGCGATGGGCTTACAGGTGGAAAGATGATTCTCAACGACTTGTAAAAGAACGATGGTAAAACGATTTCCAAAGCCTTTCTGCTGACCTAAAATGCGTAAAAACGCAAAAATATCCAGTAGCATCAAATTGTCACCACCACAAACATGTCCGTTTTTACAAGGGGATAGTAGTAGCGTTTCAAATTGATTACTGTCATGGGCTGACCTCCTAAAATGGCGAGAGGGACAAGCAGCTTGCTACTGCCTGTCCCTCTCGGTGATGGAGATTGTTCCCCTCACTTGGTTAGCCTGAAAATCGTGTTTCGTGGGGTCTGTTTTTGAAAAAATCTTGAAACTTTTTTCTGGCCGCCTCCACGGAATCCCTCACGGTGTACTTGGAGCAGCCGTCCAGCCGGGCGATCTGCTCATAGCTCAATCCGTCCAGCGCGTAGAGCAGGAACCGGCGGCGCTGTGTGGCGGTGCAGCTCTCCAACATGGAAAGCAGTTCGTCCAGCGTTTCCCTCCGGCAAACGTATTGCTCTGGCGTTTCTTGGTTGGTGCGGTCCTCGGCGGCGACTATGTACTCGTCAAACTCCCTTATGTCCCAATGCCGCCGCTGCTCATGGGATAGGTTTTCCTCCTTGTGGTCGGCCCGGTCAAGGAACTCATAGACCTCAACGCTGACTTCCACGGACAGGGCTTGTCCGTTTATTTTGATGATGACTTCCATCTGCCTTTCCTCCGTTTCGATTGGGGTTGGTGCGAATCGAAACGGGGGGAGCGGAGAGCGGCAACAGTGCCGAACATCGGGTCAACTTGACCCGAATTTTACCGTCTGAAAAAGAGAGGTTTCCGGCCCTCCTGCGCCGAATTTTTTTATTTTCTTGTAAACTGGAGGCCCGGTAAAAACAAAGGCTCTGAATTTCTGCAAATATCCCCGGCACTCGTCTGCAATCGCAGACGAACCGCAACGGAATAGCTCATGTATTGTCGCATAAAAAAGGGCGCAAGTGATTGGCTTTTCACTTGCGCCGTGGTGGACGTTTTCGCTATTTTATTGTGGCTTGTCGCCCATGTAAGAGGCGCGTCAAAAGGGATATTTGCTCATTGCGACCCTCCACTGGCCGCATAAAAAAGAGGCCTTGATTATTTCAAAGCCACCGAAACTAATAAGGTGCGTGGAAATATAGTTGCTACACGACGGCTTTTTTTCTTTGCCGTCGTGCGGCAACTATTGAAGTTATTTTACATCTTTTATTAATTCTTCTACCGATATACCATATAGCTTTGCTAATGCAAACAAGTTTGAAGTACTTGGGTCTGATGTTCCATTTTCCCATTTTGATACTGCTTGTCTGCTGACCCCTATTGTTTCTGCCACAAACTCTTGTGTCATTTGACAATGGGTTCGGTACGCTTTTAATGTTTCTCCGAGAGATTGACTCACGGCAGCTTTCTCTTTACGAACATTACTCGATTTTAGATATTTCAGGAAAGCACGAACAATGAGAACAAACAAAGTAACAAACACGCCGATAAAGATTACACCAACCAAAATAGACGTTATAGAAGATTTCATATGGGTACGCCTCCTTTCTTCTTTGTTATGGCTTTATTTTATCAAAATTGTCGTGTTGCAGCTACCAACTATTACGCAATTATAGGTTGCATTCGTGTTGCGGCATATTTTTACTCAAATAACAGCGCTTCGGGCTGATAGAATGCCTTTTTGTGGTTCTTTCCTCTGCAGGCTGCTAGTGAGGGCATACACACCATTGGCCATGTCCTCGGCTCGTAAAGCTGCTTTCTTGGCCTCCATCTGCCGCCGCTTCTCGGTCTTTATCCTGTCCTCATACTCGCGTTGTTTTCCATTAGCTTTGCGGCGTAGATAGTTCTGGTGCAGTCTGTTCTTGCGTTCCTCTTTCTTCCGTAGGGCCTCCTGTTCCTCTGGGGTGAGGTTTACTTCTCCGAAGTGGGGAGGCACATATCGGCCCACAAAGTTAAAATAGATTTCAACCTCCTGCGTGGTTTCAATGCTGCCCTTGCGGGCGCGTTCATGCACAAGGATTTTCTCGACAAACTCGTTTAATGGCTTAATCGCTCGTACAATGGGGTGATTTTCTCGTTTCTCATATTCGCGTCATCCTTGCATGAAAAATGCTCTAAGTGTTTTCAGTAACCATGAGAAAAACCATGATTAAGAAGTCACTTAGAGCATATATCACCACTTGAAAATCTGAAATAGATATGTTATACTACCTACATCAGTATCAGTAATTGCTTTCGAGCGATTAGAGTTTTTCCGGTTGCACAGTGTCTGAGAGTATATACTTTCAGGCACTTTTTTTGTTTCTTCTGCTTCTTTTCCAAGAAGCACAGAATGGGGAGTCCGGAGGCACAAGCCCTCCGCCCATCTGCTACAATTTCATATCAGGCCCTCGGGCAATAAAGGCACTCAGAGAATTTCGGTTCTTTGGGTGCTTTTTTTATATAGATCGGAGCTTTTACGGCTCCCCTAATCTTTGTTCCGGGGAGCCTTTCGGCATACCCGTGTATATAGATAAAACCACGCAGGAATGCAGAAAGGAAATGCCTATGATTCTTTATTTGGATGCCAGAACTACCGTCAAGGATCTGATAATTGATTATATTGAGGTGGAATTGGCAAACGGAGAAACCGCCTCTCTTAATTGGGATGAAAGTGATATTGGGCGGGCTGACGACGGTTTCAGTGCCCGATACAAAGGGGTGTATTTTGGAGAGGTCTATGCCAATGGCAGACTGGAGCAGCTGCAGGATATGAAAATAACCGATATCGGTTTGTATTCTGAAAGCGATACTCCTCTCAATATCTGTATCACTTCGATGGAATTTGAAGACGATGGCAGGCTATTGGCGTTTGAAGCTCCGATTTTACATGGAAACATTGTTTATCAGAACGAAAGTGGTGAGGTGATCGCATGTTGAAAAGCGGAAAATATATCGCCGAACACGATAACGGAATATTTGACCGATACCGGATTGTTATGTCAGTAAAGGAAACGGAGAAGTCATATATTTTTGAATTGCTTGAGTATGTAAGCCGGTATAGTTCGGCACAGATGGACATGCTGTTCGACAAGAGTAAGCGGGTCCTGATTTCAAAATTCAAGGGCGGCCATGCAATGCGTATATGGAGTGACCATGACTTTACACTGTATCCATATCAAGCCGGGATTCCGTTTCATTTTGAACGGGTCAGTGAAGGCGGCAGTGCGGAAGGAAGTGGCGTCTATGGGTAAGAAAAAAACGTACAGAGGCGAGCTGGTTGATGAAATCAGAGGTCTGGGGCAGTCACAAGGGCTGAATCATGTCTTCACTACTTTTTTGGAGATTTCAGCAACCTGTATCTCTGCAGAGATGGATCCGTCAAACGCAGAAGAACGCGAGAAGCGGTATGAGGAAATGACATCTGCTATGGATCCTAAAACCCTCAACGGCTATGCGCATATGCTCGCTCTGCTGGCTCTTGCTATTCATGAGCATGAGGAGGATCCCTGCGATATTCTTGGCAGTATCTATCATGAGCTTCGCTTAAATAACGAGTGGAACGGACAGTATTTCACTCCCGATAATATTTGCCGGATGATGGCGCGGCTTGTAAACCCAGTGGATGAGCGCTCTGAAACGGAAGCCCCTATCATGATCAACGAGCCTACTTGCGGTTCGGGTACGATGGTGATTGGTGCAGTATGGGCCATGAAGCAGAAAGATTTCGATTTTCGGCACAAGAGTTTTTTTGTTGCCCAGGATATTGACATCCGCTGTGTGTGGATGGCATATATCCAGCTCAGTCTGTATGGAATTCCGGCGGTGGTCATTCATGGCGACACCTTAGCAATGAAAGAATGGTCCCGATGGTACACTCCGTTGGCGTCTGTTCCTTTCATAAAAAGGGAATGCGCTGTCAATAGCACAGAGAAAGGGGCGGCGACAAGTGGATAGTACAGAAAAATCTTTGGACGATTTGACCTTTGCTGATCTGCGAGTCCATTACGGAACCGGACGTGCTTTTCTGATCAGACAGGAGTATAGAAGGAATGTTTACGGCTACCGAAAAGGCGTTAAGACAGATCTGGGAGACCTGGAGGAAAAAGATTGGATACAGCTGGCCACGGGTTTGATTCAAAAAAGCGGAGAGCAACAGCTGCAGAAAAATCTGTTGGAATGGGAGCAGGAGCATAATTATTGCAATAGTTCCCTCAAAGAGATGGAGGTGACTGCACTGGAACTTCACATGGCCAGAATTTTTGATGATCCGCTCTGGGTGGCCTATATCCCTTTCAACCGCAAGTATCGGCCGGAGGTTCTGGAATCTGCCAGACTGGTATGGGTTCAAACAGAATGCTGCGGGATACCCGGGCAAATTACACAGGAGCAGCTGGATCAGTCTGCCGGAAACGCTTTAGGGATTACATGCCCGATATGCGGCCGGTGTTCCCCGTTTCAGGTCTGCACGCCCAAGGAGGTGAGCGGAAATGGATAAGCTGTTTATCATTGTAAAAGGCGGAAGGGTGGAAGAAATCTACAGCACAAAAACAGAAACTGAGTTGTATGCGGAAATTCTTGATTTTGACTCAATGGAACGGACGGAAGAGATGGAAAAAGATCTTCAGTTCCGGTATGAGGCGATTCGGGAATTGATGTACAGAATTGACTGAAAGGAGAATGCACATGGGTGCGAAATATAAAACAAACCATGAGCGTATGCTTGAGCTGATCGAGCAACTCACAAAGGCAGATATTGCCTATTATCGGGATGATAATCCCATTATGACAGACCGGGATTACGATATCCTGATGGACGAATTGAAAGACATTGAGAGCCGAATCGGGTTGGTTCTTTCCGGTTCCCCGACTCAAAAGGTGTCTGGAGAAATATTGGAAAGCCTGGCCGAGGTACGCCACAGTAAACCTATGCTTTCAGCGGATAAAACAAAATCTGTTGAGGATCTGGTGAAGTTTGCTGCCAAGCAGCCGGTGCTGATAAGCTGGAAAATGGACGGTCTGACGCTGGTACTCCGTTATGAGAACGGCCAGCTGGTTCAGGCGATCACCCGCGGGCGTGAAGGGACCATTGGTGAGGATGTGACACATACTGTGCGCACTTTTCTTAATGTGCCGCTTACCATTCCTACGAAAGATTCGTTTGAAGTCCGAGGTGAGGGCGTCATCTCATGGGCAAACTTTGAGAAAATCAATTCCGGTCTGGAGGAGCCCTATACCCATCCCAGGAACCTGGCATCCGGCAGCACGCGTAAGCTCGACGCCGGCGAAGCCAAAAAGCGATTGCTTGAGTTTTGGGCGTTTGAGCTTGTGAGCGATTATCTGGAGTCGGAGAGTAAGCTTGCCCAGCAGCAGTTTTTGGCACATAACGGTTTTTCTGTTGTGCCCTACATCTATCTGGATGCGGTTCACGATGAAACAATGGTGCGTGATGCAATTTCTGCTATGGATCCGAAGAAGTTCCCTTACCCGGTAGACGGAATTATCATGGAATATGATGATGTTGCCTACGGAAAAGGTCTGGGAGCCACAGGGCATCATGAAAACCGTTTGATTGCATTGAAGTGGGAAGATGAACTGTATGAAACCACATTCATTGGCTTGGATGTGGCAGTCACTCGCACTGGAATGGTCAGTCTGACAGGCATCTTTGAGCCGGTGTCTATTGACGGCACTCAAGTAAGCCGGGCGTATCTGCATAACTATGAGAATTATCTGGACCTTGCATTGGGGCGTGGTGATAAAATCCGCGTGTATAAGGCGAACATGATCATTCCGCAGATTGCAGAGAACCTCAATAAGACCGGAACCTGCTGTGTTCCGCTCAATTGTCCCTGCTGTGGCAAGATGCTGAGTTTCCGGAAAAGCAGCGGCGGTATTCGCCAGCTGTTCTGTGAAAATCCGCATTGTTCTGCCAAACTGGTGCGAAAATTTGTCCACTTTTGTGAGAAAACGAGGATGAATATCGAGGGACTGTCGGAAAAAACTCTGGAGCAGTTTGTAAGTCATGGCTGGATTCGGACGTTTGCAGATCTTTATGCGCTGGATCAACACCGTGATGAGATCGTGCAGACGGAAGGCTTCGGGGAGAAATCCTTTGAGCGCCTGCAGGCGTCCATCGAAAAGAGCCGCCACTGCACGCTGGCGAAGTTCATTGCCGGTCTGGGGATCCCCATGGTCGGCAGACATGCCGGGCGTGACCTGGACAGGCATTTCCACGGCTCGTGGGAAGCGTTTGAACAGGCGATTCAGGACGGCTTCGACTTTACGCAGCTACCGGATTTCGGCGAGACGATGCACAACAACATTTATACATGGTATGCGGATACAGAGGAAGAAAAACTCTGGCGCCCGCTGCTTGAAAAAATTGAATTTGAAAAGGAGAATTTTGATATGAATACAAATACAGCAAATCCCTTCTACGGCAAGACCGTAGTGGCAACCGGCAAACTGGAGAATTACACCCGTGACGGCATCCAGATGAAGCTGATGCAGCTGGGGGCAAAACCGGCAAGTTCGGTAACGAAAAAGACCGATTATCTGATTGTTGGTGAAAAGGCCGGCAGTAAGCTTACGAAAGCGCAGCAGCTCGGTATCAGAACACTGACGGAGGAAGAATTTGAAGCAATGCTGGCGTAAATTCGCCGGAATAACAGTGGCGGGGCAGATTTTCTGCTCCGCTTTTCACTTTTTCATAGAAAGGAAAAGAGGATGAATCCAAAATATCGCTGTCCTGCTTGCGGAGCAGAAAGCTTTGAGGTGACAGCTCATGTCACGCAGGACTGGAAGATCGACTGTAACGGAACCTTTCTGGAATCTCTAAATGAGTGCGTCGAGGTTACGCATTATCCTGATGAGAATGACATTTGGGATTGTGCCAATTGTGGCTTCAGCGCAGCGGGATGTGAGTTCCGAAATCAGTCTGAGGAGCAGAAAGGAGACAAAGAATATGAACCAACAAAAAAAGAATCTTGAAATCACTGGCAGGCTTATCTGTCCACTGTCTGTTGGAACTGCAGCTTTTATCGCAGAAAATGGTGGGATACGCAGGACAAGTAATGTTCTTCGGATGGAGAGGATTTCTCCTGATGAGATCCGTTTTGAGACCTGTAATACCAACTACCGCCTGCATCTTATCCGGCAGGAGGTGACGGCATGAGCAGTGAAATTTTTTATGACAAGGCATTCATCCTTGTCGGGGAGAAATATATCCCCGTTGTAAATCATGGCTCGTCAAACTGCTTTGACTTTGATAGTCGGGGTCGTGAGATCCCGGAAAAGCATTGGTCGGTTCTGAACTACCCTCATACCGGGAGGATGCTGTTTACTGCAGAAGAAATGCAGGAGATAGCAGCCGTCCATGAGGAAGCCAATAGGAATAACCGGGGCGGGACACGCAAAAGCCGAAATCGGTCTTTTGAAGAAGGCGAGTTTGGGCGCTGGATCCTGGCAGGGATGAAATCGGCACATACCGTGGAGGACTACAGAAAACACGGGAATACCGTGACAGTGATTGATTATGACCATGACTATTGGCAAAGGCACTGTGTGTCTACGACAGAGGAATTGCTGGATAAGATCAAGGAGCTTTCAGGCCACAGCATTACAGTATCTTTCTGGGACGACCGCCATGTTACCCATCCGCCCATGCGGCGCAAGGGAACGCCCTTTGATTTCGGCACACTGCCGGAGTTTTATGTGCTGCGGGCAGCGCAGGGGTATTTTGTGAAGCGGAGCAGCCGAAAGATCTGGTTTGCAAGGTTTCAAAAGCCGAAATCACAGATGATTCGGAAGTTCAAGACCGAAAAGGCGGCACAGGACTATTTGGACAGCAATCAAAAATTCTTTTCAGGATACGCATTTGAAATCGAATGCGTACAGAACGGTGGTGTCACAGCATGAGGGAGTCAAGGCCAGACCGCTTCCGCCGTGTGGCAGAAGCCCGGGTCAACAAGATTATCAAAATGGTAAGACTGCTTGGAAATTGTTCCAATCTTGCCGTATATGCTTTTACGCAAGAGCAGGTACAGCAGATTTTTGCTACATTGCGGGATGAATTGGACAGAGCGCAGAAGCGATATACCCAGTCTTACAAGAAAAGGTTTTCGCTGTCGGACGAACAGTATGCTTCCCTGCCGAAATATCCGACCATCGTACTGCCTCTGCCGGATGGAAGCAGTCTTAGGGCAGTTGCAATCGACGATGAGAATTTTCCTGCAATCAATGTTTACTGGGATACAGAAAAGCCGGAGATTGATGGGCCAATCTGTTTTGCAGAATACAATCCTGAACGCGGTCCCTGCCACGAGGTCTGCATTGGAGCTTACCAGTCTGACAAGGAAGACACAGTTTATTACAAGCCATATATGGCAGAAAGGGAATCAAATGAGTAATTACATATACTGCCGCACACTCAAACTGGACTGGAAAGAAGTGTCCAGACTGATCGCAGAATGTGCAGGCAAAATTTTAAACAGAACGATTCATGGCACAGCGGGTTATGAGGATGATCATTACTGGGGCTTTCAGGCGACCACTGGTCGTTTTACCATTGCCGAAATAGACAAGCTTATCCGGTTTGTTAATGGGGATGAGGAGATGCAGCAAGAAGCAATTCCTCAGGATTCAGACAAATCAGCCGCAATCGGAGAGCGTTTGTCCCGTGCTCTGTTGGAAAAAGCTTTAAGACTGTCATGGTGCCATGAGAGTACCACGGAATTGGCTCTTTGGCTGGTCAACGTCCGGGAAAAACGGCCGGCAGTCTATAAACGGATTGTTGAGATCAGCCCGCATGATATTTGCTTGGATAATCTTAGGAGCAAAAGTGAATTGATTGCTTATCTCCACGAAAACGGTCCAACACATTCCACGCTGATGGATTTCTGCGCGGATTACAGGGAGCGGTATCACAACGAACTCTGCTGGAACTATCCAATCTCTGATGGGCTGCATCTTGGCACGTTTTTCGTTCTCGTAAAGGAGGGCGTTCTGGCTCTTCCTTATGACGATGCGGATAAGGTGGACTATGAGCTGCTTTGTCTGGATGATGCCAAAATGTGTGACAGAGAATCTATGGAGAATCTCATAACGGAGTGGGATAGCTTCGACCGGGATTTACGCTCCGCCATGCAGGGCATGAGGGCGTTTTACCGCAGAGAGGAGGAGCAACATGAATCAGAAAATTGACTGGCTCATCCATCTGGTGGCCAACGGCGCCTGTGATGAATGTGGTGAGGTAGAAACAGACTTTTTGCCCTATATGTGCAATGCTCACACCCACGGGCTGGAACGCTATGGGCACTTGGATTTCCAAATGGTACTTTTTTTGCCGACGGAGGAGATTGGACGAATCCTCAATACTTTGGGGCTAAGAGTTCAGTCTGGAGAACGCTTCCGGTCTGGAGATATGGTTTCCGGAATTTATGAAGACTGCGATGTGCGCTTGGATGAGTATGATGAAACCGGGCGCAAGGTCTTGCGGGTCATCATACCGGATGCGAACAATATCTTCCCAGGGGAAGGAGATTGTATGCTCCCATACTGTCTGCAGCTCTTGAAGACAGATGAGCTCTGCGTAGAAAGGGGGATACCATCATGAAAATCACGTTGTATCAAATCATCCCGGAACCGGAAAACAGATACTTGATATTCAGCGATTTGAGAAGCATCCGGGCGGCAAGCGGCGGACATGTTCCGGCTGAGATTTACGAAGCAGTATTCAGCGGGGATCTGGACATCGCCGTGCCCCGGAATGCCAAAAACAAAATGGATCAAGAACTTGCCGAACTGGAAGCGGTATATGTACGTTTTAACGTATCGCATCCGGAAGGCTTCCGTGGACGGTCCATGACCATGTCGGATGTAGTCGAGGTCATCCGTTCCGAAAAGGAAAGCAGGTTTTTCTTCTGCGACCGGTTCGGATTTGAGGAGATTGCGTTTGAAAAGGAAAAAGCTGATTTTGGGCGCCTGTAGGGCGCAGAAAGGATACAATCATGAAGAAACTGATATTGAACTATAAAGGGCGCGACAGCTGGGACAGACCGGTTTATGAATCGGAAGGCCGACTGTATGTGGATGTGGATCCACGCAAAGGCTGGAAACCGAATATCTGTACGAAGTACAATAATGAGTTTGATGGAGAGCCGGATACGCCGATTGCCGAAGATACCGTTGTGGAGTTTGTTCCGTGTCGGGATATCTGGTAAGCGAGGAGGACGTATGAAAGAATTCATGACAAAAATGGTTCCTGTCAATCTGTCAGACCGATTTCCATTCAAATGCAGGATGTGCGGCGCTTGCTGCCGGCATGTCAGGGAAAGTGTGCCGCTGGAGAGTCTGGATGCTTTTCGGCTTGCCAAACATCTGAGGGACAAAGGTGAAAATGTGAGCTGTGTGGAAGATGTGCTTGCTGCCTACGCAGAGCCTGTCTTACTTAGTGAAAACGGGTATACGGTATTTATGCTGAAAACGGTTGGAGCGGATGAAGCGTGCATTTTTCTGAAAGATAATCGGTGTACGATTCATTCTGTTCATCCGCGGGCGTGCCGTACATATCCCATTGCTGTCGGACCATATGAACTTGGCGGGTATGAACAGTATCTCAGTATGGAGCAGCCACATCACTATTCGGGTCCACAGATGTCTGTGAAAAAATGGATTCAAAAACGCTGTAGTAAACAGGATTTTGAATTTTTGAACACGGATATTGGTTCAGCACAGGAGATAGAAAAATTATTGAAGAAGATTCCTGAGCATAACCGGACAAGGGCCGTGATGATGTTCCTTTTCTACAAGTACTCGGATTACGATCTGGATAAGTCTTTCCTTCCACAGTTTAAAAGCAATAACGATAAGCTGCTGGAGGTTCTGCGCAAAATGGCGGATGACAAAGATAACTAAATTTTCAAGTCAGTATGACACAACAACAAGGCGTCGAAATTCGGCGCCTTAATTATTTTTAGGAGGAAATACCATGGATGAAAGATTAAAAAATATCGTAGACAATTTTGAGGCAATGAAAATCGGTGTGGATGAGCCGTTTCCATTTCATTGCACCATGTGCGGCAAATGCTGCATCAATCGGGAGGATATCCTTTTGACGCCGCGAGATATCTATAACATGGCAAAGGAGCTTGGGATAACGACTAAAGAGCTGTTTGAAACCTATTGTGAGACTTATATTGGCTGCGACTCCCGTGTGCCTATAGTCAGATTGAAGCCTCGTGGCTCCATAAAAAGATGCCCGTTGATGAAAGACAGAAAATGCTCTGTCCATAAGGCAAAACCGGCGGTATGCGCTCTGTTTCCGATAGGAAGATGCCTGATGTTTGAAAAGGATTCAAATCCTTCAGAGAAAATTTCAGCAAGCCAGATACAGTATATTTTTACCAATCCTGGGTGCGGTGATAATGCTGAAACCCATACGGTGCGGGAATGGCTTGGAGAGTTTGGAATGTCACTGGAGGATGAGTTTTTTGTCAAGTGGCAGCAGGCAATCATGGAATTCGGGCAGTTTTTCCGTGAAGCGGAAAAGACGGCCAGTGAGCGTATCATGGAGCTGTCATGGACAGCGGCTTTTGTCGGCTTATATCTGCATTATGAAACTGATCAGGAATTTCTGCCGCAGTTTGAAAAGAATGTCCGGGAAATCACTGCACTGCTGCAGATGGCGCCCATAAAGGAAGGCGGTAGAGCAAATGAATGAGGATCGTAACCAGCATCAGGTTATCCGAAAGGATGCTCGCAACTGCTTTGTGGAGAGCTTAAATGATGCTTTTGAGATTGGGAGGATCCATCTTGCTTTTGCGACCTACGATTTGAGCCGTCCGATTGGACAACGGCAGACAAACAACATCCATATTTACATTGCGGTGGACGAGTTTCTGGAATTATGCCGCAAGCTGGAAGGTGGGGAACTTCGTTATCTGCTAAAGAATAAGAAGACAAGCGGGGATAAAACACCGCTTTATCAGTGCCTGGGTGGTACTTCTGCCGAAAAGCTTGCAAAATACGGGCGTTCTCGGGCAGATGGAAAAAGCCTGTCCAGAACAGCACAGCTATTGGCAGGAAGCAAATCGGATTTCCTGTTTGTAGCGGATAGCGGACCTGGTGAAACAGATCAGAAAGGTTTAATCGTTCCCAAGTTCGGAAGTAAGCCGGAAAATCATGTGGCAGTCAGTATGACATTTGAAACATTCAGTGAACTGTTGCTTACGACAAGGCTGCACTATTCAGCATGGCTGGGTGCATGGTATGCAAACCAATATCATCCGGGCAACCAGCGAACAGCACAGGCACAGGAAAACCCACAGTATCAGGAGAAGCAGGGAGAAGCAGAATACGCTTCTGATCCAATGTTCTAAAGTAGAATGAAAAAGCGGTGCAGTCTGATGATTGCACCGTTTTTTGCGCCTTGAGGGGCCCATTTCAATGGGCTGAATCCAAACCGACTGCAAAGATACAGAGCCGGTAAACTTGTGAGTTGAACCATTTGTCGGCGTTGGCACATTTGTGAATGCAAAGAAATTTTATTATAATAAACCCTACACTATAACACCATACTTTTTATATATGGTATGCTTAACAGAACGGAGGTGGTTACAAATGAATACATATACTACTTCGGAAGTAGCAAAGATGATAGGCATACATCCGAATACTGTACGGCTTTATGAAGAATGGGGACTGATACCAAATGCAGAGCGTAAAGCAAACGGTTATCGTATATTTACCGATTTCCATATTGAACAGTTTCGGCTTGCCCGTACCGCATTTCAAATAGAGGTCCTTCAGAACGGACTGAGAAAAAAGATTGTGGAAACGGTTAAGGTTTCAGCAAAGAAAGACTTTGATCAAGCACTTGTTTTGGCAAATGAATATCTGAGTCAGATACAAAAGGAAGAAAGAAATGCGGAAGAAGCTATTGCTATAACAATGCAGATTTTAGAGGGGAAAGCAATATCCGAAACACCGCCGCGTTGCCTGAAACGTAAAGAAGTTTCGGAATATCTGAATATTTCCATGGATACACTCCGAAATTGGGAACTAAACGGTCTGATGCGAATAAAGCGTAAGCAAAATGGCTATCGCTATTACACAGACGAAGACATAAAGCGATTAAAAATAATAAGATCACTTCGGTGTGCCAATTATTCATTGGAAGCAATCCTGCGTATGCTCCATGCGCTCTCAGACGACCCTCATACCAATATAAAACGGGTACTTAATACTCCAAAAGACGATACGGATATTATATCCGTATGCGACAGACTGATTATCTCATTGCAAAAGGCAGCGGAAAATGCCAAGAAAATGATAGGCATTCTTAATGATATGAAAAGTATATTTTCCTAACCCTCCACCTTTACACCAACCTTTTTTGAACTGCTAAAATAATGTAGTAAAAACGAAAAAGGAGGACAGGTTGATGGAAGAAATCATCAGCGTAAAACAACTTTCAAAATCTTATGGCAGATTGAATGCCGTGCAGGGCCTGGATTTGTCAGTAACACAAGGTTCGGTCTTCGGGTTGCTTGGGGCAAACGGTGCAGGAAAAAGCACCACAATCGAATGTATGTTAGGCACAAGAAAACCCGATGCAGGTACGGTTTCCATTTTAGGGATGGACCCACTCCTGCAAAGAAAACAGCTTTTTGAAAATGTCGGTGTTCAATTCCAGGAAGCGAATTATCAAGATAAAGTGACGGTTTCCGAATTGTGCGAAGTAACACAGTCACTCTATAAGAATGCTGCAGATTATGGGGAACTTCTGAAACAGTTTGGCATCTTTGATAAAGCAAAAAGTATGGTAAAGGAGCTTTCAGGAGGACAGCGGCAAAAGCTGTTTATTGTTTTGGCTTTGATACCGCAGCCTAAAGTTGTTTTTCTGGACGAGCTGACCACGGGGCTTGACGCAAAAGCCAGACGAGAGGTATGGAAAATCTTATCTGACCTCAAAGAAAAAGGACTGACCATTTTTCTGACCTCGCATTTTATGGATGAGGTAGAAGCATTATGCGACACAATCTGCATACTAAAAAGGGGGAAAGCCGTCTTTTATGGAACAGTAGAAGAAGCCATTGCAGGCAGTCCTTATGACAAATTTGAAGATGCGTACTTATGGTATTCTGACGAGGGGGTAAGCGAAAATGAGAACATTTAAAACAATACTGAAAAACGAAATGAAACTGTCCCTGAGGGATATGAACATGGTCATATTTGCAATCTGTATTCCACTCGTGGTTTTGATTATACTTGGCGTTATTTACGGCGACAAACCAGCTTTTGAAGGTGCAGAGTACACATTTCTCGATCAGTCCTTTGGAGCGTTGTCAACGATTGCGATTTGTTCAGGCGGCGTTATGGGGTTGCCTCTTGTGGTATCCGATTACCGAAGCAGAAAGATATTGAAACGCTTTAAGGTCACTCCTGTCAGCCCCGTAATGATTTTAACGGTGCAGGTGGCGATTTACATAATTTATTCCGTTGCATCGCTTGCATTGCTCTATATAGTATCAACGCTCTTTTTTGGCTTCCACCTGCTTGGTTCTCTGCCTGCTTTCCTTGGCGGATATATATTGGTAATGCTCTCCATATTCAGCATCGGAATGATGGTTGGGGGAATATCTCCCAACTCTCAGACAGCGAGCGTAATTGCAAGCCTGCTCTATTTCCCAATGCTTATTTTTTCTGGAGCAACCCTGCCGTATGAGGAAATGCCGAGTGCATTGCAAAAGATAGCGGATATTCTGCCTTTGACACAGGGGATAAAGATTTTGAAAGCTGCTTCGTTAGGACTTCCAATCGAAAATATTTTTGTTCCGCTTATTGTCATGGCGGTACTTGCTGTCATTTGTATCGGTGTGTCTTTTCGCTTTTTCAGATGGGAGTAACAAGTAATATGGAATGGCTCATATTCTTTCTTTGTGGGAGAAAAATCCGTAATAGGATTAGAGAGGACACGATGTCTGCCTGCCCGCTAAACGCCTCCTCTGGGGAAATTTTTTGAAATGATTTTCAGGGTATAGAGCAGACCGCAGAAAACAACAAATTTCGCCCGGCAGGTCGTAGGCCAATCGGGCGAATATAGAAGTATTATGAAGTTGATTTACATGGTATAGTACATACTCGGTAAATGTGGCATGAAAAGAGGGCTGCTGTAGGCTACCTTTATTTTGTTTGGGCGCATGAAAATCCCGTCACCACAACAACGGTTTTTCTATTACCCGTTTTGCAGCTGTGCCATACCCTTTGTTTCATAATAATCGGTTCTCGTCATACCATATAAATAGTAATCGCAATAGGTATTCACCATTTTACCGTCGCGGATATGTCCCTCACGCTTAAACCCTGCTTTTTCCAGTGTTTTATATGACGCGATATTTAGAACATGGACATCAGTCCATAATCGTCGCAATTCTGTTTTTTCAAAACAGAAAATCACTACTTCAGTTAATGCTTCTGCCATAAAACCGTTTCCTTGATAAATCGGGGAAAGCCGGAACGCCACCTTTGCCATACGATCATTTTCAATGAGATATACCCACATCTCACCAATTACTTTATTGTCCTTTTTATAAACAATTCCCCAATGAAAGCTCTTTGTAGGTCGTTCCTTTTTTTGAAATAACAATTCCGGGTTTAAGTCACTTTTTCCGGGACGTTTCCCCCAATATTGATACAACGATTTGTCACCCAACCATTCTTTCAAATCATCAATATCATCATACTGCAAAGGACGTAATAGGAGCCTTTCTGTATCAAGTATCGGTTTGTTCTGAATATAATCTTGTAGTTTCATAAAGCCCTCTTAGAAATTGAATACTTGTTCCCAATTAAAGTAGCCGGACGCTTCTGTGCTTCTCGGCCATTCACTGCACCATACGGGAACGCCGGGGGTCTCCACTCTGTCAAAACTCGGCGTATATGGCTTTATATCCAATACGGGAGTGCTGTCGTTCGCGTCAATAAAAGTAAGCCGAATAATTCCCCTGTTAAGATCAATACTGATAATTTCTGATGTTGTTAAAGCAATAGGGTTAGGACGGGCGGGCGACCTTGTGGCGAAAACGCCCATTACTGATGGTGCATTTTTATAGGGCTGTTCGGTTTGTAGTATCTTTCTGTCTGATTGATTATCACAATCACTGAACCACCACACTACATTGATATGACTAAATCCTTCCAATGCTTGCAGTCCGGGAATATATTCCGGCTCTAATTCTATAAATGCTCCGTTGTGATCATTCTTTACCTTTCCAATAGGTTTTAATTGATAATCGTTCATATCGTACCTCCTGTTTTTCGTTGTGAGTTCAGTATAATACCTCACATCATGTGAGATACAAGAGGGAAAATAAAAATGCCCTGCATTTTTGCAGGACATTACTACCTTAATTCCAAAGGTATTTGTATTTCAGTCAGGTACTTCGCCGGATTACATTCATTCCACGACCCTCTATGCACAATTTGGCGCATAGGATTGGACATTTGATATTCACTGTTTTTTTGCAGCCATTCAGCAAAAGCAATATATGCTCCTTTGATATTTGAAAAATCACCATACACCATCGTGCAGGCCATAACAGGTACAGGCTCAATCGTGCGGAAACAGAATGGAGCAATATTTTTACACGGTTTATTTACAGGAACGCATAACTCAATATCTACATTTTGTTCTTTATACTCTGTGTCGTGATAAACGGAAAATGTATGATTGGACATTTCTATTTTCTGCTCTTTGGCAAAAGCAGAAAGTTCATTCCATAAATCACCCTCGGAGTAATATGTCGGAACAACTCTACGCAAAGATAACACTTGATACTCTGGTATCGCCTTAATGGAAATATTGTAATGAAGTTCCCCTTTGTTTTCTTGTATCTCGTTTTTTGCTATCGCAATTTTCCGTATTTTCTCCTGCTCGTTTTGTATAGTCTGCTCGATTTCTAATCGTTTTTTTTCAAGGGTTTCAAGAAGTAAACGATCATTCATTTCAAGCGCAAGTGCAATTTCAGAAACAAGAAAGCCACTGTCACGCAAATACAATATTCTGTTCAGACGGGGGATTTGAGTTACAGAGTACATTCGGTGTCCCGTCCATTTATCGACTTCTGCTGGTTTCAACAGCCCCACTTCATCATAATATCGAAGCATACGAATAGATACTTGTGTCAGCTTTGAAAATTCACCTATTCTAAACATCTTATCACCTCTTGTATATCATTATACTTGAAGTTTTGTACACTTCAAGCAGATTTGGCACATATCCATAACGGAGAAACGGCATAGCCCCAAAAGCCGCGCCTTTTTCAGCGTTGACTTGATAGGATGTATCTTTGTAACTGCCATATCTTCGCCAGCGCTCCTTTGATGTCCTCAATGTCCTGCGCGTACACAATCCCGGTACTGTTGATACGCCGGGCAATCTGATTGACATTGGCGCCGATCTTTTGCAGCTCGGCGGTCTGCGCCCGGATGTCGCTGGTGTCCATGTGGACGATATACCCGTCAATAAGCATTTTCCGGGCATAGGCGGAAAAGTTCTTTGTGTGGAGCTGGGCCATTTTCTGCTGGATCAAGGCCCGTTCTTCCGGCGTCACAGGGACACGCAGCACAAAGTTTCGTGTTCGGTTTGCCATGTTTTCACCATCCTTTCTGAACAGGGGTTTGGGGCTTTCCCCAACAAGCAACCGGCCACGGCCCGCAGGGACAGGGTCAGGCCGGTTTTCGGAAGTGTGGCTACACTTCCTATGATTGCATCTTATTAGGAACACTGTAAATACAAGGCTTTTCAAAGCCTACAAACCGAAAAAAATAATATTTGATCTATCACATTACGCAGAAAGCCGTCCGGCATGAAAAATCGGGCGGCTTTTTTGCGTGGATAGAGGAAAGGAGGTAAAAAATAATTACAGAAATTTAGCCCTCAAAATTGTGCAACTTTCACGAAAAGGAGGATAGTGAATGGCAGATGAAAAATTGAACACCGGCCCCGGCGAGCAGAACACACCCCCGGCTCCCGGCCCGGTAACAGAGGAACAGCCCCAGGCTCCTGCTCCCGAACAGGCCGCCGCTCCCCAGCCGGAGCAGTCCGGGCCTGCCCAGCCCGAGGCGGGGGATGTGGTGGTGTCTTTTGACAAAATCAATGAGCTGATGGCGGAAAAGCGGCGTCCTTGAAGGCAAGCCCCAGGGCGTGAGAGTCAAACCGTGTTATTTCTTTGCGTTCATTCATTTTCATTTCACCCTATATCATTCTACATTTCTGGTTTAATTATGTGAATGAAACTGAATTTCAGTTTTATGAGTATTTTATTTCGTAATTTTATGTAGATACTATTGACAATGGCTTTGGGATAGGATAAAATAAATAAAAACAAATAGAAAAAGGTGATGAAAGTCCGGCGTATCAGATGCCACATAATCGGTGGTGTTGATATGACTGGAAAAGAGTAGATAAAATCAATTCAATAGGTAAAAAGATAACTGATTGAACAGTTTATTTTTCATGCCTAAGGTTTGATTTTATTTTACTCTTAACTTTTCTTATCCTTAGGAAAGATTAGCCGTAGAGTAAAATCTACGGCTTTTTCTTTTGACCAAACATGAAAGGAGAACTTAGTTATGTATGACAATTTACTCACTATTTTTGAAAAGCCATCTCTTTACAAAAAAATGGAGATCCCCTTTTGGGATGACGAACATATATCGTTGCAAATGTTAAAAGCGCATTTAAATCCAGAGTTTAATGGAGCAAGTAGAAAATTAGATTTTATAAATAAATCTGCCGACTGGATAACAAGAATTGTTCGGCCATCAGAATTTAATGAACTCCTTGATATAGGTTGTGGTCCTGGTATATATGCTGAAAGGTTTGCTCAATTTGGTTACTCGGTTACAGGGATTGATTTTTCAAAGCGCTCTATAAATTATGCGACAAGTTCTGCCGCTAAACAAAACCTTAATATACAGTATCTGTATCAGGACTACTTGAACATGAACTTGAACAAAACTTTTGATTTTTCAACTTTAATTTACTGTGACTATGGTGCTTTATCATCAGAAGATAGGAAAACCTTATTGAAAGTGGTATATACACATCTAAGGCCCGGAGGGAAATTTTTGCTGGATGTATTTTCAATGAGTAAGTACAACTGTTTTGAAGAAAAGAACACATGGAATATATATCCGACAGGCGGCTTTTGGAAGAAAGAAAAGTACCTTGAGTTTAACTCGTCTTTTCGGTACTCAGATTGTGTCACATTGGAGCAAACATCCATCATTTCTCCAAATGATTCTGCTGCTATTTACTATATCTGGAATACCTATTTTACAAAGGAAACTCTAATCAATGAAATGAAATCAGAAGGTTTTAAAATATGTGAAGTATTTAGCGATGTAGCAGGAAAACCGTATTGTGAAGATAGTCTAACGATAGCTGTCTTGTTAGAGAAGTAAAAAAGAAAATTTTATATTGCAGTGGCACTCTGCCGAATAAAAAAAACCGTAAGTCGGCAGGGTGATTTGCTATGACCGGCAAATAGTGTTCCGGGCAAAGTTTCAGCTTGTGGCTGACCCGTTGCCGCTGTTCGCTGTCCCCTCGCATGATTTCCGGGTTGAAATACCGTTCTACGGGAAGCCCGCAGATTTTAATAAGCTGGATCACAACCGGGAGGCTGGGGATCGTGCCTTTATTCTCAATATTGGCAAGATAGCGCCATTCAATACCCACCATTTCAGCCAGCGTTTTACGCGCCAGATGTTTTGCTTTCCGTGCGGCTTTTACATCCGCGCCGAAAGTTTCAAAACCGGGACAATCTTCAACTTTCGCCATATAGCATCACCCATTTACATTGTATAATTCATACTTTGTCCGTGGAATGTTGTTATATGCGGGTTAATTAAACTTTATAATTCATATTTCTTTGATTATAAGAACGCAAAACCATGAAAACAAAGCAAACTAATCCGGGCCCTCCTGAACAGCTCCTAAGAAAGCGCCGGACATGTCAGCCTGTTGGCCCTATACCCATCGTTTTCCTATGGGTTTATTCTACGCATTTCAAAGCTCGTTCCGGCAGGTATTTGATATATCATTCTGCCACCCCACCGACCACCGCCGAAAAGCCTTGATTTCTGCGAGCTTTTTGTCCTCTAAATGCGTAGATAGGATGAGCATTTCAGCTCTCGTGTTCTGCGTACTGTTTACAGTGATGCTACATTCTATAATTCATATTCTGTTCCTTGTATTCTTCGAGAAAACGAATTATAATGAATAAATTGGAGGTGTATTATGGACTATATGACTTTGAAAGAAGCAGGTGAAAAATGGGGCGTGACTCCCCGATGGATAAATTATTACTGTGCTGCATCCCGTATCCCCGGAGCCATAAAAATGGGGACAGTATGGTTAATCCCGAAGGACACCGAAAAGCCCTTAGATATGCGAACGAAACAAGGAAAGGAATTAAAACATGAAACCATATAAGATACTGATTATTGAAGATGATCCTGTTATACAAAGCGAATTGGAAATCCTTTTGCGCGGCAATGGATATACTGCTGTTTCAGTAAAGGATTTTTCAAAGGTGAACGATACTTTTAGAGCAGAAGATCCACACCTTGTCTTATTAGATATTAAATTGCCCAATGAAAGCGGCTTTTCTATCTGTTCTCAAATTCGCAGCAATTCAAATGTTCCAATTATTTTTGTAACAAGCTGCAATACAGATATGGATGAACTCAACAGCATCATGCTGGGCGGTGACGCCTTTATTACAAAACCCTATCACACGGCGATTCTTCTGGCAAAAATCGCATCCCTACTCAAACGGTCATACCCGGTACAGCAGAATGAGCAAATGGTCTATGGTGCTACGGTGCTACACTTGGAATCCAGTAGCTTGGATTATGATGGACAGAGTGTGGAACTAACCAAAAACGAACTGAAAATTCTTTATTACCTATTCAAAAATGCAGGAAAAATCTGTGCCCGTAGAGATATAGTAGAGTTTTTATGGGATAATCAACTCTATGTGGATGACAACGCTCTAAGCGTCAACATCAACCGTATCCGTGAAAAATTGACAGGTATCGGTCTGACAGATTTTATCAAAACAAAGCATCGACAGGGGTACACAGTATGAACCGCAGACAGTATTGGAAAAATAGAATCCCATTCCTGCTGACCAACCTGATCTGCATGGTTGCGCTTACTGTATTCCTGCTGGTATGTGGCAATCCTATTTCTGTGGTACTACTGATTTCTGCGGTATGGGCGCTGATCTTGTTGGCAGGTCTGTTCCTTACTTACTGGAAGCGACAGCGACAAATGCGACAGCTTTTAGACATGACCGGTCAGCTTTCGGAACGCTATCTCGTTTCCGAAGTGATGGAGTTGCCGGAACAGGCAGAGGATCAGGTTTACTATCGGCTTTTGAAAATGGCCGGAAAATCTATGTTGGAACAGATTGGAACGGTTTGTCAGGAACGTCAGGAATACAAGGAATATATTGAACAGTGGATTCACGAGATCAAAACGCCTATTACCGCTATGAAACTACTGTGCGAAAACCATCGGACAGACTGGACAAAGGAACTGCTGTTGGAACTCGAAAAGACCAACCGCTTTACTGAACAGGCGCTTTATTATGCCCGCAGCGAACATACTGAGAAAGATTATTCTGTTCGTGAAATGGCTCTGGCCCAAGTGGTGCATCAGGCGATTGCGGACAACAAATACCTGCTGCTCCAGAGCGGGGTGCGGCTGAAAGTGGAGGAAATGCAGGATACAGTTTATTCTGATGAAAAATGGGTGCGGTTCATTCTAAACCAACTAATTGCCAATGCGGTCAAATATCGGGCCGAGCAGCCGATTATTCGCTTTTCCGCCCGTAGGCAACGAGATCAAGTGGTTCTTGTGGTGGAGGATAACGGAATCGGAATTTCACTCGCTGACCTGCCTCGCGTCTTTGAAAAAGGATTTACTGGGCAGAACGGGCGCATGATCCAGCAGTCCACAGGGATCGGCCTATACCTGTGTAAACGCCTCTGTGACAAGCTGGGTATCAGCATTACAGCGGCATCATCTGAACATGGCGCATCTATTTCTCTGGCTTTTCACATTAACTGTCTGATCCATGAGGTGCAGAGCTAAAATGGTTCTGCACTTCTTACATTTCTGTTAGAACTTTGTAAGAAAACTTGATACAAATGGCGTTCATATTATTTTACAATAGGATTAGAGGTGATAATACTATGAAAGAAGTTTTGAAGCTGGAACATATCCAGAAGTATTACGGAAATGGCGGTAACATCACAAAAGCGATTCAAGACATCAGCTTTTCCGTTCAGGAGGGGGAATTTGTAGGGATTATGGGCGCGTCTGGCTCCGGCAAGACCACCCTGCTTAACTGCATTTCCACTATTGATACGGTCAGCGCAGGACATATCCATCTGGACGGGACTGATGTGACAGAGATAAACGAAAAGCAGATTGCCCGGTTTCGCCGGGAAAATCTGGGCTTTGTATTTCAGGACTTTAACCTGCTGGACACCCTGACCATTTCCGAGAACATTGCTCTAGCATTGACAATCAACAAGGTTCCCGCAGGTGAGATCGACGGGCGGGTACAAGAAATGTCCAGTAAACTAAACATCACGGATATTCTGAAAAAATACCCCTATCAGGTATCCGGCGGCCAAAAGCAACGGTGCGCCTGCGCCAGAGCCATCATCAACAATCCTAAGCTGATTCTGGCGGACGAACCCACCGGCGCACTGGACAGCCATTCGTCCCAGATGCTGCTATCCACTATCCAGAGCATCAACGAAACGCTGGGTGCAACCATACTAATGGTAACGCATGACGCCTTTTCTGCGAGTTATGCAAATCGTATTCTCTTTTTGCGCGACGGCACGATTTTTACGGAAATCCGCAAAGGCAACGATTCTCGCAGAACTTTCTTTAACAAGATTTTAGATGTCCTCACCATGATGGGAGGGAATTGAAATTATGCTTGCAAGTCTTTCACAACGTAATATGAAACGGCAGTTAAGTGAATATAAGATTTTTTGGTTTTCCCTTATCGGCGTTGTTGCCCTTATGTATGCGTTCAATTCTCTTATTGTTTCTCATACTATGCAACAGCTTTTTCGTTTATTTGCCGAGAGCGGAAACGGTGATATTGGCGTGATTGCCGCCCTTTTTTCTGCCGTCGTTGTATTTGCACTTGGGTGGTTTATCAGCTACATGATGGACTTCATCTTACAGCGTCGCAGCAAGGAAATTAGCACCTATATGATATTGGGTGTAGAAAAAGGCGACATTTGCAAAATGATATTTAAGGAAAATGCTTTTTTGGGCCTTATGGCTGTTATTGTGGGCTTTGGCTTTGGGATTTTAGTTTCTAAAATATTAGAAAGTTTTGTTTCAAATCTATTCCACTTTCAAGAAGCATTATTAGCTTTTCTTTCTGTATCAGCAGTCGGCTTGACTTGCATCGAATTTTGCATTGTCTATATAATCGCACTGATTAAGACGAATAGAAAAGTACAAACGGTTAAATTGATAGATCTGTTGAATTACAGTCGGAACAACAGTAGTGTTCGTGAACACCAATCTAAAACTGGCTTCATGTTTTTGCTGATTTCCGTGGTAATGCTCATTGTAAGTTTCTATTTGTTTGCGGGAACAAAACAGACAGTGGCAAGCATTACCGCAGGTGCAGTTTCGGCAATGTTGGGGCTGTTGTTCTTCTTTCGAGGATTTATTTATATCATACACGAAATGCTTAATAAATCTCAGAACTGGAAATACAAAGGAAGTCGTTTAGTTACCTTACGAATGTTCCTTTCAAAATCCAACAAAATGAGTTTCTCATTAGGTGTTATCTCAATTTTATTCACCTGCACCATCGTTTGTATTGGTATGACAAATGCTTTTTATCAGGTCATGGAGAAAGCAGTTGTTATGCAGCCATTCGACCTTGCGATTGTTCATGTAGGTGAGAACGGTGATTATAGCCAATATTCCTCATTCTTGAATGAACGCATTGATGTAGACAACCAATATTCCTATTGCTTATATACAGATAAAAGCACACAATTTACTGACATTAGAAATCGTGTCTTAACAAAATACTGGAACAGGGCAAGCAAAACCGTATCAATCAACGACTATGTTATTGCAGAAAACCAGTACGATGCCTTTATGAAATATAGTGATTATTGTAATTTGCGAGCAATGTTGGGCCTGCCTCAAATACCATTGTCAGAAGAACAATACATCATTCATTGTCTGCCATATCTGAAAGATACATTTACAAATTTTCAGATTGAAAAAGGCACTCTGGTTTGCAAGGATATTTTTACCGAGGCGTTCTCACAGTATGGTGGATATGGTAACGGCCAAGATTTTGTAATCGTTGTCCCGGATCACTATATTGAAAATATGGAAGCGATGTACAGCCTCTATGTTGCTCAATCCGAAACAGTGATTGATATGTCTGAATTGGAAAACGAATTTCCGCAAGTTAGGCCATTGAACTCCAATGTGGTTGCTTCCGGGGAAAACGGATACACAACAAAAATCCTCGACAAAGGAAACTATTACTACATGGGCAAATTAGCAAGTACACCTACCAGCCAAGCTATCTTAATTATTCTGCCATTGTGCTACTTGTCGCTGGTTATCGGCATAATTAGTATTGTAATACTCGCTGTTCAACTTTTGACGGAAGTGAAAACAATAAAGCGTCAATACAATGTAATGAGAACACTTGGAAACGAGGTGATTGTTCTTGAAAAAATGTTGAGAGATCATATATTTCTTTACTTCGCATTGCCATTTATTCCTGCAATAGTCATTGGTAGTTGCTTACTAAAGTCAATGAGCCATACGCTTTTTATAGCTTCTTATGATGTGCCTGTATTTGATAATCTAACCGCATTGATAGCACTTGTGGTTTTGAGTGCTTTACTGATTTTTACCCTTATTTATCTCCTGTATGCGTTTATTGCCTCTCAGTCTATGAGGAAGGAAATAATCCCTCTAACATTAGAAAAATAAGTAGAATAGAAATTTCATCTGCCGGACGACGGCAAAAGAAAAAAGCCGTCGTACAGCAGCCCTATTCACGCGCCCATGAAACGGCAGCTCTAAATTTGAGCCGCCGTTTCCTTTTGCAGAAAACCCAACGACGACCCTACACCTTGCAATTTGACATGGCGGCAATCAGGAGGACGCCGCCATGCACGGAAAAGTTTTTCGACATAAAACAACAAAGGCCATCTTATTAAAAAAGCCTGTTCTGCATCGTTTTTTTGCCACAAATAGATTTTATTTTATCTTTATCTCGTCTGTATCACTAACCAGCCATTCCATTGATACATGCAAGGCTTTTGCCAGCATAAGCAATTCTGCATCACAGACATGTCGTTGGTTCTTCTCTATACGTGAGATGATCAGAGGCGTCATGTCCTCCATACCCATAAACTGAATCCTTTGGGCAAGCTCTTCTTGTGTGATCGGGGGCTTTTGCAGTGCGCGGCCCAATCTTACTTTATCAGAGCAGATATTTCCTTTTATTGTAAACATGCTTCTACCCATTCATAAATCTCCATTTTCTCTGTCTTATTTAGATATTTTTTATCGCGTCTATTGATTTTATACTGAAACAAGATATAATGTTGGATAGGGTAGATATTTATTATCTTGTTTAGATAGAAATATGCTTTTTTTATGATTGTCCGCGACCAATGCGGTTTATGCTTTGATAATGGCCATGTAGTGAGATTGCGTAGTGAAGAACTTCATTGGCGTGGTATGGCAGATAAAATGGCACAAAAGTGGCATAGGAAATGCCGATGACATGGAAAAGAAAATCTGTTATACTTATATCGTCTACAAGTGGGTTCTCAGGAATCTGCTTGTTTTTTTTATTTTCAGGAAAGGAGTTCAATACTATGAAATACTGTCCTTATTGCGGCGGAGAACTTGCAAACCCGGCAGCATCCTTTTGTACGGAGTGCGGAAAATCGTTATCCTCTGCGGTCCCGGAGGAAGCGTCGGTTACCGAAGCGCACCGAGAGAAGAAAAAGAGCAGCAAGAAACATGTAAAGAAAGGAAGATATTCAGGTAAAACAAAAAGACCAGCTGTTCCTGTGAAAGCTGGTGAGGCATCTGAGCCGGTAAGAGAAGATGATTATGATGGCTATTATGATGATGTCCGTCCCTTTGATGAAGGGGGAGGGCGTGAGGAGATTGACAAGGCGCTGGTTAAAAAGATTATATTGGTCGTGGCATGCGTTCTCTTAATTGCCGGAGCTTGTGTTGCACTTATGTACTTGATATAAACAGCAAAATAAAATGTTGTAAATCACCTTATCCAATCGTGTAATGTAATTGAAAGGTCAAAGAGGTGATGAACATGATTTATTTGTCCAAAGGGATTGTAAAAGAAAACTCCACGGAACATCTTCTCCAGGTGGCGAGATGTGGTCAGGAATATAGCTTATCCGGAGAACAGGCGGCGTTGTGGCTGAACGGAAGGTTTGGATTTTCAGAGGCTAAAACAGAATCGGAGAAGCGGACGCTGAAGCATTTGGCAAGAATGGGTCTGGCAGAAACGGGAGCAGAAAATACTGATGTGGCAAGATACAGAATCCTCACACAGTGCGTTTGCTGCCCGGCGGTCAATGCAAAACCGGAAATTTTTTTGAGCCACGCAGAAAAGGAAGCATTAACCTGGCTTCGGAATGCCGGACTTCGATTGACGGTAGCAGAACTTATTTTTCTTAGAGAGCATAAGATCAAACCTGAACCACGATATCTCCATTCTGAAAACCGGCAGGCGTTGGTGGAGGCAATCTACACAAAGAATACCATCGCAGATAATTGCCTGGAGCAGATCATGGAATGTGCGGATTGCAGGGATGACACCGTAAAGATACTGCTCGGGCTGCTGAAGAAAAAGAAACTAATCGTATTGTGAGGTGAAGCAGATGAAGGAGAAATTTTATGGGTTGCCAGCACCTTTACAAAAGCAGATTGCCATAAGGATTGCAGGGGGTGCTGTTTTCCTGCTGTTGTTTGTTAGCATCTTGCTTGGGTTCCGGGATTTCTATTTCAGCCTTCCCTGTCTATTATTATCCGGGTTTCTGCTTATAAACGGGATTCGACTATGCTATAATAGCTTTGCTGGCAACTATATGTGTATCCAGGGAATCTGCGAAAAAATTGAGACGGTCGGGATCCGAAAAAGAATCAGAGGAATCTGGGTTCAACTGGAGGGAAACGCAGTGAAAATTCCTATTCGGCAAAGAATGAAGGTGCTCTCTATTGGCGATACTGTTATTATATACTTATCAGACAAAACCCCAGTATATGAGCATGAGGGCAGTTATATGATATGCAGCTACTATGCACTGGGAACAAAAAAGAGAGGTAATTAAAATGGAAGCAGATAAGGAGATGTTGAATCGGCTCTTGAACGAAATACAGGAGTTGATCAAGGAAAATGAAAATGAAGACGGCACCTACCGATTTGACTTGCTGAAGGCAGTTATTGCTTTGGATTTCGCAAAAACGGAGATCGAAAAAGCGATTTCCAAGTGATTTTCGGATGGATTGACTATTGAAGCTGCATATGCTATAATATTTATATCAGTTTCAAGATTTCCAAAGAGAAATCACGAGTATCCGAGTTTTCAAAGTGTCAATTAGCACAATTGTGCTGGTTGGCACTTTTTTTGTTTCTTTTGGTTTCTACCTGCAAAGCAGGTTTGAAATAAATAATTTTATAGCAGGTAACCCCTGCGAGAAAGGAGATTTCCATGTTAAAAGTTTTTGCAACACAAGTCGTCGTATCCAAAGGTTATGACAACACGCCAGCTCTTCGCTTTTCTGAGAATGGTGATTCTGTGAGGTTCCGAATCGGCAAGAAGGTCTATGACCCTCATGCTGAAAACGACAGCCGCTGGATTAACCTTCCGGTCAAAGCGTTTAACGGCGTATGCGAGCGCATCAAGAAGATGCAGCTGAAAGAGGGTTCCTTTGTGAATCTGATTGGCAGGCTGGACGAAGATTCCTGGGAAGATAAGGATACCAAAGAAACCAGAAAAATGATGGTTATTATTCTGGATGACATTGAGTATGCTTCCGGTGGAGGCAAGTCCAAGGAAAACCAGGCAGCTGCAGGACAGCAGAATGCGGCTCCCCAGAATACTGCTCCTCAGAATACTGCTCCACAAAATGCTGCTTCAACTCCTGCGACAGGCGCTGAAGCATCCGGAAATTTTACCGGGTATGAGGCATTTGGCGGCGGATCATTCTTTGATGAGAATTGATTGGAGCAACAATTGAATCCGGCGTATTAAGGCGCACATGAGTTACAGACACTGTATGCTCATGTGCGCCTTTTTGCGTTTCAAAGGAGGTGTCTTATGACAAATGAAACCTTTTGCCTTCTCTCTGAGGAGGAGAAACACACAAAATTCAAGGCTACAATGAAGGGCAAGACAAAAGGATGTCTGAATGAAGAAGAACTTCATAGTATCTTGATGAGCATTTCACTGAACAGACAGTATGCTATTTCAGTCTATCGAGATGGGGAGGAGTTTTGCCGTGTTTTGTCAGCGGCGGACGGGTTCCAAAGAAGAACCATTCTTGGTCATGTAGCCGCAGGTATTGGAGAAATACCGGGAAAACAATTTGACTCATCGCAGGCGGCGGCAGTAATTTTGCATAATACTGTTGATTGCAGTAATGCAAACTGCCTCTATATCTTTATTCCAAAGGAACGAAGTCAGAAAGGAACAGAGTGATGAATAAGAAAGATCAAAAAAGGCACATGGCTTATGAGGCGCTGGTGCTGTTAGGTATGCTGGCTTTGCTCACTTTTATATGCCGGCTATGGCCCATCCTGTTATTGATTATTCTCGGTATTTTTGCAGCGGTGATAAGACTGCTTTTTCTTTCCTCCAGAAAGATTGAAGTAATTGTACCACTTCCTCTTTTGCCGGAGCCGGTAAAAGAAGCGACCGAGAAAGATGTACAGGTGCTTGCATATTCCGTCATACTCAGACGGGTTACAGAACTTGTGCTATCTGAGTATCCGGAAGCAAGATGGATCTGGGAGGCGCCGAATGCCGAAAGGCTCATCCGGGAAAACCAGGAGGTATTCATCCTGCTGAACCGTGCCGGCGGATACCGCCGTGCCAGAGTCGTGATCCAAAACCTGCAGGTGGTTGGAATTGAGTACAATCCGCCGGCTGAGGAGGATGCGGTTTTGGAGCCGGAGGATAATGCCCCGGAACCTGAAGAAGAACCAGAGGTACAAAATTACGAGTTGCTGGCCTTTGAGTGGGCAGATGCTCATATTTTCGAGCTGAATGCCAGATGTAATGAAGCAATTGGGGAAAATCTCTCAGAATTGATTTTGCTCGCGGAAGAACTTCCGGTCCGGGAGAGTTGGGCAGATATCTGCCAGGAACTGATAAGAGCCGGGCTTACGGATGTCCAGTGTGTATCTGAGGGAATCAAAATCAATCTTACGCAGTCAAATGCAGAAAGGAAATAACGTATGAGTGCATACATGAACAACATCTTTAATTACAGCCGTCCCTTACCGGAACCGTTTGATACGTTGACGAACAAAAAGGTGTCAGTATCATCGAAATATGGAGATGGGACAAATGCAACTTTGTGTTCAACAGTCATAAAGGCGGTACATGCAGTTTGCCGCTGCATGGATGGCAGCGCCGAAGGAGCTGTCGGAGTCATCGACCACAGGACAGTTGCTGAATACAAATCGTCCATGGGACCTGATGAGTATCATCTGGTAGTATATGACAGCAACTCTGGTTCGCTAATGGCAAGTGTGTATGACAAGAACACGGAAGTTTTTGAAAACTATGTGCTAAACGCATCAGGGCGTGACGGAGCTGCCGTTATGATGGCACTGTTTCCGGTACTTATGAATGATGAGGAATTCAGTGATAATTTTGAATTATACCGCGATCAGTTTAGTCATGGATTTTCGGATTTACCCTCGGCTACGGAGTACATGGCAATGCTATGTGATAACGCCTACAGACGCATCAAAGATGCCTCCTGTTCAGCAGCCGTCAAGGTGAGTGTGGACAAGGCCGGAAATCTGATGCGTGTATCTCAGGTGCAGCTGGATTCCGGCGCTTTTGAGCCTACCCATGTGATTGCTGGGGAATTTACGATCTTTGCAAAAACAGCGAGGGTTATTGTGAAGAGCGCAGATGTCATTGTGGAACACACGGATTTTGTCGGCAAGTATGAACTGCATCCAAGGACGATGAGCAGTCAGGAAAAACAGCTGATACCGGTGCTTCCGGAATGGTACATCATTCCACAGGAGGTCGTTGATATCTGCAAACATGCTCAGGCAACCACCGGGAAACCGACGCAGATGAGGAATTTCCTCCTCCGTGGACCGTCGGGAACCGGAAAGACCAGAAGCGCAAAAGCGATTGCAGCAGGGCTGGGGCTTCCGTATATGGCATACACCTGCTCGGCAGGCACAGAAATATTTGACTTCATCGGTCAGATTTTTCCGGATACCGATTCGGGTTCTACCGGGGATGCACAGCTTGATCATGAAAAAGCGATTTTGGCGAGTATGGGTGGAATCAACTATGCCAACGTATCCAAAATGATGAATCTGCCCGATTTGGATGATATGGATTATGATCCGGCGGGGGTATATCAGGCTCTGACTGGTGTAGAAAATGCAGCCGCAACATCCCAGGACTGTATGAGCATTGTGCTGGATCGTGTAACGGAGAAGGTGTGTGCCCTGTCCAGACGAGATGAAAATTCCAAGAGCAGTGGTCAAACCTATACTTATATTGAGACTGATTTTATCAAGGCTCTGAAGTATGGGTATGTCATTGAGATCCAGGAGCCTACGACAATTGTCCAGCCCGGCGTTTTGCCAGGACTGAATTCTCTGCTGGAGCAGACCGGGACAATCACTCTTCCTACCGGAGAGGTGATAGAGCGTCATCCGGATGCGGTGGTCGTAGTGACGACTAATATCGGATATGAGGGATGCCGCAGTATGAACCGTGCGACTCGTTCCGTACTGAAAAGGTGCGGCACAAACTAAAATCAGTTTGGAGAACTGATAATCTGATGGATGGAATGATGGGGTAACGCCCGGAGGCATCCACACTAATACTACGACAGGCGTGTTTCTTCGGAAACGGGTCTGAAGCTCGTTGAAGTCGGCTGAAGGAAACCTAAGTCACTTTGGTGATATGGCAACTGATAGGCCGGGTGTCCTATAACAAAGGTATGGTGAGAATGGCAACGCATTGCCTGACGAACTTGCGAATGTACGGGGAGCTGATACTGCCAAAAGGCAGTAGCCACAAGAGTGGGGTTTAGTAGTTATGATTCAGATGAACAACCTTATAGCGTTACAGGCGCTATTCAGCTTTTGTCCCTATAGTGAGCACCTAACCCTTAATAGAATGGATAAGATTATCGGAACGAGGAAAGCCATGTACGTCCTTAGAAAATAGGGCGATACGGACGAAGAACAATAAGCCGTTTAATACATGGTGAGAGTAGTGGCACGACCGTTGAAGCCTCTGTAATGGAGGTGGAGGAACAGCCACAAGTCATGGACAAGCAAACGAAATATGTAACGATTGATTGCGGATTCGGGTATGACAAAAAGGTCATCCTTGAGAAATGGGGTGATACTCCGTGAATAACACTCGTAGACGCACAAACAAACCAAAGCAAAACCGGAAAAAGGTACATACCCAAATGTATAACATGAATGGGGTGCGCCACGCTCTGTACGAACAGAGTAAAGCCGGTATGAACTTCAACAATCTGTCAAAGTTAGTCGTCTCGAAGCAAAATATCCTTTTGGCATATCGCAATGTCAGAGGAAATAAAGGGGCAAAAACCCCTGGAACAGATGGACTTACAATGGCAGAGGTGGATTCATTATCCGCAGAAGAAGTCGTTGAGAATGTCAGACGCAAATTCAACTGGTACAACCCTAAGCCGGTACGCCGAGTGGAAATTCCAAAACCAAACGGGAAAACCAGACCACTGGGAATCCCGACTATATGGGATAGGATTATTCAGCAGTGTATTCTACAGGTGTTGGAGCCAATATGCGAAGCGAAGTTTTTGCCAAATAGCAAAGGTTTTCGCCCTAATAAATCAGCAGAAGATGCGATTGCAAGTTTTATGTTCAACATAAACCGCAGGCACATGACGTGGGTGGTGGACGTGGACATCAAGGGTTTCTTTGATAACGTCAACCATACAAAGTTAATGCGGCTGATCTGGAATATGGGAATACACGACAAGCAACTGCTGGTGGTAATAAGGAAAATGCTCAAGGCTCCCATACAAATGCCAAACGGCACTCTGGTCTATCCAGATATGGGAACTCCGCAAGGAGGAATTCTATCTCCACTGTTAGCCAACATTTACCTACATGAGCTAGACGTTTGGCTCAGTTCGCAGTGGGAGCGAATGCCAACAAAGCATGAGTACAAAGAGCCACCCGGTAGAAATGGTGAAAGCACTCGCTCAAAAGCGTGTCGCGCGTTGCGGAAAAATAGCAGGCTAAAAGAAATACACCATGTCCGATATGCAGATGATTTTAAAATCGTTTGCAGTAACCGTGATGAAGCCGAAAGGATTTTCATTGCGACCCAAATATGGCTAAAAGAGGAGCTGAAACTTGATATATCGCCGGAAAAATCCCAAATCACGGATATAACTATAGATTACACGGAGTTTCTGGGATTCAAGATTAAGGCAAACCTCAAACGAAACAAATGGGGCGGTGTATCTTATATCGCTGACAAGGCGATGGCAAGGATATACCGAACGCTTGCCGGGCAGATTACAGAAATAGGCAGGCACAAGGACAGGGAGAGTATGAGCAAGGAAATTGCCAAGTACAATGCGATGGTTATGGGAATACACAATTATTATCAGATTGCAACAGGGGTCTACCTAAGTCTTGACACGATAAGTCTCAGAATACTGAGAAAATTGTACACCAAGACGAAGTATAAAGGTTTCTCAAAAACCTGCCCCAATCCTGCAATTCAGATACCGCCTAAATACAGGGAAACCAGGCAAATCCGATATATCGGAGATTACCCGGTTCTACCCATAGGATACTGCAAAACCAAAAATGCAGTGCAGCATAAGGTGGAAGCACACCCATACGCAGAGGAAAACAGGCACGAGCTTGTAGCCTTGCAAATCTCCAAGATGTGGAACAGCAAGATGGCATGGGCAGACAACATCGCCTTTGCAGTCAACTGTATCAGTCGATATGCAGCTCAAAAAGGAAAATGTGCAATTACCAAGCGTTTTCTGATGATGGATGAGGCGGAAGGACATCACATAAACCCGAGGCACAAGGGTGGAACAGACGAATATGCAAATATCGCAATTCTGTCTCCCGAAGCCCATTTGCTGGTTAAGGTGACAAACCCAATCCTAATAAAATCCATGTTGGCAGAATTGAAGCCGAACAAAAAGCAAATGGCAAAACTCAACGAATTTCGTACTCTGTACGGAACACAAGCAATCGAATAAATCAATCATAATACGAGCAGTTAGTTCGTTACATTTATTTCAACAGCAAGTCTATGATGGAACGCCGTGTGCGGTGAAAGTCGCATGCACGGTGTGGAGCGGGGGAAAATCTGGAGATTATATCAAAAGATTACCTATCGCTATAGTCTGTTATCGACAGAATGAGTCTGGTACGAGATGTGGAACTTCCGACGCCTGAAGTTATGGTGCAGCGCGCCATGGCCGTCACGGGCGCAACCGATGAGTACCAGATCTCCCAGATGGTGCAGGTGGTCAACGACCTGTCGGAGTATTGCCGAAAGAACAGTATTACGGACGGCTCCTATGGTATGCGCAGCCTGATTGACTGGATTGTGAGCAGTGAAATTACCGGCGATGTATATGAGTCGGCGCTGTATACGATCATCAGCAAGGCGACCACAGATGAAGTAGACCGTGAGGCGCTGATCAGTGCAGTTTTGGAACCGATTTTTACAAAGAAGCGAAAGAGAGCAACCGCATAAATGTATTTAGAAAGGAGGTCAACCCTGTATGGCGAGGGTGAATCACAAGTTAGTAAAACAGCGGCTCAATGAGCAGCGCAGTAAAATTTCAGACCGACAATTCTTCTCGTCCCGTCTTTTGGCGGGACATTTTGAAGATCTGGCGGCAGCACAGACAAGGCGGTATCACTATAACCGACGGGTCCGTGTGAATCTTTACTGGAAACCGAGAGAAAAGCATGTGGCATCAACGGACAATATGTTTGTGCGTATCAATGCCGGGCATCCTATGGTCACGAAGGTAAAGGGGAGGGAAAACCGCTACCAGATCGTATGCGGTATGTTCGCTCATGAGCTGGGACATGTCCTTTATACAGATTTTCTTGCAGCACAGACACATGCCAATTATTTAGGAAGCGGTCGCTGGTATCCCTATCCGCCAGACCTGAAGACAACGGCGGATGCACGGAACGAGAAAGCATTCTGGAATTATGTGAGAACCGATCCCAAAAATCTGGAGATGGTGCAGATGATTGCCCATTATATCTCCAATGTAATTGAGGATGGGTATATTGAAAACCGGGTGCTGAACAATTTCCCAGGTACACTGGGATACGGGCTTGAAAAGCTGCGGGAGCGGCATTTCGAGCAAATACTGACCGTGACGCAGCTGATCGAGCAGGAGGATGAAGAAAGTCATATTTTTGAAAGCATTCTTCAGATCATGCTGTCTTATGCAAAATTTGGCGAAATCAAGTATGGGGACGAACCGCTCAGCGATGAAAGAATTCAGGCGGTGTTCGGTTTAATTACCGATATTGACAGCGCCTTAATGAGCAGGTCCGGAAAAGACCGGCTGAATGTCGTCAATATGGTACTGGTAAGGTGCTGGGACTATATCGAATCATTTTGTGAAGAATGCAAAAAACGTCAGGAAGAGGCTATAACCTCCGGAGGTTCCGCCAGCCTTGCAGAAACCTTGTCGGAAGTGTTGGGCGCAATTGCCGGCGGTTCCGAAATTGGTGAAGGAAGCAGCACGCCGGTGCCGGAAGCATCCGACGGGTCAGAAGAATCTGCGACGGCCGGCAAACGGGCACAGACTCATGCAGACGCCGAGAGCGAGGATGACTCAAGAGAAACAGAGGGCTTCCAGACTGACTCTGAAACGGAAGAAAAGCCATCTGGGTCTGGGGGAAGCAATAATTCTTCAGATAAAGAAACTGCCCCTATAGATGGTGGCAGTTCCGGTGCTGAGAAACAGGAAACTGCGGATACTGAGCAGGGACGCATCCCCTACCACCAGTCAGAATCACTTTCAGAACCTGTTGGTGGGTCAATAGAAAGAAACGACGATTATGAGCGGGAGCAGTATGATCGTGCTGCATCCGATATCGAACGTCTTCTGGACAAGATGGCGGAAAAAGCGGTCTGCGAGCAATTGGAGAATGAAAGGATTCAGGAGTTGAATGATGTGGCTCAGAATATTTCTTATGGGAATATCCATGAAGGGGTACCTATCCGAATCAATCGGATTGCCTCTGTGGATGAGGAGCTTATAGAACAGTATAATGCTATTGCGGGACCTTTGATCAATATTTCCCGCCAGCTGCAGAAGAGTTTGCAGAAGCAGCTCAAGGAAAATCGAAGAGGCGGCAAGCTGACCGGTCTTATCATGGGCCGCCGTTTGGATGTGCACGCACTGTGCAGGAATGACGGTAAGGTGTTTTATAAGAACAACCTGCCCAATGAGATCCCGGAGCTGGCAGTCGGCCTGCTTCTGGATGAGTCAGGGTCTATGTGTTCCTGTGATCGCTGTACTTATGCCAGAGCCTCAGCTATTATTCTGTATGATTTCTGTCAGAGCCTGGACATCCCGGTAATGGTCTATGGTCATTCCACCGATTATACCGATGTCGGAAATACAGTAGCACTATATTCCTATGCGGAATTTGATGGCTTTGATCATGATGATAAATACCGCATGATGGATATTGCGGCCAGAGGAAGCAACCGTGACGGAGCCGCACTCCGTTTTGTAGCGGAGCAGCTGTCTAAGCGGCCGGAAGCAGTAAAAATCCTCATACTGGTTTCAGACGGACAGCCTGCTGACAGCGGTTATGGTGGTTCTGCAGCTGAGGAGGATCTTCGCGGCATCAAGCAGGAGTATCAACGCAAAGGTATCTTGTTTGTTGCAGCCGCTATTGGTGATGATAGTGTGACACGTTCCTGCGGAAAAAGCGCAGGCACAAAAGAAATAGAACGTAATAGTTCTCTTTTGGAGAACTGATAATCCGAAGAGTCGAATGATGGGGTAACGCCTTGAAAGGCTCTCACTAATACTCCGACTGGCGTTACTGCGTGCAATAGCAGAAAGGTCAGAAGCTCGGTGAAGACGGCAGAATGCAACCGTAACATAGATTTAGTAATACTATGTCGAAAGCTGCCCAGAGGTGGATGGTGTTGCAGATATGCCGGGTGTCGATTGCTCACGGTGAGAATGTGTTAAAATCACTGACGAACTTCCGAATGTACGGGTCTGAAAGCCGATTTCGTAGAAATGCGATAGCCCTGTAAAGGGTGCATGTGAGGTTGAGTAAAATATTGTCGTTATGAAAGACCTTGCGCCGTTATAGGCGGCGATGTGCATGCGGGCTCATAGGAAGCACCTAAAAGCAGTCAATGATAGGATTATCGGAACGTGGAAAGCTGGAAACATGGAGGTCATTGCAGACTTATGAAATGGTACAGGAGATTGTGCAAACTAAATCCTGTTTTGTTCCAGTGAGAGTGCCGGCACAGTACCAGTGAAGCTTATGAAAGTAGGTGGAGGGATAGCCGGTAGTCGGTTTAGCAATGCAATGTGTGTAGTAGGCAATCCATAGCTTCGAGTATGACAAAGAAAATCATGCTCCGGAAGGAGGGTGATGCCTATGGCAACCAAAAAGAAACAGACACTCAGAAACAGTGAATACTATGATATGCAATCCACTTTTGATGAACTGTATGCAAAAAGTCAAAACGGGCAGGTGTTCCAGAACCTTATGGGAATAATCTGCTCCGAGGAAAACATCCAATTAGCATATAGGAATATCAAGAGAAATGGAGGCAGTGTAACCCCAGGTGTGGATGGAATAACAATCCGAGACATTGAACAAATGCCTGCGGAAAAATATATCCGCACTGTGCAGAAGAAGCTGGCATGGTATAAACCAAAACCTGTAAAGCGAGTAGAAATTCCAAAACCAAATGGCGGTATCAGACCCCTCGGTATCCCCACTATGTTTGATAGGTTGGTACAGCAAAGCATCAAACAGGTATTAGAGCCAATCTGTGAAGCCAAATTTCATGAGTATAGCTATGGCTTCAGGCCAAATAGGTCGGCAGAAAATGCAATCTCCAAGGTTCAGAACCTGATACACTTCACTAAGCTGTACTATGTGGTGGACATGGACATTAAAGGATTTTTTGATAATGTAAACCACAGTAAACTCATCAAGCAAATGTGGTCATTGGGTATTCGAGATAAAACTTTGCTATGTATCATAAAAGAAATGCTGAAAGCGCCTATTATTCTGCCGGATGGTAGTAAGGTGTTACCGCAAAAAGGAACACCACAAGGCGGTGTTCTCTCACCTCTGCTTGCCAATATAGTGCTCAATGAACTGGATTGGTGGATTAGTTCGCAATGGGAAACTCACCCGACGCATACTCCATATAAGATTATTGAGCACAAAGAAGGGCACCAGGATAGAGGGAGTATCTACAGGGCACTGAAACGCAGTAATCTCAAAGAAATGTACATAGTGCGGTATGCTGACGACTTCAAAATCTTTTGCCGAAAAAGGGATGATGCCAATAAAGCCTACTTTGCTATCAAGCAATGGCTGGCTGAGCGGCTCAAACTGGAAATCAGCGAGGAAAAGTCGAAGGTAGTAAGTCTAAAGCGGCATTACTCAGAGTTTCTAGGATTCGAGCTAAAAGTGGTTCAGAAGCGTAAAAAATGGGTGGTAAGGTCGCATATGTGCCAGAAAGCCATTCAAAGAGAAACGCATGTGCTGATAGAGCAAATTAAGGACATGCAGCATCCTCAAGATGCTGCCAACGGAGCCTTGGCCGTAACCAAGTATAATGCAATGGTTATTGGTATCCACAACTACTATCAGATTGCCACGGATGTCAACTTAGACTGCAAAACAATCCGTCGAAACATAAACATATGCTTGCATAACAGATTAAGGCACAAAATCACAAAAACGGGGCAAGTTGTAGGAAAATATATTCGACAACGGTACGGACAGAGTAAAGATATTCAGTTCATCTATGGATGTCCAATAGCACCAATAGGTTCTGTCCAACACAAAAAACCAATGTCGAAGAAGCGGACAATTAACAGCTATACACCAGAGGGACGAGCAGAAATTCATGATGGGTTGAAATTGAATATGTCTATTCTCTTACAGCTTATGAAGACAAGCACCCCTATGGGAAGTGTGGAATTTATGGATAACAGACTTTCCCTATGGTGCGCTCAATATGGAAAATGTGCTATTACTGGGCGAGAACTGATGGTAGATGAGATACATTGTCATCACAAGATACCAAAAGAACCACCCTTTTATGGCACAGACCGCTATGAAAATCTGATAATCGTCCATGTTGACGTTCACAGGCTAATCCATGCAACCGCACCCGAAACAATCGCTAAATACCTCGCCATGCTAAATCTAACAAAAAGGCAACTCAACAAGGTTAATTCCTTGAGAAAATCGGCTGGACTGGCCGAAATTGAACAATAAACTGTTTCACAAAATAGTTGTAAGCCTACACTACACAGAGCAAAGAAAAGCCGATGGAACGCCGTGTGCGGTGAAAGTCGCACGCACGGTGTGGAGCGGGGGAAAATGTGGAGATAATAATCCACTATCCTATTTGTTTAGATCCAAAATGGATTTTTCATAATCCCCAAACAGGTCGTCATAAGAAAAACCTAAAACGACCTTGAGGATTATTAGGTCAGAAATAAATATATTTCGATTACCTTGTTCGATTTTGGAATAAGTTGATTCAGACATTGTGCTACCTAATAATCCAGCTTTGCGAACAACATCGGATTGAGTAAAATTTTTAATTTTCCTATAAGTTTTTAATTTATCGCCAAGGGATACATCCAATATTAATTTGTTCATAACATATCATCCTTTCTAAACTAGACTAAAAAGTCCTTTTTCTATTGATTGTACCATAGAAATATGGTAATATATGGACTATAAAGTCTGGACCATATAGTCCATAAGGAGGAATTGGTATGTATAATGAAGAAAACGAAGCAGTTGCAAAATTAGTACAATGGGTGCGAAGTTGTGATACGATTTGGGAAATGATATGTGATGACAGTGGTTGGTATTTAGCACTAGAAGATATAATAGAACTAATGGAGGAAATGATTTCCAAAGGTCAATATCAAATGGTGATGGTGTTATTAGGGAAAATGGATAAAAACCGATTCGTCCATGAAGCAATAAGCATGGTCATAATCAACAGAGTTAAAAACCCTAATTGTGAAACCGGAATACTAACGGAATGTGTCAATGCAATCAAGAAGATAGCAAAGCAACATGGAGTAATGAGAGAAACATTAACGATATAATTGAACAAGGGATAGAAAGAGATTAGAAGTCAAAACATTACCTATCGCTATAGCAGAATATTGAGAGAATCTATGGGGACTCATTCCTGGATATCTCAGACTTAAACCAACTGCCCACAAAACTGACCGCTGTTGTTAAGCGGTATGTGAGGGTATAACAAAAGGCAGGACAAAGGATGAAATCCGCTTTGCCCTGCGTAATTCATAACAATAGAAAGAAATAAAAATAAAGAAGGAGCGTTAACAATAATATGAAAGCTATAAGTATTGGTGCGAAATATGAGATTTATGATGATTCACTCAAGGCCTACGACAGGCTCCCTGCAAAGACTTACACGGTCCGTTTCTCAAAGATGTCCGGCTTTTTTCTGGAAGCACGGACGGACTTGGTGGTGAAGGAGAAGGTCTACGGAGTCCATCCGGAAAAGGCAGACAAAGTCATTGCGGCATTTGCAATGTTTGAACGGAATCTTGGTGTCATCCTAAGTGGAGACAAAGGTATTGGCAAGTCGCTTTTTGCCAGAGTCCTTTCCTCAAAGGCGGTTAAGACCGGGTATCCTGTCATTATTGTTGACCAGTTCATCCCGGGTATCGCTTCCTATATTGAGTCCATCGACCAGGAGGCTGTCATCTTGTTTGACGAGTTCGACAAGACCTTTGGCAGTATCCGGCCAGGAGAAAATGAAGCAGATCCGCAGTCTGGGCTTTTGAGCCTGTTTGACGGAACATCTGACGGAAAAAAGCTGTTCATTATCACATGCAACAGCCTGTACAATCTAAGCGATTATCTGGTGAATCGCCCAGGTCGTTTCCACTATCATTTCCGCTTTGATTACCCGTCTTCGGAAGATATCAGGGAATATCTGACCGATAAGTTAGAGGCTCGGTGCCACGGCGAGATTGAGAAGGTAATCCTGTTCTCGAAGAAAGTGGCTTTGAATTATGACTGCCTCCGTGCGATAGCGTTTGAACTTAGCCTTGGGATTCCGTTTGAAGCGGCAATACTGGACATCAATATCATCAACATGCATGAGGAGCTGTACAACATCACTCTGCATTTCAGCGGTGGAGTCACCATGAGCGCCAAAAGGTGCCAGTTAGATCTGTTCAACAGGGACTGCCATGAGAGTGTCAGTCTGTTCGACGATAAAGGTAGAAACCTGGTCATGGCTGAGTTTATGCCCTCTGAATGTGTCTATGACACTGAGCGTCATGCGACGATTCTTCCGGCAGACTGTATCACGCTGAATTACACGGATTATTATGGGACATCGACACGGGAAGAAACGAAAAGACTGGTGCCGGAATATCTCTCCATTGTCCGAGCAACGGAATGCAATATTCATTATTTGACGGCCTGATATACCCTCATCATGAGGATGCAAGGCCCGAACCAACTGCCCACAAAACTGACCGCTGCTATTAAGCAGCATGTGAGGGTATAACAACATCAAATTATAAAAATACGACGGGCAGCTGGATTTCTACAGCTGCCCGCCTGTTATTCAGAAAGGAAGGGAATTATGCACTTTTTAACATTAGCAGCTTTAGAAATCTCTCAGATACAGGAAGACAAGGAATTGGACAACCAAATAGCAGAGGCTCTGAAGGAATTAGAGATTCAGAAGCAAATTGAAACAAAGAATTTTATGCTGGACCTTGCGATTGTGAGATGCCAAAATCTTCAGTCATCATTCTCCCGTACAGTGAATGACGGCGTTTCTGAGCTGATGTATCCTTATTGTGCGTGGCTGGAGGATCCGGAATATCTGGAATTTGATAACCGGACAGAAAGACTGCGTGAAGAATACGAGAGCGTGGTTGACTGCATAAAGCTTCCCCAAGGCACAATTGTGGAGCAGTACGGCTATCCGATCTGGGGCAGATTTGTTGTCCGTGACGGAAAGGTGTTTCAAAGGGATGCAGGACCGCTTCATCATGAAAAGCGTACTAAGAAAGCAAAACGAATGATGGCTCTGCCTAAGTATCCCCGCAAAAAGCTCTATAGGAGTTTTGAGGAATATGCAGAAGAAAGATGCGGTTATTCTTTTGATGAAAAGCATCAGGGCTATGGATATTACTATAATCCAAACGCCATGTGGGACTGGTATTCCATTGGCGGGCGCTGGCCGGAGATGTTTCTGGTAAAAGATACCTGCACGGAGTATTCCATTGGTGAAAGAAGCTGGTGCAATTCAGATAGAAAAGAAGAAACACCGGATGGATATGTGTGGGTTTGTGCCGCCAGAAAAAAAGATATCGCATGGGAAGAGATGCGGGGCTGGAGAAATCAGAAAGCAAAAGAGCGCTTTTATAAGCTTGAGCAAATGTTTCTGGCAGGAAAGACCGATTCCGACTTTTATGGAGAAATCGTTCCGGACGGAGTTATACGCTGGGGCAGATACGTCTACCGAAAAGGCTCTACATTGGAAGAATACCTTGAGGAGTATGGGATTCCAAGCAACTGGAAGTACCCGATAGGCACGCATGATATTGTGGATGCAGACCAGTGGCTTAGCAAAGAGGACAGTGTGCTTGATTCAGAATCAGGCAGCTATGTCCCGGTAGAATGGCGCAGCTACATTGACGGTTACATTGATGGCACGGGTGAGGATACAGTATTGGTTGCCGTAGACTATCACATTTAAGGAGGATTCAGATGAACACGTATGTCGTTTGCATGGATTCATCATGGGTCCGTGATTCACAAATGTTTGATATTGTCGGTTTGACAGATGATGAACTGGCAGAAGTTGACATGTGCGGCACAGAAAACGAAAGAAGGTGGCACGATATGGAGCCGACTCCATTTATCGCAGTCATAAAAGCGGAAAACGAGGAGGAAGCCTGTAGAAAGGCAGCCATCGAAATGCGCTATGATCCACGCTGTCTGTTTGCCATAAAAGTATCAGAATGAAGGAGGTATCAAGAATGATTATCAATCGAATCGGTGCTGAGTTTGAATACGAAGGCACAACCTATGTAATCGGCGCTCCCATTGTGGGAACGCCGGAAAGCGAGTATGAGGGTCTGTATGGGACAATTACGGAAATCCGTGTCGGGGAGGATAAGGAAACGGAAAATGAAACGCCGGATCTGTACTGCTCCTTTGAGGTTCCTGTATTGCCCTGTGAAGTAAAAAAGCTGGAAGAGGTTTTTTCTGAACTGTATAGCCAGAAAAAGACCATTGACGACATCATTCTGGATTTTGTCATCATGGCTCCATCTATGGTGGAGCCGCTTGACGATCTGGAAGAGTGCCGCCAGCATCCAAGAATTTATATTCTTTTGGAAGATTGGGCGGTAGATGGCGAACAGGGGAACTCTTCAGAAGTCTATACAGATTTTAATGATGCAAAGCGCTTATTGGTACAGAAGCTGAAGGAAGAACAGGAAAGCGGTTGTATTCCCCAATGGACGGATAAGGAGAAGTTTGTGGAACATTCCGCAGACTCCCTCTATGAATGTTACATTGACGGTGAATACTGCGAAAACCATTATCATATCGCAATCATATCCCAGCAGCTTTGTGTCTCCAACCGGTTTGTCAGAGAAATGGGATGGATTTACAAGGCATCCTGCCAGCTTGAGGATTTTGTATCACAGGTGTCAGACTGGGATGAACTGGATCAGCTGACCGATGAGCAATACAACCGCATGGTTCAGGATCCACGTTTTCCGGAAAGGCTTCACAGTGCATTGGGGAAAAATGATTCTTATTGGGAGGCTTACTGGGAAACGGTTTCCGAGGTGGCTCATGCGTTTGTGGATGAGTATCTGAAAGAAAATGCGCATCCGGACTGTTATACGCCGGAACAGGACAATCCATACCCGCTGTGTGTCGGAAATGGAAGTGCGGCATGTAAAGAATGCTGTCTGTATGCAGAAATGGAGGCAAAGCCATGGGAACCATAAATACAAGAATCAGCTATCTTTACAGGGATGCTGACAACTATAAAATGCAAAATTCCTGCGTGATAATGGGCGTGATAACCGAAGCGCAGATTGCAGAAATCATCTCCTGTCTGGACTGTGGGGAATATTTTATTCCCCGGCAGGTGGGGCTTCCTGAAAAACGTTTTGACAGGTTTGACGAGGAAGCGGACCATTGCTGGTTTGAATTAAGTGCGGATGGGTTTGAGGTTACAGAAAATGTTTCCAATATTGACATGACTGTGAGCCAGCTCCTGGAGTTGTTTCATAAGGCAAAAAATAGCTGGCATGATGAGGTGCTGTGAGGAGGCGATGAAAGTGTTGCATAACCAAACAAATGCGAAAGCAGGGCAAATGAGTATTGTCCTGGAAAATCTCAGTATCACGAAAGATAAAATATCTGCAGTTTTAAAGCGGAGATGGCTGGCTTGCTATATGCTCTATGACTGGAATTACCGTCATGCAGAGCATACGTTTGCCACAAATGAAATGGAACGATTCCAAAAGGCTATTAAGACTCTTAACAGACATCCATGTACTGCTTCTGAACTGGATCAAAAGTTGACCAAAGCCTATAACAGGGTCTTGATGGAAGATGTAGAATCTTTTATTAGACAGCACATGAAAGTCTGGTCTGCGGATCGAACTGTGGTAGAGTTAGAAATTGCACGAGCGGAAGCAGAAATGCTTCAGTGTTAGAGAGGAGGTGGCATTATGCCTTATAAAAGCGAATCAAGGCCGTTGACCAGCATTGTCTCCTATCCGGAGCGTGGCGAAGGCGGCAATAACCGTTATCGGGGGAACTGCTCTCCCAGACTGATTGAGGATCTTTTAGGGTTCTTTCGCCCGGGAGAAATCTGTGACTACATGTGTGGCAGCGGGACGACCAAAGCAGCGGCGGACAAATTGGGCATTGGCAGTCATCTGTATGATCTGCACAGCGGATTTGATATCATGAACTGTGAAATCCCGGAGCGTCCGGAGTTCATCTTCTGGCATCCTCCATATTGGGATATCGTCACGTTTTCGGATGTCATGTATAAAGCTTCTGATGTCCAAAAGAACTACGGTTATGACCCGAGACAGTATGATCTGTCGCGCATACCGGACTGGGAAAGCTTTGTTGATAAAATGAATTATGCCATGATGAAGCAGTTTTCCGCCCTTGAAAAAGGAGGCAGGATGGCGGTTTTGATGGGAGACATTAAGAAAAAAGGTGTGCTTTACAGTATGCTTTCTGAAATCATCAAGCCGGGTTCCTTGGAGAATATCATTATCAAGGCCCAGCATAACTGCTTTTCAGACAAGATCCAGTATAGCGGAAAATTCATTCCGATTCTGCATGAATATGTGATGATTGTCCGAAAGGATTCACCGCTTCTGGTTCCGATTATTATGGCAAAGAAAGCGGAGGTCGATATCCGGGATATGCCGGGAGCGACATGGCGTGATGTGGTTGCTGCCGTTTTAGAACAGTGCAGCGAGCCGGTGACGCTCACGTTTCTCTATGAGAAAATAGAGCCGCACAGAAAAGCACAGGCAAATAAGTGGTGGAAAGAAAAAATCCGCCAAACGCTTCAGATCAATCCTACATACTTCTTTCATGATGGCAGGGGAATGTGGTCTTTGAACAGAAGCGCAGCATAGTATCTGCGTCTGGGGGATGTCTTTTGTAGGCATCCCTCAGTTGCTTTAACTATATGTAGAAGAAGGATGGTTTTTTTGCTATAATACAAATATATTTGTAGATAGGAGGAGAAATATGTCTGCTTATTATAATCCGGAAACGTACAGAAAAATTATCAGAAATGGTGAAGAATGTTGGGTATATGATTGGGGCAAGAATGCCGATATAAATTCATTCAATTATATGATAGACCGATGGGGTGGCACCCAGCAAAAATTTTTTATCAATGGCGAGACCAGACAATATTTTCTTATTGATAAACAAGAGCGTACTGTCATGGAAATATTAAATCCTGAAGTAATAAGGTTCTTGTATGAGCATCTTTATATGGCGGAAATTAACGAAACTTTTATTGAACTGTTTACCTCAATCGGTAGGTTTAAGACAGTGAAGTACGAGTAGGTTCTGATTTTTTCTTAGGGATGTCGTTTCGGCGGCATCCCTTTTTGTATAATTGTTTTCATTTAGGACATACTAATTTCCAAGACTTCTATTTACATTTGCGCTTCAACTGTGTATAATATGAAGCACGAATGTAAATAGAAGTCAAGGAGGTGTATTGACACGGATACGATTTGGGCTAAAATTCAAACGATTGCCGAAAATAGCAATGGGTTTGTTAAGACTTCGGATATTGAAGCGGCTGGAATCAGCAGACCGATGCTGAAGAAGTATGTTGATATGGGAAAATTAGATCCAGTGCGGAAAGGGCTATATACTTTGACCGATGAATTTACTGACGAGTTTGCGCTTCTTCAGGCGCAAAGCGCAAAGATAATATATTCATATGGCACCGCACTGTTCTTTTGGGGGATGTCGGACAGGACGCCGAACATCTTGGATATAACACTGCCTCGCGGAACGAACATCAGTAGATTAAGGCGCGATAATCCGAATTTGCGTTGTCATTATGTGCAGACAGAAGTTTACGATCTTGGAATAACAGAAACAAAATCCCCTCAAGGCGGGATGGTAAAGCTTTATGACCGAGAGCGCTGTATTTGTGATGTGATTCGGGATAAGGATCAAATTGAGCTGCAGCTTTTTACGCAGGCAATTAAGGACTATTTCAAGACAAATCCGAATAACAGAAAACTGCTGAAATATGGCAAGATATTTGGAATTGAAGATAGGATTAGAACATATATGGAGGTTTTATAATGAAGACACCGGAGCAACTAAAAGGAGCCATTCGCAGCATGGCAGCGAAGAAAAATCTTCGTGCACAGGAGGTACTGCAGATGTTTTTATTTGAAAGAATCATCGAGCGTTTGGCAGTCTCATCCTTTCGGAACAATTTTATTTTGAAGGGCGGGCTTTTGATATCATCAATGATCGGTATTGGTGAACGCACTACAATGGATATGGACACAACGGTGCGTGGTATTCAGATGGAAGAAGATGAAATCGTTGCAGCTGTAAAGCAAATTATTTCAACGGATGTCAACGACGGCATTTCATTTGAATATGAAAAAATCGAACCGATTCGAGAGGAGGATGCCTATAATAATTTTCGTGTACATTTGCGGGCAAAATACGGAAAAATTGACAGTCCTATGAAAATTGATGTCACAACCGGAGACATTATAACACCGGCAGCGATACAATATGATTTCCCGTTGATTTTCGATGAAAAAACAGTTTCTATAATGGCATATACTTTGGAAACGGTTCTTGCTGAAAAATATGAAACGATTATCCGTAGAAATATCGGAACAACCCGGGCAAGAGACTTTTATGATTTACATACTCTTTTCCGGAGTCGAAAAGAAGAAATCAATGTGGACATTTTACGCATGGCAGTCATACATACTGCTCAAAAGAGAGGGTCCGTGGAGGATATCCGCGATTGGAAAGCGATTATCAAGGATATACGTGAAGAGCCGCAGATGTATCTTTTGTGGGATAAGTATATTGTCGAAAATAAGTATATTGGGGAGCTTGAATTTCATCAAGTCCTTGACACAGTGGATGAAGTAGCGAACTTGCTGGCATTCTGAAAAACAGCATATGTGCTCTTTTCCCAGTGGATTGACTATGGCGAACAAATCTGTTATAATATCCATATCAGTATCAAGTTTGGCTACGGTCGAACACAGTTTAACAGAGTTTATCAAAGTGTCATTTGCAATTATGCAGATGGCACTTTTTTTGTTTTCCGGCCAATTTATCTTGGGCATAAGCCAGCAGTCTTTCGAGATTGCTGGCTTTTGTTATATATCAAGGCGGCAATCCCGTCAGAAAAGAAAGGAGCATGAAATATGCAAAAACAATGTCAGGATGGTTTTTACACCACATTCAGTTCCTATCGTAAAATGCTTGATTATCACCAGGAACAGTCTATGAACAGCCGTTGGATCAAAAGTAAGGTCAGCGACCTTGAGATTCAGCCGTTGGGCAAAGGCTCTGCTCTGAGTGCTGATCTGTCGGCTTTTGCGGCAGGAACCACACAGGACGCTGTGGATGACACAGCGGACAATCTCGGTCTGGCAATGCGTGTTAACGGAGAACTCTTCCCTATGCGCATGACAGCCTACAAAAGTCTTTTGGACAGGGCAAAAATTGGTGGCACGGCGCTTCCTAAACTGAGCCGTGAAGTGCTGGCGGAGGTATTAAACGCCTGCCTGCGCCTTTATTCAGCAGATGCACTTTTGCTGATTCGTGATGAGAAGGTAGCAGCAGTTCATTCTGGCGATGCAGTTGATTATTCGGTGCTGCCAGTAGATGAACTTCTCGCTACATTGAAGGGAAAGTTGGATGCACAATTCAACGGAAATGTATTTGAGTCTGGATACTGTGACCATGCGATGGTAAGCGCGTCATGGACAATGCCGAATCAGAAAGAAGATTTGATTGGAACATATGCGAAACTTTTGTCCTCACTGGGGAAGGGGACGATGTCTTCCAAACTGATGCCGGGAGTTCGTTTTATGAGTTCGGATACCGGAGTGGCTTCGGCAAAGGTTTCGGCTCTCCTGATGAGTGGAAAATGTTCTATCCATATCGGGGGCTGCATCGCAGTTGACCACAGGCATCAGTCCAAGGTTTCCGACTTTGATACGGCGTTGGATCAGCTGTTTGCCCAATTTGGGGATAGCATTGCCAAACTGCAGAAACTGCTGGAGATCCATTTGGATTATCCGGTAAATGCAATGACCAGGGTATGTAAAAAACTGAGTCTGCCCAAAAAGGCTGCAGTCGAAGCTATCGCCATGTACGAGATGGCATACGGAGGCGGTCCGGCGACAGCCCATGACGTATTTCTTGCCATGCAGGAGATCCCGTTTATTTTGAGGATTGAGAATACGCCGGAAAGTAAGATGTTGGTCATAGAAGAAAATATGGCTCGTGCGCTTTCATTCAGGTGGAGTGATTATGACCTTGCAAAGGCGGTGAGTTACTGATGGCAAAACCAATTATTCTTTGTGATACCGCAGGTATGACGAATGACAGATGGCTGGAATGCCGTATGCACGGCCCTAAAGGTGATATTCCTTATACAGTGGGCGGTAGCGATGTTGCAGCTATTTTTGGTGTATCACCATGGACGACTCCGCTGGAGCTGTGGAAAATCAAAAAAGGGCAAATGAAGCCTGCAAAAAAAGCCAATGCCAATCAATTGCAAATGGGGCATCTTTTGGAACCGATTGCTGCCTATTGGTATGGTGCAAAGACAGGCAACACCGTTATGGAAGACACGAATCTATATCAGCACGCAGATCATTCTTATGCTCTTGCCAATTTCGACCGGCGCTTTACACGGGCGTCCGATAACGAACCGGGAATTTTGGAGTGTAAAAGCTGTACTTATCACAAAGCGGATGAGTGGGCAGATGGAGCGATTCCGCTCTACTATGAACTGCAGCTGAGGTTTTATCTTGCGGTAGCGGATGTGAACATTGGAGCTTTTTCTGCCGTTTGGGGAAATAATCCGGACAATGATCTGGCAATGCCTGAGATTATTCGTGATAAGGCGAAGGAGGATATGATTTTTGAACGCCTGGATGAATGGATCTGGAGCCTTGAGAATGATAAACCCCCGACAATGGCGGATGTTGCACCAAAGCTTGCTTTGGAGTCACTGGCAAGGATTTATGGTGCAAGTCAGGCGGGACTTCCAACAATAGAGTTTTCCCGCAAGTATGAATCGCCCTTGCGCAGAATCGCAATGCTTCAAGGGAAGATCTCTGAATGCAACAGAGAAATCAAAACATATGAAAAGGAGATTGAAGCACATAGTGTGCGAATTGCCGAAGTCATGAAGGAGCATGAGCATGGCGTCTTAGAAACGACCAGCGATAAGCTTTTGATTGATTTCGTGACAAAAACAACCCGCAGGCCCGATTCCAAAGCCTTGAAGAAAAAATACCCGGCAATTTATACTGATGTTCTAAAAGCATCGGAAAGCCGCAAGGTAAAGGTGTCGGTCCAGCCAATTTAGAAAGGAGACCATAATGGAAAACATTTATCATGAAGGTTGGGAGCAGGAGTTGGTTTATCAGTTCCTGCCATATGACAGGTGCAAAAAGAGGGCGTATATCTGCTCGCCGCTCAGTGCAGACACGAATGAAGGGATTGCACAGAACATGCAGGCGACAAGGGCGTATATGTTCTATGCCATGAAAAAGATGGGCATGAACGCAAGTGCGCCACATGCGTATCTCCCGATGATCCTTTGCGACAATATTCCATCTGATAGAGCGCTTGCCCTTCAGTTCGGTCTGGAACTGCTGAAAGGCAGCGATATCCTGCTGATATGCGGTAACCGGATCAGCAGTGGGATGCGTGGGGAAATTGCCCATGCAATCTGCCTGAAGATGCCGATGATTGCTTTTGATGAGGGTGTATACCTGCAAGTACAAAAGGAACTGACAAAGCGTGGCTGCGATAAGCGGAAAGTTCGCCTGGACAGGGAGAATTTCTTGATGGGTATCTCTGCTCCTTTGTCATATCTTGAAAATGCGGCGATGTTCCGATGAAAGGACAACTGGCTGCAGCTTCACAAAAAACTCCCGTTGTATCTTTGGATACGATTCGGGAGTTTTTTGTATCTATAACACGACTCAGAGAAAGGAGTAAAAATTTTGCTATGTGAATTTGATAGGCTCATATATCCACAAAGTATTACGGCTGTTGATGCCAGCAGTTATATGATTGCGCTCTACAACCCATGCGAAAAGATCAAAGATAGCACAGGGAACACGGTTACACAGGTGAAGGCAGTGGGATATTGCTTACCTATATCGAGCAACCTGCGCTACGACATGTTTGGGCATTGGAGTAAAAACCCCAAATTTGGCATCCAGTTTGAAGTGGAGAGTTATAACGAAGTGATAATACCGACGAAGGAAGGCATTATTGCCTATCTTTCTTCCGGGCAGATTAAAGGGATTGGTCCAAAAATAGCGGAGAAAATTTACGCAGCTTTTGGTCAGCAGTCACTGGAGATACTGGATAAAGAACCGGAAAGGCTCCTTGCCATACCGGGTATCAGTGAGATAAAACTGAAAAAAATCTATGATTCCTATCTGGTCAATCGTGGCGCCCGGGATGTGGTGGCGTTTCTGTCACCACATGGCATTACGCCGAACCGAGCGGTACGCCTGTATAAGGAGTATGGGGAAAAGACGATGGATATTGTAAAAAATCATCCCTATCAGCTCTGCGACATGGCCGGGATTGGTTTCAAGACGGCAGACCATATCGCTATGAGCATGGGGTTTGACCGGCTATCGACAGAGCGTGTGGATGAAGGACTCTTGTATACGCTGGAGGATGCGGAAGCCAAAGGTCATCTCTGCATGGAGAAACATGAGTTTGTGAAAGCCTGCCTAAAAATTCTGGATACGCCTGCGTTAACAGCAGAAATGGTGGCGAACCGTGCCGCCAGGCTGGTTTTCGGCGGACAGTTGGTGTCGTACCAGGGCAATGTGTATAGGGCAAAGACCGCACATGTGGAAGAACAGCTTGCCTCCGCCATTCATCAGCAAATGAAGTACCGGAAGATGCACAGCTATGGGGATTTGGATGCTGCCATAGATGCAGAGGAGCAGAAGCTGAAAATGAAGTTTGCACTGGAGCAGCGCGAAGCGGTAAAGATGGCTCTGACGCAGGGGCTTTCCATTATCACTGGTGGACCTGGAACAGGAAAGACTTTGATACAACGTGCCATTTTAGATATTTATCAAAAAAACAATCCCAAAAGTGAAATCTGCTGTTGTGCCCCTACGGGTAGGGCAGCAAGGAGGATGGAGCAGGCAACTGGTGTTTCGGCTTCAACTGTTCATAAAGCCCTTGGGCTGATGGCGGATGAGGACGGAGACTATGATGGACCCGAAGCGCTTACTGCAGATCTGATTGTGGTAGATGAGATTTCCATGCTGGATGTTTATCTGGCTGAATATCTGTTTGATGCAGTGAAATATGGCGCCCAGATGGTGCTGATTGGCGATGCAGATCAGCTGCCTTCAGTGGGACCTGGCGCAGTGCTCAGTGAGATGATTGCCAGCGGATGTATCCCAGTTGTACGGTTGGACAAGGTATTTCGCCAGAATGCGGGAAGCCGCATTGCGACAAATGCGAAGCTGATCCGCCATGGGAATGTGGGCCTGGAGTATGGGAATGACTTTCAGTTTATCAATTCTCCCAGGCTTTCTGATTCTGCTGAACTCATTGTCGATCTTTATCTGCAGGAAACGAAAGAATACGGGGTCGATAATGTGGCGCTGCTTACGCCATACCGGCAGAAGACGGAAACCGGAGTCAATGCACTGAATGAGTGTTTGCGTGAGAAGGTGAACCCTCCGGATACGCAGAAACCGGAAGTTGTTTTCGGAAACCGGAAATTTCGGTGTGGGGACAAGGTCATGCAGATCAAAAACCATGATGATGTCAATAACGGTGATATCGGGTATGTCAGAAAAATTATTCGCATTGGCGATGACACTACGGTTCATGTGGACTTTGGTGACGGGCGCATGAAAGAGTACGATTCCAGTGAATTGGATATGTTGGATTTAGGTTATGCCTCTACTATCCATAAATCACAGGGAGCGGAGTACCAGTCCGTCATCATCAATCTGCAATGCGCCCATTCCATCATGCTGACGAGGCCTCTTATCTATACGGCAATTACACGAGGAAAAGAGCGTGTAACCATTGTCGGGGAAAAAAGGGCGCTTTGTATTTCCATTAAAAGAACTGACACAGAAAAACGCGGCACCTGCCTTGCTAAGCGGCTGCAGGCGCTTGCTTGAAGAAAGGAGCAGCTATGGCTACAATATTAGATCAATATCTTGAGAAACAAAATACCATCAGATCCCAGATTGCTGAGAACAGCCTTCCCCCGGAGGACTTGCTGATTATGCAGGAACTCAATTATCGCATTTGCGTCTTGGAGACATTTCAATCTTTTTGCAAGTCTGCGCCAATTACACTGGATACAAAGGTCATGGGCTATCACTTTCAGATGGTAGATGCGTATGTGCGCTTCACCTTAAATGAAAGACGATTTGGATTAAAAGCCGATGCAGAAGGCCAGAAACGACGTGAAACAGCACTGAGCTCTTTTGAGCATGTTGTACAGGACGGCAGAAAGCGGTTTTCCAGCTTTAAGGCAGGGACGCAGGAGCAGTACAAAATAAGTATCAGTCAATATATCCATACAATTCTGCCAGTTTGGATGCAGTATCGGAACACATATATCAATTTATAAGGAGGCTACAATTATGAGTCAGAATAACTCGAATGAGAAGGCGGCAATGCTCGCTAAGATCGAAACAATTCATCAGGTGGATGGATTTGATCCCACACCATTTGCTGTGGATTATACGGACTTGGGAACCGGAGAGGTGCGTAAGCGCCTTCCGGTCATGATACAGATGGCGTGGTTCCGTCTGAAATATCCAGAAGGACGCATTGCTGTACAGGTGAATCCTGCAAAGGATTGCTTTGTGGCAACAGCCCGCGTGTATCCAAACTATAAGGATGCGGCGGACTGTTATCTGGCAGAAGCGACGGCATCCAGAGGATATTGTGAGGAGAAACCTTCAGTTTCACCACGGGAATGGGCACAGACGGCTGCTGTTGGAATTGCTCTACGAAATGCAGGCTTTGGACTTCAGTTTTCCATGGCAGGTGAAGATTTTGAGTCTTCTGCTGTGGATGAACTGGGAATCTCCGCCGATCAGGCTCAAACAGTATCAGCAGAGAAACAAGAGATGACAGAACCAAAATCGGAACCGGCACAAGAGGAATATACCGTAATTGAACCGGTACAAAAGGAACTGACTCCAGAAGAAAAGCTGGCACAGGCAATGAATGTGCCTTGCCCAATCTCAAAATTCAGCGGAAAAACACTTGGAGAGGTATTATCGCTGGATCCCGGTGCAATTAAATGGGTGGCAACAAAATTCACTGGCGGCGAGGAAATTAAAGCTGCTGCGAAACTGATTTGTGAATTTTCTATTCAACAGACAATTGCATAACAGGTGCTAAAGACCAGGGGATTCATGCAGTCATCCTCTGGCCGTGAACAAGACGAAAAGGAGGACAAAAAAATGTGTAAAAGAACGAAAAAACTTCGTTTCAAATGGGAGCTTGGAGATGAAATGGTCTCACTGCATGTCAACCAATATGCTTATGACGGGCGGTTGCACATCGGTATGATTAATTATGGAGAAGATGGTCCGGAACCCTTTGCAGACATGACGATCAATCTACCGGCATATGATCTGGAGGATAACGAAGCATTCATTAACGGAGATATCAGTAAAGATCTGTTAAGGTTTATCAGGGAGAACAAACTGGGAAAAGTGCTGCCTTACACCGTGAAATCCGGATATGGCAGATATGCGGCGGTGGCCTTCGATCTGGAAAAGCTGGCGGAATACGATCCTTCAGGGGTTGCGTCGTTTAAGGAAAACTGTGGGTTATAGGGAAAACAGCAATGAGAAGAGGCGGGGGACAGCGTGCTGTTCCCCGCAAGTTTGAAAAAGGAAAGGAGGCAGCATGGAAATATTTCATATGAGCGACGTTGTTTCGCTGCTGGGAATCCCGATGCCGCCGTCTGGAAGAAGCTCCTATTATGTGCAGTGTCCCTGCTGTGACGAAAACCCACGGAAAAAGCATTTGAACATCAATTTGAAAAAAGAAGTGTATCGCTGCCCGCGGTGCGGAATATCTGGTGGTATATTTGATCTGTACTCATTATATACCGGGGTTCCGCGTGACAAAGTGCGAAAAGCTCTGGTGGAGAAACTGGGAATGCCTGATAACCGGCCTAAACCCCAAAAGAGGATACAGCCGCAGGCAAAGCCTGAATGCCCAATAACGGATGTTGATACCCGACATGCCACATACAGTGCGCTGCTCGATAAGCTGACGCTGGCGGCAGACCATAAAGAGAACCTGCTTGGCAGAGGGTTGATGGAGGATGACATTATTCGGCTTGGATACAGGACAACACCTGTGGTCGGTATGACAGCGATTGCCGGCAAACTTCAGTCCGAAGGGATGTACTTAGCTGGGGTTCCTGGTTTTTACAGGAATGAAAGCGGTACATGGACTTTCATTCATGAAGAACGCGGTATCTTAATTCCAATGAGAGATCGGAAAGGAAGAATTCAGGGGCTTCAGATACGCAGAGATAAGGTGAAAAAGAGAAAATTTCGATGGGTATCCAGTACAGAGCGGCCGGATGGTTGCCCTGCAGAAGGATGGACACATCTTGCAGGCCCGGTTAGGCCTATGCTGGTGCTGACAGAAGGTCCTATGAAAGCTGACGTGATTCATGCACTGACTGGTCTAACAGTGCTGGCGGTTCCTGGTGTTAATTCTCTGACACAGCTTGAAACAACCCTTAGCGATTTACGTGCAGAAGGGGTTGCAGAGATTAAGACTGCTTTTGATATGGATTTTGCGACCAATTACCATGTACAAAACGGTTACAACAATCTTCTCAGTCTTCTTGGCAATATGGGATTTCAGTTCGGTACGTACCTGTGGGATCCACGCTATAAGGGACTGGATGATTATATCTGGGAATATTGTTTTCAAAAGAAGCATTAAAACTGGGGTGGAGCAAAAATGCTTCACCCTTTTTCGTGCGTTTTTTCAATCGAATGCGTATAAAAGTTGTAAATACGCATGGCGAATCGTGTAATGATAAATATAAGAATAATTTTTGCAGGAGGTATACATATGTTAATCGCAATCGACCACGGCAACTACGCTGTAAAGACCACAAACCATTCCTTTATTTCCGGGCTTTCTGAGCACACGGTGAAGCCGCCCATGACAGATGAGATTGTGGAGTATGGAGGAAAATATTGGACCTTGAGCGGACGCCGTCTGAGTTATATGAGGGATAAAACCCAGGATGACCGATATTTCATCTTGACATTATTTGCAATCGCCAAAGAACTGGAGAACAGAGGCAATTATACGCCGGTCGAACAGATTCAGCTGGCTGTTGGACTACCACCTGAGCATTTTGGCGCTTTAAAAGACAGATTCGCCAATTATTTCAAAAGAGACGGAATTATCAAATTTGTTTATGGTGACAGGCCATACAGCATTAAGATAGACCGTGTTATGGTGTTCCCGCAGGCATATGCCGCTGTTATTCCCCAGAGCAGTCTGGTGGTTCATACGGTTCGTATGTTTATCGTTGATATTGGTGGTTATACCACCGATGTGCTGCTCTTGAAGAATGGAAAACCAGATTTGCAGTTTTGCCGGAGCCTGGAAACTGGTATTATTACTATGAACAATGAAATCATACGAAAGGTTGGTGCGCTTCATGATATGCGTATCGAAGATGAGCATATTAGTGCAGTGCTTCAGTGCGAGAATACCATTCTGCCGGAGGATGTCAAGGAGACAATTCGTGAAGCGACGAAGTTACATGCACAGGATATTCTGAACCAGCTTAGAGAATTGCAAGTGGATTTGCGTTCTAATCCGGCAGTTTTTATCGGAGGGGGAAGTATTCTTTTAAGGCCTTTCCTGATAAATTCGCCTCTGGTAGCAAAGGCGGATTTTGTGGAATCTCCGAATGCAAATGCTCTGGGATATGAAATGTTGGGCAGGAAAACGCTTTCTCTTCGTCCACTTGGATAAGGGACGGAGGGACAATATAATGAAAAAGGATGGAAAATACCGCTTCTCGCTTCAATTTAGCGCAGATTCAGAGGAACAGGTAAGGGCTGGAGAGTTGCTTGAAAGGCTGGGAAACAGGAAAAGTGCGGTTGTTGTTGCAGCCTTGAATGATTATCTTGATTCTAACCCGAATTTACAGGATGCACATTGTAAAATAGAAGTCAAACTAACACCTGGCTATAATCGAGATGGAATTGAGGAAATCATACGGCGCATTGTTGAGGAAAGACTTGCAGCGGTTCGCCGTGACGAACCCCAGATGGCTTTTTCAGAGGAGAGTAAGACAGATACTCTGGAGGCAGACATTGCACAGATGTTGGACAACCTGGATATGTTTTCATAGACCGACAGTGCATATAATAGGTTCAACGATGGCTTTTTAACGCTTGAAAATTAAAAAAGTCCATGTAAATGAGTTGATATTCCACTTATAGTGCGTATATTGGAATATCAAGTTCTTCAATTCCATTGTCAGATTATATAAAATAGAAATGTAAGGAGAATGTAAAACCATGGACTATGTTATTTTAGGCAAGAATATTCGGAAGTACCGACAAATGCGCGGATTGCGCCAGGAAGATTTGGCGGAGATCTGTGATTGCGGGAATAGCCATATCGGCCAAATAGAAAATGCGAGAGGGATTCCAAGTCTGGATATGATTGTACGGATTGCAAATGCTCTTTCAGTAACAGTAGATCAATTGCTCAGAGAGTATTATTCGGAACCTGAGAAGGTCTATTTGCGAGAGATTGCGGAACGTATTGAGAAGTATCCGGTAAAGCAGCGTGTATACGCTTGCGAAGGTCTGGCTGAATTTTTAAATACCATTGAAAAATTCAGTCAAACAGATGAATGATACGCATATAACCAAACAGAAAAAAGTTTACGCTTTATAGAACGGCTATGCTACACGAAAGTGCAGTATGGTCGTTTTTTGTTATCTCAAAACAAGGAGGTGGTCCCATTGGATTAAACCATTGACAGCTGCAAAAAGGTAACAAGTCGAGAAAATTAAGGCACGCCATCACGGCGTGCCTTAACTTTTGCCCTGGTGGTGTGCCCCGTAAGGAGGTACAAAGATGAACCACCAGCAGAAGTCTGAACGTGACGAGCTGCGGGCCAGATTTACAGTTTGGCTGGAAACTACAGTTTACCGGGCCAGACTCAAATATTTGGAACGGGAGAAACCCAAGGTAGATACAGTTTCAATTGAGGAATTACCAGAGAGCGCTTTATCTGTTTTTGAACAAACCTCATATTGTGAAATATCAGGATCTGCTTTTGATTTTGAAGAGGAACGGTTGGCAGAGGCGTTTGCAAAACTGCCAATAAAACGACAGGAGATACTGACAATGCTGTTTGTGGAGGAGCGAAAACCGGAGGAAATTGCCCGGCTATTAAATTGTTCTCCGCAGCATGTTTACGACCAGCGTTATCAGGCATTGAAGAAGCTGCGCATAGCATTGACAAAGGACGGTGATAAATTTTGAATCACATAGAATTTGAAAAGATGCTTCAGGCGGCAGTTTCCGGCAGTCATGAGGCTCTGGAGCAACTATTTTTGCTGTATGCACCGTTAATTGATAAACATAGTAAAATTGACGGCCGGATAGATGAAGATTTAAGACAGTATCTATTGATACATATCGCACTCAATATTTCAAAATTTGTCATTTAGGTGAAGACGGCCTCAGGTTTTTCTGAGGCCGTTTTCATATTTTTATAAATTCTGTTCGAGATTTGAGAGATGATGAGGCTTTTTGTAGGTAAAGGCATCCCCATGCCATGGCACCTTGACAACTTCATAGCCTCCAACTCTACGTTCCCGAACCGAGAAGCGGCTATCCGTTTGTGTGGCGAGCAAAACCATGAGCACTGATATACGGGCGGCACCCGTATAACGCAATGATCCGGCCGGGGATAATGATACTTCCGTAATTCGCGGCCCGGCCACAATGCAGGCGGGGAGATGAGATATCTATGGATCTGCAGCCACAGACGGAGAAGGAGGCGGTTATTTTGAAATAAATTATTTTTTATAGTAAGGAGGCTGCTTATGGGCTACAAAAGGAAAGATGTAGAGCAGACGAAGCAGTATGCAAAAAAGTTTGTGCGCTACAAAGAAGGAGCAGAGAAGTACAGCCTTGGGCTGACAAAGTTTCAGGAACTCGCAAAAGAAGCAAAAGCTGTCTATAAGATTGATGGCATTGCTTTAGTTAATTGCGAAATTTTTGAAAAGTTTTTGGAGTCATTCCGAGAATTTTGAAGTGGGTGATGCTTCATGGCTTTTTTACATAAAGGGGCTTTATGCGCTTTAGGGCTTGACTTTCTGTCTTACAATAAGTATAATAAAATACATGTGGAGGTAGCGGTATGACGAAAATGGGTAGACCGAAGCTGGACAACGCAAAGCGTCAATCCATTACAGTTCGGTTATCAGACAAAACCTATGATGAGTTGATCAGGTATGCTGCTGAACACAAGATGACAAAGACAGAGGTTGCCCTGCGAGGTTTGGAAGAGTATTTGTCCAAGCAAAAATAAGTGCTGTGAGTCCCTTCTTCATTATTGAAGGAGGTAACAGACATGGCAAAGACACGGAAAGATGAGCGGGGAAGAGCACTCAGGAAAGGAGAAGTACAGAGGGCATCAGACAAGCGGTATATGTACACCTATACTGATCCGTTGGGCAGGCGTAGGTCCATATACGCACAGGATTTGGCAACGCTTCGAGAAAAAGAGAAGCAGCTGATGAAGGATCAATTGGATGGTTTGGATCTGTATGTTGCAGGTAAGGCCACCATAAATGATACCTATGATCGATATATATCTACGAAGTATGATTTGCGAGCGACTACACGCAGCAATTACGATTACATGTATAATCGCTTTGTCAGACATACTTTCGGTAAGAAGAAAATCGCAGGCACTAAGTATTCAGACGTACTCCAGTTTTACTGCTACTTGCTTAAAAAGGAAAAGTTATCGTTAGGGACGCTGGACTCAGTTCATACCCTGCTTCATCCGACATTCCAATTGGCGGTTCGAGATGAAATCATTCGGAAAAATCCGTCAGACGGAGTCATGAAGGAAGTCAGCAAGAAAGCAGATAAGACAAGAGGCGTGAGACATGCTTTAACGAGAGAGCAGCAACGAGCATTTATGGATTATATTTCCAATCACCCAGTGTATTATCATTGGTGGCCGTTATTTACGGTTTTGCTTGGAACTGGCTGCCGAATCGGAGAAGCACTGGGACTTCGATGGGATGATCTTGATTTTGATAATCGGATTCTGAGTATTAATCACAGTCTGGTTTATTACCCGGTTGGAGAATCGAGAAAGTCTGTTCTGCGGATATCAAAGCCGAAGACGGAGGCAGGTATCAGAACGATCCCTATGCTTGATATTGTACGTGATGCTTTTCACATGGAGCACGAGGAGCAGGAAGAAACAGGATTCAACGAGACCGAGATTGATGGAATGACGGGTTTTGTATTTGTCAATCGTTTTGGCTCAGTTTTAAATCCGCAGGCTGTGAATCGTACTATTAAGCGAATTATCAGTGGGTACAATGCGGAAGAGGTTATCAATGCTAAGCGTGAGCGGCGAGAGCCGATTATTCTTCCAGATTTCTCCTGTCATCACTTGAGGCATACCTTTTGTACAAGACTCTGTGAGCATGAAACAAATTTAAAAGTGATTCAGGCAATTATGGGCCATCGGAATATTGAAACGACGATGGATATCTATGCCGAAGCCACTGATCAAAAGAAGCAGGAATCTTTTGAAAACTTATCTAAATTGGACATCTTTTAGGAAGGGTTCTCAGCGTGAGAAGCTGACAACAAACTTTCTGCGAAGACAACAGTTTGACAACAATTTTCTTTTTTCCCTGATGTAATACGAAGCACTGTGAAGAATGGGGAAGCAAGGAAATGAAGGGATTTGAACCGATATGATAGCATGTAAGTTGGTGGGAAAACTTTTCCCGACGATGAAGTCATTAGGTGGCTCTGATAGCGGGAAGAAGGCAGAAAAGAGCGTACAGGCTGAGGAAAAATCGGCTGTAAAAATCGATTTTTCGAATGTAAAAATTGAACCATTGTTTGAAGAAATGATTGATTTTGATACGTTTGCCAAGTCAGATTACCGCGCTGTAAAGATTAAAGCATGTGAAGAGGTTCCGAAGAGCAAGAAGCTTCTGAAGTTCATACTGGACGACGGAACAGATACAGAGCGCGTGATTTTAAGCGGAATTCGTGAGTATTATGAACCGGAAGATCTGATCGGAAAGACAGCGATTGCAATCGTAAATCTGCCTCCGAGAAAGATGATGGGCATTGATTCCTGTGGTATGCTGATCTCAGCAGTACATGAGGAAGACGGAAGAGAAGGCCTGAATCTGCTGATGGTGGATGACCGGATCCCGGCGGGAGCGAAGCTGTACTAAGAGATTGAAAATCGTATCAAAAACAGCAAAAATTCAAGCATTTAAGCCAAGTGATGCAGTGATTTATGTAAAGGTTTTATCATGTGGAAAAGGTGACACTTTTATAAGAGATTTGAAAGGTGACTTACTTCGGTAGGTTGCCTTTTCTTTTTGTGGAGTTTTGAATGAATTTAAAGAATGTGATGAAATATTCTGAACTGAATTGATTGTAAAACATTATTGAATGTACTATAATTTATTTAGGTAAATATGACGCAGATAAATGTGATAAATTAAATAATAAGATTTGAAGATTTTGCTATGGAAAAATGATAGGTTGGTACAATGATATGCCGGAAGCGATTTATAATCCTGCGGTGTATTTTAAAAATACGTATGAAGACGAGTGGATCATGGATGAATTATCTAAGGAGATGATTTTAGATGTTGACAAATCGGTAGTAATCAGTCCACGAATCATTGATAGTCCGGTGTTAGGTGGAATTACTCCGAGGCCGGATCTGCACTCCAAAGCGGTTTCAGACCCACAAACACATTGTTTTTGAACATTTCGCTGGAGAGGTAAGCCTGTGCGTGTTCTGCGCTGTCAAAGCCGTGAAGAACCTGAACATCCTCATCACGGATCAACAAGTTTTTTGTCAATGCTCCTTCAATTGTGTCAAGGAACGGCTGGCGGCAGTCGGTATAAACCTTTGCGGCAGCAGAACGGTTAGCATTGTCAATTTTCATTGTGATTTCAGGGTAAGCATTTACTTTCATAATTAAAAACCTCCTAATTTCTAACTTTAGGCTCACTGCTGGGTCTGGCTCTATTATAGGGATACCGCTTTAGGACAGCAAGATATAGTGAAATTTATTAGTTGATAATAAATTAAATTATAATTTGTATATTTAAAGTATGTTTGATATGCTTTTATCAGGTGGGAGGTAAGCGAAATGTTTAAACCCAAATTAGAAAAAGATATCCGGTGCCCCTTAGAATATGGACTTGACATCTTTGGCCGCAAATGGAAATTAAGAGTGATCTGAGTTTTGGCAGAGAAAAAAACATTAAGATACAGTGCGTTACGAAAGGAAATGACCAATATAACGGATACTGTTTTGGCATCTACATTGAAGGTGCTGATGGCAGATGGTCCGGCGCATACCATAAAGAGGATAGTGAAAACACATTATTGCAATGCCAAAAATGTGATTACATTTGAAAAACGATAAAATGGAGCAAGCAGGTATTGGTCACTGTGTTTGTTCCATTTTTTTCAGATAGCGCAGTGTGATGTTTGGTTGCGCCTACGGTGAAGTTTTGACCATGCAGGTGATAAAAGGATAAATAAAGGACAATTCGAGAAAAGATTTAGGATTGAATAATGGACAAAAAAGATAAAACAGCCAACCGGCGTGGCCGTTTTACGTCTTGTTGTTCAGTTCCTTCATAATGCCGAGGAGATAAGCCATAGACTTGGGATTCAATTTTTTTGCTTCGTCGATAAATTCCTGCAGTGTCTCCGGATAAGGGTTTCCTTCATCGAAGAATTCCTGAGGTGTTACGCCCAAATATTCGCAGATGTAAAAGAAGGATTGCATGGACGGAAGTGATTTTTTATTTTCAATGTTATTGATGTAGTTGTTTGCTTGCCCCAACGACAATGACATGTCGCGTGCAGATACACCCTTTTGTGATCGCAATTTTGCCAGCCGTTCCGGGACAAAATCTTCATACATCGCCTTCACCTCCCATTCTCTAATAGATTGTACCTCACACATTTGCTTTATTCGCAAAAATAAAAGGGGTGTTTACATTGACCTGAAAAAATAAATCTATTATAATTAGGTAAAATAAAAAAATATAACTATCGAACGGGGGATACAATGAAAGGAAAGGCGTGCTGTATTACTGGGCATAGGGACATGCCCGGTGAAGAGATCAGCAGCGTAAAGGAAGCTCTGCATGAGGAAATAAAAAAAGCGGTGAAGGATGGCTTCACTGTCTTTATATCTGGTTTTGCAGATAGTGTGGATCAATATTTTGCAGAGGTTGTTTTGGAGCTGCAGAAAGAAAACGGGGACTTAAAACTGATTGCGGTGCTCCCAAATCGAAGCCAAGTGGATAGATTAAATCGTAGGGAATAAACAAGTGTCTTGCTGAATGCCGTACTGAGATGGTAGTGATCCAGGGAAAATACCACCCCAGTGCCTATTCGCAGCACGACCGGTATATGGTCGTGTATAATAGAAACGGAGTTGTAGTCTAATCCATGATAAGATTAAATTTTTAATTGTTATTCTATAGGAAAAATCCTAAGTGCAAGTTTGCAGATTAGTAAAAGAGATATGGAAAAGAAGGGAAACCGGATATGATTGATAAAATGCCAAGTATGGACTTATGAATTTGTATGGTGGAAACTCTAAGTATGGAGAAAACATTTATGTTGCTGAAGATAATTATGAAAAGGCGAAGGAGATTTTAAGAAAAATGGGGCTGATTTAATTTCAAATCCCGGTTTGTCAGCTTGTGAGGACAAGCGTCATGTACAGCATACGTTAGCTGGAATGGCTGGGGACAAGCTAGTTAGGAGGTGACATGAAAGGATTTAACCGAAAAAATCAATTATTTTCCCTTTGTGGTTTAAACTGCGGGCTTTGTCCCATGTTTTTGAGTAGACACTGCCCCGGCTGCGGGGCAGCGAGGGAAATCAATCTTGTAAAATTGCAGGATGCAGCATGGAGCATGATGGAGTAGAATACTGCTTTCAGTGCGGCGAATATCCTTGCTTGAAATATGAGCATATTGACGACTATGATTCTTTTATAACACATGGAAACCAAAAAGATGATATGAAAAAGGCTCATCAGATCGGAATGGAAGACTATAACGCAGAGCAGGAAGAAAAGGTACGTATCCTGGACATTCTACTTGCCGACTACAACGACGGGAGGAAAATAGACGCTGTTCTGTGTGGCAGTCAATCTGCTGGATCTGCAAGACCTACAGGTGGTACTCAGGCAAATTAAGGACAGAGCTGATTTGGAAACACTGACGCTTGAAGAAAAAAGTGCTTTTGCTGCATGGTTGCTGAAGGTGGCAGCAGCGAAAAAAAATTTGAGTTGAAACTGCGAAAGAAAAAGTGAGAATTTGGATATAGCCATCATTCATTAAGGGATGAAAATTAGAGAACCGAAGTCGGTATGTATCCGGTTCTTAGAAAGGACACAAGAAAAGAGGTTTATTTTTGGTAAGAGAGTATCTGCATATGAATGTTTATGATGCGTTTTTAGCACGAGTGCATTTTCTCTTTGAGGAGTTTGATCATATCTATGTCTCTTTTTCCGGCGGCAAGGACAGCGGTTTGCTGCTCAATCTGGTTCTGGATTACCGGAATCAGCACTATCCGGAAAAAGCCATTGGCGTGTTCCATCAGGATTTTGAGGCACAGTATTCCGTGACGACTGAGTATGTGGAACGCACCTTTGAACGGATCAAGGATCAGGTTGAGCCTTATTGGGTTTGCCTGCCTATGGCCACTAGAACCGCATTAAGCAGCTACGAGATGTACTGGTATCCATGGGATGATACGAAGAAGGAACTTTGGGTTCGGGAGATGCCTCAAAAAGAATACGTCATCAACCTGGAAAATAACAAAATGACTACATACCGTTACCGGATGCACCAGGAGGACTTGGCAAAACAGTTCGGGCGCTGGTACCGGGACGCACATGACGGCGGAAAAACGGTATGCCTGCTTGGAATGCGGGCAGATGAATCCCTGCAGCGTTACAGTGGATTCCTGAATAAAAAATACGGGTATAAGGATACCTGCTGGATCAGCAAGCAATTTAAAGATGTCTGGTGCGCCTCTCCTTTATATGACTGGTCTACGGATGATGTATGGCACGCCACCTATTTATTTGATTACGACTATAACCGCCTGTATGATCTCTATTATATGGCTGGTCTGAAGCCCTCGCAGATGCGTGTAGCTTCCCCGTTTAACGACTATGCGAAGGACGCCCTGAATCTGTACCGCGTCATAGACCCAGAGATTTGGTGCAGGCTGGTAGGGCGTGTACAGGGAGCAAACTTTGCCTCCATTTATGGGAAGACCAAAGCGATGGGCTACCGGAATATTACGTTGCCAGAAGGTCATACGTGGAAATCCTATACAAAGTTTTTATTGGATACGCTGCCGAAAAGACTGCGAAATAACTATGCGAAGAAATTTAATACCTCTATCCAGTTCTGGCATGGGACAGGCGGAGGATTGGATGAGCCTGTGATTCAGGAGCTTCAGGCGAAGGGGTATCAAATAAAACGAAACGGTGTCTCCAATTATACATTGAACCAAAAATCACGGATTGTATTTGTGGGCCCCATACCGGATCACACGGATGATATCAAATCCACAAAGGATATCCCCAGTTGGAAACGGATGTGTTACTGCATTTTAAAAAATGACCATATCTGCCGCTTCATGGGATTTGGGATGACACGGCAGCAGCAGAACCGGCTGGACATGATACGCCGCAAATACAAAAGCATAGAGGAATTCGATTATGAAGTACAAAAGCCCAGTTTATAATGTGATGGCTGTTCCGATAGAGAAGGTACGGCCCAATAACTACAATCCCAATAAGGTTGCACCGCCTGAAATGAAATTGCTCTATGAGAGTATAAAAGAGGATGGATATACGATGCCAGTCGTATGCTATTATGTAAAATCGGAGGATATTTATCTGATTGTGGATGGCTTCCACCGATATCAGGTGATGATGGATCATCCGGATATTTATGAAAGGGAACAGGGATTGCTGCCAGTTTCGGTGATTGAGAAACCTATTGATAAGCGTATGGCCAGTACCGTTCGTCATAACAGGGCACGCGGCTCCCATGATGTGGATTTGATGAGCAACATCGTAAAAGAGCTTCATGAATTTGGGCGGTCTGACGCCTGGATCTCAAAACATTTGGGAATGGATAGAGATGAAATTTTGCGTCTCAAGCAAATTACGGGACTTGCCGCGTTATTCAAGGATATAAAATTTGGAGAAGCGTGGCACCCTGTAGAGGAAGAGGCAGCAAAAGAGTAAATAATATAGATGAATGAAAGTAGTTTGTCAAAATATAGAACAGCTATAAAGTCTTGAAAGGAGCATTTCTTTGAAATATGTATGTACGGTTATATCAGTGGCGGATATCAGCGCTGCAAGAAAGTTTTATGAGGATTTGTTCGGGTTAGAGGTCTATCAGGATTACGGAAAGAATGTCGCTTTTACCTGCGGACTGGCATTGCAGCAGGATTTAGACTGGCTTGTGAATCTGTCGAAAGAACAGATATTAAAAAAATCCAACAATGCGGAAATCGTCTTTGAGGAACAGGATTTTGACGGTTTTCTAAACAAGCTGAAAGAATACCCGGACATTGAATACCTAGGAGAAGTGATCGAACATAGCTGGGGCCAGCGGGTAATCCGGTTCTACGATTTAGACGACCACATCATTGAGGTTGGCGAGGATATGAAAATGGTGATAAAGCGTTTTCTTGCTACCGGTATGACCATGGAAGAAGTATCTGTGAAAATGGACGCTTCCGTTAAGGAATTAACAAAGCTTCTGAATAGCTAATACATGATGGACAACATTTTTATAGTTTGAAGCCCCTGATTATTCTGATGAAGGAATACAATCGTTTAGAAATTTTATTGAAGATAAAGCCATTTTGAAATCACTAGAATTTTTGGGGGCGTATGAAAATGAAGAACTAAAAGGGATTATAGCTACAAATGATAATCGAAAACACATTTGCTGCTTTTTCGTAAAGGCACAATATCACAGACAAGGTATCGGTAAAAAGCTATGGGAATACCTTTTGAATCATAGCGAAAATAAAGAATTTACAGTCAATTCTTCTCCATATGCAGTTCCTGTTTATCATAAGTTCGGATTCGTGGATACAGATTGTGAACAATTAACTGCCGGTATGAGATATACCCCGATGAAGTTTAGGAGATAGTGTCCAGTTTGTAGAGCTATTTTTAGTATACCTTCTTGTGTATAAGCTGCACTTGCATAAAATGATTGGATTGAAGAGTACAGATGATGTTGCTAGGAAAATAAAAGCATTGCTGTAAATTCTGGTTACAGAACTAATTTAATGTTGCCTTATTGGCAAAGAACGATGAGCCGCCTTAGGCGGAGAAAGCGTAGGTCAAGATGGAAGAAAGGCCGAATGTAAATGAAAGAAATTATTAACTTTATTGAAATGAATGTGGATGGCAAAACGCTGGCTACAAAGTAATTGGTTTACAAACTGGAAAATGGTGCGTTACAGGGCGTATACGCTGACCAAATATCCTTTTCTAATCTGAAATATTCGCAAAGTGGATTGCAGATAGATATGTTTATTGTATCTAACGAGAAAATATGGCTTGTTGGTAAGGATGGGAAACGAGAGAAATTGAGAAAGGATTTTAGTGCTGTATCCCTGTTTCGTTTTGAACTGGCGAAGCGAAAAAGCACGAATGCAATTCCAGTTTGCTGAGTTCTTTCAACCCTTTTTTCTAACGATGTTTTGTAACCAGTGATTGTAGCCAATGGAGGAAACGAATATGGATATCCAGAAAATTATCAGCTTAGTAACAAAGACGCAGGGGTTGATTAAGAACCGTGAAATGGCAGGATATTTAGTTTCTTGGTGAAGAAACCGGTTTGCAGGAAATGAAAGCGGAGAGCTTTTGGATTTTAGACCCGGTTGACGGAACTACAAACCTTATGCACGATTACCAGCACAGTGTTGTATCTTTAGCCCTTTGCCGCCAAGGGGAAATTGTTATGGGGATCGTGTATGATCCCTTCCATGAAGAAGTGTTTTCAGCGGTTAAAGGTGGGGGCAGCTTCCTAAATGGACAGCCCATACATGTATCAAACGCAGAAAAGCTATCCGACACGATGATTGGGTTGGGAACAGCAAAAAGAGAGCTGGCCGATGAAAACTTTGCCCGGTTTCGCAGGGTGTTCGGCCAGTGCCAGGATGTCCGCAGGATTGGGTCTGCCGCTCTGGAACTGGCCTATACCGCCTGCGGCAGACAGGGAGGCTATTTCGAGATATATCTGAATCCCTGGGATTATGCTGCAGGTATGCTGTTAATTCAGGAGGCGGGAGGGCGGGTAACTGATTTTACGGGAAAGCCGCTTGATCCGCGAAAAGGCGGCAGCGTAGTGGGAACAAACGGATACGTCCATGCGGAACTGTTAAATCAGTTGTGAGTTGTGTGTTCCCCTTTCGGAAACTGGTGAGAATATAGTAATACTTTTAAATAGCTAATACCTCGTGGACGAATAAACAAATTGCATTTTGGAAGAGATGGAAATGGAAACTAAGCACCCACCTATGTTAGACTTGTTGCTTGAAACACATATTGGATTGGAGCGCCAAGGCCCCGGAAGTTCCGAAGTCATCGAACAGGCTCTTGGATTTATTAAACCACTAAATAAGTTTTCACGAATTGCAGATTTAGGATGTGGAACTGGGGGACAGACTATTCATTTAGCGCAGCATCTGCCCGGTACTATTACTGGCTTGGATATGTTCGCTGACTTTATAGAGAAATTGAATGAAAATGCAAAAAGCATGAATTTGGGAAATCGAGTAAAACCTTATGGAAAACAGCGGAGCTGTCCATCAACATGGTTTGGAAAAATTCATGGAGGAACAGAAAGAGAAATACATCCGCCAAAAATGTGGTGGAATCATTTCTATTCACGATAGAGAATGTAGTGAGTGTCAAGAAAAAATGAAATAAGGAAATCAGAATGGGAGGAACGCAATCATTGTCAGATAGAAAAGTCATATTACAGTTTACAGTTTTAACCTTTTGTATTGCATATGGTGTATCTGGTGTTTTGATTGCTCTTGGGCAATTCGGATATAAGGTTTATAGTTTGGTTAATTCTTTACAACAATTTGCAATGATTATACCTTTTGCTATCTATATTTTATCTCCCGCGATTGCCTCTTATGTTGTTCTGAAGAAGAATAACAATGTAACAGGTTTTCCAGAATGGTTAAAAACAGTCTTTTTTGCAAAAAATAAAATTTCCGTCTATTTGTTTATTGTAACAGGGATTGCTTTGTATTTTGGGACACAGATAATTGTATCGGGCTGTGATGGAATAGCGCTTCCCTTTTACATGTTTTTTCTGTCCTTGCCAGGGAATTTCATCATTGGCGGCATGGAGGAAGCGGGGTGGATGTATGTATTGCAACCCAGATTGGACAAAAAATACGGCTTTGTTCTTTCTTCTTTTTTAGTTGGAATGATTTGGGCATTTTGGCATATTCCTCTCTTTTTTATTCCCGGAACGAATCACTGTGACGGGCTGATTAATTTCTGGATGTTCAATGTTCAAGTCATGTCGTTAAGTTTTTTTAGAGGGGCAATCTACAAAATAGCAGGAAAAGGCTATGTGTTTGTGTATGTGCTTTTCCATACTATGTTCAACGCTGCATCCTCTCTGTTTGGCTCCATAATGATGACGTGGACGGGAACGATTGCCGCAAATGCTGTAATGATTATTTTTTCAATAACAATCATTACTGTATACAACAAATCTAAGAAAATAAATTAAAAAATTATGATTTTAGGAGGTACATATCTATGAAGGATAGGATTGCATACTGCGGATTGGATTGTGAAAAGTGTGACGCATATCTTGCAACAATCAATGACGACCAGGCGTTGCGTGAGAAAACTGCAAAACGATGGGTCGAGTTAAATAATGCTCCCATTTTACCTGAACATATCAACTGTGAGGGATGTCGGGTTGATGGAATTAAAACTGTATTCTGCGATAGTCTTTGCGGAATTCGCCAGTGCGCATTGAAAAAAGGTGTGACGACATGCGGTGACTGTTCAGACATGGAAAAATGTCAGACTGTTGGGGAGATTATCTTAAATTGTCCCGAAGCTTTGGATAATCTGAAAGGGTAAACAAGATACTCTGACAACTTTCATTTTATTGAGGATAACACAAATGGATTTAACTTTTAGAAATGCAGAACGGAAAGATACTTTGTTGATCCTGCAATTTATCAAAGAACTTGCAGATTACGAAAAAATGCAGAACGAAGTAGTGGCTGACGAGGCCACGCTTGAAACATGGATTTTCGATAAACAAAAAGCAGAAGTCATTTTGGCTCTTTAAGACGGAAAAGAGGTTGGATTTGCGCTGTTTTTCCACAACTTTTCTACGTTCTTAGGACGAGCCGGTATTTATCTGGAGGATCTGTATGTCAAACCGGAATGCCGCGGGAAAGGTTACGGAAAAGCTCTTTTGAAAAAATTGGCATCTATCGCTGTGGAACGTGGCTGCGGACGGCTTGAATGGTGGTGTCTTGACTGGAACAAACCCAGCATTGACTTTTATCTGTCACTTGGAGCAGAGGCCATGTCTGATTGGACTGTCTATCGCATTGCAGGTGATACATTAACACAGCTTGCTGAGTGACGCCACTTCTTGTTTTAGTTAACAAAAAACAAATTCGGGCTTAAAAAGAGGAAAATTTATGTTTGAGGACGGTCGAAGCAAAAAAGTTATTTTTATAGCGCATTGTATATTAAATCAAAATTCTATATCTGATGGAACAGCCGTTTTTCCAGCAGCTTTTAAGAATGTAATAAAAATTCTATTCCCTTTGGAAAGGCGGCCAGAAGTTTGGATCTCTTTTGCCCACGCGAAGAAAGCCTCCACCAGCGGTTTGAGGTTGATCTGACGCTGTTTTCTGCGCTCATCCGGTTTCAGATCAGCCAGCTGGTTATCCAGATGGCTGATCGCGCTGATCCGCTTGACTGCTTCACAGGCGGCCGTGGCTTTGGCTGCTGGATTCTCCTTTTTCAGCAGTGCCTTCAGAGCATCGGCCAAATATCTTCTCGCATGGGTCCAGCACCCGGCGAAAACAATCGACTCCGTTTCCCGGTCCAGCTTCCGGTAAGCGGAAAACCGTCACAGACAACGATGCCTTTGAAGCCTTTTAGGAATTCCCGCGGATGGTCCGCTTTCCGGGTCTTCTGGTATTCATACAGGATGATGGGGGTATCCCCATACCCCTTTCCAGTCCGGTAAACCCACATGTAACTTTACTGTTTTCCGGACGCCCATCCTTCGATACCCTGACCGGGGTTTCATCTGCCTGAAGCACATGGAAACGGTACATCCTGTTATGAAGGTAATCGTAAAGCGGCCCCAGATACCGGTCCGCACACTGGATCATCCAGTTCGCCATCACCTGCCGGGAGATGTGGATGTTATTTCTCAGAAATTCCTGGCTGATCCGGTATAAGGGAAGGCCGTTTACGTACTTGGCATTCATAATGCTTGCAGCAAGAGAAGGGGTCAGGATACTGTTACGGAGCAGTTCCTTTGGCCGGTCCGCTTTGACGATCGTCTGATTGTCCCTGCCGGCATACACGGCCACATGGTGTTCTTTGACCGTGAAGACTGCCGGCTTTACCCTTTCGGAGCTCATTGAACGTTTGATTGAACTGGCACTCAGGAGGAAAACATGATGAAACAGAATTTTATTTTTTTAGACGAAATGCTGCCCGACATTCGTTGGGATGCCAAATATGCCACATGGGATAATTTCACAGGCAAACCGGTGGACGGATATGAGGTAAACCGTATTGCAGGAACCAAAGAGCTGGGAACTGCTTTACGCAGAGCTCAAAACTTGCCATGAAGCAGGGATATGAGCTGCTCTTATGGGATGGTTATCGCCCTCAGCGTGCCGTGGATTGTTTTCTGCATTGGGCATCACTACCGGAGAATAATCTGACGAAAAACCGGTATTACCCCAATATAAAGCGGAATGAAATGGTGACTAAGGGATATGTGGACTCACAGTCCAGCCATAGCCGGGGAGGTGTGGTTGATCTCACGATTTTTTATTTAGGTACCGGTATGCTTGTTCCTATGGGCGGAGATTTTGACTTTATGGATGAACGGTCCCATCACGCTGCAAGCGGACTGACGGAGGAAGAGTCAAGAAACCGGGATCTACTAAGGTATATCATGGAAAGCAGCGGATTTGAAGCCTATTGCAGCGAGTGGTGGCATTATGTTCTGGCAGATGAACCGTACCCAAATACATATTTCAATTTTTGCATTGCATAAGGGGAGTGTTAAAGAAATAGAAATAACGGAATGAATGGATTTTCCGACAAAGCACAGTATGCCGGTCTGCGGTTAACATGGAGGTATCTTTACTGGAATATTCAAAAATTTCTTAAACACTTGTATTACATTTTTGATAAAAAATTCACAAAAAATAGAATGATAGCAGGACAAATCAGGAAAGAAAACAGAATCCTCCCTGGTACAATTTACTCAGCAAAAGCGGATGAGATCTGCCGCATAGTCAGGTAAATTGTAAGGGAGGAGGGGCTGTGCATATATAGAAGATAGAAAATCTCCTTACATCGTTGTCCGTGGTTCGGTATAAGTCGTACAATAGAATATTGTTTGGCGGTCTGTTCAAAAGCGTAAACAACAAATACACCGATGCCTGGTTTTATATTGAGTATCGGTGCTTTTATTTTATTGCTGTTCAGGATGAAAAGCGAGCCATTTAGCTTCATAAGTATCTAAATAAAACCGGTTTCCATACTCATTTTGAACGTAATATTTTTTTACCTGATACCAACCGTGTAATTCAGTCCGCAAATCTGAGTCTGGGGAAATGGGTTCCAGCCATATCTGAGTAAATTGCCGGATCTCAGATAAGACAAGAGGCTTTCCGGATGGCAGACTCGGTTCGGAAAACAGCTGCGGCAGCGTAAACAGCTTTTGGGCATCAGAGAACGGAATGGTTTGCCCGTTTGAGAGCATCAGAGTATGATTGATGGTGTTGACCAGCATCCAACCATGCTTCGCGGACCAAACCGGTTTTCCGTTAAAAATTGGAAGCGACTCTGAAGGAACTGGTACGGATTGAACTGATATTCCCTGCTCCGACCGTCCAAGAAGAAAATCGGTTGTTACGCCGTAGAGATCGGACATTTTCTCAAATCCTTCAACAGAAGGGGATTTGCGTTCTCCCTCCCATGCACTTAGAGTTGGTTGGGAGATGCCGAGTTTTTCGGCAGCCTTAATTACTTTCAAATTATTAATTTGCCTTGCTTTCTTAAAATATCTCGGCATTTGCCCACCACCTTTATCTTAACAATCATCTGTTATTCAAGAGTCCAGAATCTTCTTGCTGCGAACGTTTTCTCCTCCAGCTTTTTGATTCGTGAAAATACTGTTGAATGTCAGTCTACTATGTACATATTATTGTAGATATCGAGAATCGAATCTTTGGAACGGGAAATACCGATATCTGTTAGCCTAATATCAGTTTCACGTATCTGGGCAATAAAGTTTTGGATGTCCTCCCCAACGGAGGATGGTACTGAAATCCTCAGGTCTTCCCGAATTAACGGAAAAAGGCGAAATACATCCAGACGATGCTTCCGAATGTCACGGGAATTCACATGGAATCCCTGCGCCTTTTTGTCCTTGAGATTAAGCCAAGCTTTCATTTTCAAGGGAATGATGTGCTCGGCATCTAAGATGGATATCCCATCCGTGACGGTTCGGCCATCTAAAAGAAAATGATAGTAGTCGTCATTAAGAAGAATTGCGGACAGACTGGATACCTCATCATCAATATGCAGGGGCATGAGATGGGTATCAGCCTGAAGCTCCACATGATTCTGCGGTCTGGAGAAAAGCTCTATCATCTTAGGGTAAGAGGGATTGGCCGGGTCAATGAAGCGATAGAATTCAGGCTGTCCTGTGCTTCGCTGTCTGGCATGATAGCCTCCGGCTTCTATGAAATCCCAAAATGCTTTTGCAAATTCTGTTGTCAGTGCCTCCACGATAATTACCATGTCGATATCAACGGTCTGGCGGAAGTCAAGACCGGCATCTGACATAAGCAGATCGCAGGCAAATCCTCCAATAACCGTATACTGGTCTTTATAATTGTCGAAATGTTCTCTGAAAATATCTATTCCGTTTACCATGTGTATTTCTCCTTATTATTCCTCATGCTTGATTGGAAGTTCGTGTTTTTCTCTTATATCGTCCAGACCCATTTGAATCCGTTCATTTGGATTATCTTCTAAACTTAACAGCAATGAGATATCATCAACCCGCCCGTTATTTGCCAACAAAATCGGATCATAGCGCCATACTTCAAGAATGTGCCCTCCAAAATCCCGGAAATCCCGCTCAGAAATAATTTCTGCAGCCGGGATTTGTGTGCCGGCTTTTTTTGAGATGGCAGTTGCCCCATCCTGTTCGTTTGCCCCAACCATTGAAATATCCGCCAAAGCAAGGATACCGCTTTTGGGCAATGCTGAATCATGGAAGGGGGGGCTGACATATATAAGCCGTTCTACCGGTGATTTTAAGCGGGGATAACCTTTCTTTAAAAATTCAGGCTTTTGAAAGGATGGAGAAATCCATTTGTTTGTTCCCTCGGTCTTGTAAGTAATAAGGCCGGATACGGTAAGGTCATCAATTGCTCTGGTGCAGGTAGCTTTGGAGAGCAGAAGATCTCTGGATATTTGCGTCAAATTGACGGTATCAGTAGTCTGCAAATAATACAGATACAGGAACACGAGCTGGGTTCCGGGCGCCATTTTGTCAGGAACAGTTGTTTCCGCTTTAAATTTTTCCCAAAAGGAACAGCCCCAGAATGGGAGATAAACCTGTTGGGATGGTGAAATAAATGGTATATTGCTTTCAATCAGGTTACGCCGCTGCTTGGATGTTATGTTTTCAAGACACAGCGCACAGGGGAATTCGCATATCTCCTGAAATTTAATTAACTGCTTTTTTAATGTTGGAAGTCTCCAGGAAGAATCAATAGGAGACAGCAGTATACACTTGCTTTTATTCCAGGACAGGCTTTGAATTTTATATCCGTCACGAATATAAAAAGGCGTTTTGGCCGGACAATCAAATTCTGCAACTTTTATATTGTCCCCAAATATCGTTTCCAAAAAATCAAACATATTTTTCTCCCTTTCAAGACTCTACAAATTTGTTTCATCGAAAAGGCATTGTACCATATGTAATGAAACTTGTCAAATACAAGTGAAACAATATGGAGCTTTTAAGAGTCTTTAATTATAAATTTTATATCTATTTTTAATTATTCGCATAAACACTATACTTTCAAGCACTTTGAAATATAGGAAAATACTCATTTTACCACGTATTTACCACGATTGAATGAGCCTTGATATGACACTGAAATCAATATGGGAGATAGCACAAACATCTGTGTATCTCCCGTTTTTTATTCGTGTAATATGATTACTTTACTCTGATTTCAAATTTCAAGATTGCTTTCTTATAAATTTGACCTTTTAATTCTTCATCAACCTGCATAGTGATTTTACCACTTTCAGAGTGGTAAAAAGTACGCAAAGTACGCAAGCATAATTTACAGATATAAGCGTCATAGAATTTCAAAATTTCCTTTATTGCGGATTCAATTTCAAGAGCAAACTTTGACAGATTAAAGTCTTTTCCAAACAACATGTAATTAACATGGCATTAAAACATATTATTTACAGCAAGAAGCATAAATAAGAAGGCAACTACTAATACAGTACATACCATTGCTATTCGATTTAATATCTTATGTGTTTTATCCTTTAGAACAATAGATAATACATTTTCCATTTGCAATAACTGAACCACCAAAAGGAATTAAGTTTATTTGTCTTATGTGGTCTAACGCAGAAAATGAAAATTGTAGCTTAAATAAAATAATCCATGATAAAATCAATAAATAAACAATGAGCAATGCGACTGTAATTTTTTTCTCATTCTTCATAATACACACCTACTTTCAAAAAAAATACTATAATATATTCTTGAAGATTTAAAGAAATACTGAAAACACAATCTGGATGTACAGTCATGATGTAACAATGTATCTGCATTGGTGCCGGGACAGTTTTGGAGAAGTATCACAGCTTTTCTTCCCTGAAGAGCCTAATGCGACGGAGTGAATGCGTCGATTTCAAGCTGGCTCAGGTTGATCTGACAGCAAAGGAGATCCGGATTGTCGGCAAGGGAGACAAGCACCGCCTGGCCTATATCAATGACAAAATTGTTTACGCGATTCGGGAGTACCTAAAGGTGCGTAATTCGGATAGCCCATATCTGTTCGTCAGCCGCCAGAGTGAGAAGCTGAATCCTTCCCGTATCAACCAGATATTTAACCGATACTCGGATGTCATTACACCGAAGACGCTACGGCATTATCTCTGCTCCAATGCTCTGTAGAACGGATATTCCATTCACGAAGTCGCCAATCAGGCAGGGCACAGCAATGTGCAAACCACACTCATTTTTAGTAACCCGACGGCAAAAGAAATGAAAGACAAAGCCAATCGACTGTGAGGTAAGAACATGAAGATAAAAAGGAATATTTGTACTATACTGATTTGGACCATTATGTGGAACAGCCTGAAGAACCTAAAGAGCCTAAAGAACCTAAAGAACCTTCCCCATCTCCCACAGATGAAACTGAATCTGGAGGACGGGAATGGCCGGTTGTAGATTTTGCTTCCCGCCAGGAAATCAATCCGGATATCGTAGGGTGGATTTATATTGAAGGAACAGAAATCAATTACCCGGTTGTGCAGGGCAGGGATAACCAGTATTATCTAAAGCATTTATACAGCGGAGAGTGGAACGGACCCGGCTGCATATTTCTGGACAGCAGAAACAGATTGGATTTCTTAGATCGACACAGTATCATCTATGGGCATCATATGAAAAATGGCACCATGTTTTCCGGGCTGACGGAGTATAAGAAGTAGGAGTATCATAATGAACATCCCATTGCCCTGTTATTGACGCCGGATAAAAACTATGAGATAGAGGTTTTCAGCGGGTACAATGCGGAAGAGGTCATCAATGCCAAGCGTGAGCGAAGAGAGCCGATTATTCTTCCAGATTTCTCCTGTCATCATTTGAGGCATACCTTTTGTACAAGACTCTGCGAACATGAAACAAACATAAAAAGTAATTCAGACAATTATGGGCCATCGGAATATCGAAACTACGATGGATGTCTATGCCGAAGCTATGAAGACAACAATTTGACAACGATTTTCTTTTTTCTTGATGTGATACGAAGCACTGTGAAGTGATTCCTGTGGTATGCTGATCTCAGCAGTACATGAGGAAGACGGAAGAGAAGGCCTGAATCTTCTGATGGTGGATGACCGGATCCCGGCAGGTGCGAAGCTGTACTAATAAAATTGCATAATGAGCAAATAAGGCCTTGAAAGGATGGAAATCTTTTCAGGGTCTTTCATTTTATTATTAATTAAATTGCAAATTAAGGGTGCATTTTACGGAAATCTTTGGGTCGTATCCCAGTAACCTTTTTAAAAATGCGTGAAAAGTAGATCGGATCAGGAATTCCAACACGTTCTGCAATTTCATATGTTTTTAAATTTGTGGTCAGTAGAAGCACTTTTGCCTGTTCAACACGAACATTCTGCAAATATGTACTTAGGTTTATTCCTTCATGGTGTTTGAAAAGTTTGCTTAAATAGCTGGGGCTTAGGAACGCCTGGTTCGACAGCATTCCAAGCGAGAGGTCTTCGGCATAGTGCTGCGTTATATAGAGCTTCACTTTGCGTATAAGGTCTTCGGCATCTGCGTGCTCTCCTGTGGTCAGTGCAAGTGTTTGCTGTACAAGCTCAAGCATGTTTTCTTTCAGCAAATCCGGAGTATTGCATTTAAGGAGCGTTTTTAATTTTGGCAGATTGTTTTCAGATCCTTGAGTGTGAGGTGAAAATAATAAGCCAGTGCAGAACTGATGGATATACACGCAAATATTGTGCATGGTCTCCATGGGCAGCTTGTTTTCTCGCATATACTCAAATAACCGAATTAAAATGTCATGCGAAACCGTTTGGTTTCTGTTTTCGATAGCACCCTTAAGTAAACGTAGATCATCAAATATTCTCGCTGTTACAGGCTGGGGAATACTTGGGATCTGATTGTAACTCATTACATGGTTGTCAGGCAAATACTGCGCAAACTGGGAAGCCTGGTCTGCCTGTTCGGCGGCAGCGGGCATGTTTAGCGGATTGCTGCAGTGTGCACTGATACCGATGAACAGCGTAAACTGGGAGAAACTTCCGAGAATATCAATTGCCTCGGTACACGCAGAAACAGGTGAAAACGATGAAGATGCACAGATGATGGCATAACATATCTGATCACCATGGGGAACAATGTGCACTGTATACTGTGAAAAACAGTCTGCAAGCACATCCTGTGACTGATTTAGATAATATTTCAATGGCTCCGCACTTTGGTTCTTAGCTGATGGCACGATAGTAAGCCTGAGAATGTAATAGCTGGATAAATCCAGTTCTAGCTGTGCAAGACGGTTGACAACATACAGGTAAGATTGTTCTACATGATGCAGAAGATTGTATAAAAACATGCCGCGCTGCAATTGTAAATTTTCGGCTGATTTGCTCATCAACTGCTGCCGCATATCTTTGCTGGAACGCTCCTCTGCGATACATGTGCGTGCTTTTTCAATAGCCTTTGTTAGATTTTCTATAGATGTAGGCTTGAGAACAAAATCGACAACCCGGTATTCGATTGCCCGCTTTGCGTATTCAAAATCCGGAAATCCTGTGAGAATAATAACTTTTATAGATGGGTAGTGGATATAGATATTGCGTGCAAGCTCAAGTCCGTCCATTCCGGGCATTCGGATATCGCTTATGACTATGTCGGGCTGTATGCGGGGGATCTGCTCGAGGGCGTCGATGCCATCTTCTGCCTGTGCCGCGATCGTGCAGTCAAGAGAGTCCCAGCGGATACAGTGTACGAGTCCTTTGCGAATTACAGTTTCGTTGTCTACAATCAGTACTTTTAACATTGGTGAGTATCTCCTTTTTTATCAGCCCTGTGTGTGCTGAATCGGCAATGTTACGGTAATGCAGCAGCCTCTGCCAGGTGAAGAAACGATGCTTAGTCCATATTGACTGCCGTAAAGCAGTTTGATACGGCGGTCAATATTTGCAATTGCGATATGATTGTTCGTTGCTCCGGTTTCGGCGGTATCCGGTATGGAAAGATCTAACACGGAAGCATCGAAGCCGACGCCGTTATCGGTCACACGGATATACAATGCATCGTCTTCTTCCCAAATACGAAGGCCGACATCTCCACCGCCGCGCTTTGGCTCTATGCCGTGTACAATACTGTTTTCAATTAGCGGTTGTATGGTAAGTTTCGGCAGCTCATATTGCAGCAACTCCGGGATTTCTATATCGATTGAGCATGTGAGCTTTTCATCAAATCGCTCTTTTTGCAGAGCAAGATAATATTCGACATATTTCAATTCCTCCTGAAGGGAAATGATTTGTTCATGTTTGTGTACGATATTTGCACGCAGTAATTCAGCAAGGTTGGAAACCGTACAGCAAATATCATTTTGCCCGCGTTCAAGACATTTGACGTTTATGATCTCCAAAACATTGAAGATAAAGTGAGGCCTGATTTGCGATTCCAGCAGATTAAATTCTGCCTCACGCAGCAGCAGTCCCTTCTGGTATACCTCATCAAACAATTCTTCCAGTCTGTGAGCCATGTCATTAAAGGTTAAAACCATATGTTCTGTTTCTCTGTAAGGAGTTTCCACCATGCGGGCAGATAAATCACCGGAAGCAAGACGGTCAATGCTGCTCATCATCTGACGAACCGGTTGATATATGAGGTATAATACAAATGCTCCTGCCAACAGTGTAATAATTAGTATGACAGCAGTAAAAATAGCTAAAAAATAAATCATTTGATCAGTAACCTCAAAGATTTCACTTTTTGGTACAAACAGATTAATGTGAATCCGACTGGGAGAAAGTGCCCGGCTTGCCTGGTAATAATCAGTGCCGTCAACCGAGACATAATTGCCGGGTGATATAAAATCAACATCGGAAAAGGCAGCATTATCTGATGTGCCGAACAATAGGCGGCCGTCATCCGAGCGTAGTGTAACAACAGCCTGATCATACATAGAGTCAATGTATGAAGTATCTACGAGATTTGCAGAATCCAGTTCTATGATAATCTTTCCTATCAGCGCCTTTGAATTTAAATCAAGATAGTTCACAACAAAATAGCAGTAATCGGGAAATTCTGGAAGGGTATACAGGTCACGTGCGGAGTTGAGCGTTTTACACTCTTCATATACTTTTTGAATGCGGCTTATATTTCCAGTATAATATCCCCCGTACAAAACAGACAGGTATTGTCTTCCATCTTTTACTAAATAGATTCCATTTACTATACTTGAATCGAGATTGTCACCAAGAAAAAATGCCTGTGATAAGCCTTCTTCCACCTCCAGACGGTCAAGTTGGTCCGGCTGTGATGTGCTGCGCATGATTGACTGCGTTTTTGCATCACTCATAAGATAATAGATGCTGTTGCGGAGGGTATTTAATATGGAAGTACTTTTGTCTGCAAACTGATCAAGATAAAATGAAGCAGTCTCATGGGCGGTGTTTTCAAACTGATTGGAAATTGATTTATTGTAATACAAAATTGTGAAAAATGTGGGAAGTATGGCTAAAGCACAGCAAAAAATAATTGCTATCAGAGTCAGAGATAATTTGGTGTTTTTTCTTTTCATCCGTTTTCCGCCTTTCCACTCTATGATGTTGGGATCAAAAGGTCTTTTGATTTTGGGACCCTGGCATCATTTTATTATTTTAACATATTTAACAGTTTAATAGAACACGGTGTTTATTGGGTTCAATACAACGAGTAAAATATTCCTGTTTTCAGTCAAAAAAATACAGTTTTCTATTATATAAATTGGTCAGACTCGAAAACAGAAAAAAGAAAAATAAAAATTTACGCATAAGCGGCAATATTGTCGATTTAAATATAAAAATCCAACTGATATACTTATCAAAATAAAAAAAGTGAAGGAGGAGAATCAATAATGAGACGGATGAAAGCCAGAGTAGAATTACTTAGCGAGAATGAAATAGTCCAGATACATGAAAATTCTCTGCGCATTCTGGAGCGCATGGGAATGCGGGTGCCTAATATAACCGTATGCCGGCTTGCTGGTGCACTGGGAGCGATTGTGGACGAAAGCACAATGACTGTACGGTTGCCCGGAAAAATGATGGAGGAGCTGCTTGATACTGTACGCAAAACAGCAGACAGGGAAAAACAGCAGACAGGCAGTGTTTCACAGCTGACGGGTAATGTATCAACCCAGATATTCATGGCAGATTACAAAAGCGGCACACGCCGATACGGTACAATGGAGGATGTTCTGGATGGAATAGCGCTGATCCAGTCACTGGATCGTATTCCGCATGCAAATGCAGTGGTTGTTCCAAGTGATGTACCTGAAGCTGTCAGCGATGTGCTTTGTTACCGGAATATTTATAAATATTCACAGAAAGATGGCGGCACCTATATTCTGACCCCGGGATCGGCCCGTTATATCATAGAGATGTCACGCATAATGGGGCGCAAAGTCAGCTATTTATTTGATACAATAAGTCCACTTTCGTTTTCTGAGAACAGTTTGGACATCGCATTGATTTTCCGTGAGCATGAATTGGAACTGACAATGACGCCAATGGTTATGGGCGGTGCAACCGGTCCGATTTCGATTGCAGGGCTGCTGACTTTACAAAATGCCGAGGTTTTGGGCAGCCTGTTCTTTATCTATGCGATAACCGGACGCATTCCAAAGTACGTTGCCGCAGGGCACACAAATGATATCCGGCGGAATATGATGTGTTCCTTTGGATCACCGAATCAGGCACTGATCGGTGTCGGAATTGCACAAATGGCTGATTTTTATGGACTGAAAAGCGGTTCAAACTCCGGCTTGACTGATTCTGTTTATCCGGATTTCCAGTGCGGTTTTGAAAAAACACTGTCGGCAGCTTTCAGTATGCTCGCCGGAACAGAAGCAATAGGCGGACAAGGGCTGATTGGGGCAGATCAGGGTATGAGCTTTGCGCAGCTGGTTCTGGATAATGAATGGATTGATGCTTTTAACTATGTGACTGAGGGTATTGAGGTAAATGAAGATAGCATTGGATATGATACGATTGAAGAGGTGGGAATCGGAGGAAATTATATTTGCGAGGAACATACGATTGAATATATGCGGGAAAGTAGCTGGAACAGTGAACTGTTTGAACGTGACAGCTATGACAATATGATTTCCGGTGGAAAGGATTTACTGGAGCGTGCGGATGAAAAGGCACGTGAACTGATAGCCAAAAACAGGACTGATATCCCTGTAGTTGCACCGGAAATAGCGAGAGCTCTTGACGATATTGCGGATCAGGCAGTAAAAGAACTTACCTGAGGGGACAAAAAAATACAAGGGAAAGTCAAAAAAATACAGATTTAAAAAAGAAATACTTTCGAAATGGATGACGACGTCGGGCAGATAAAGAAATTAATAGAAACTGTTCAAAATATTCCTTTTAGGATGCTGACAATTTAAAGTAAAATAAATAAAAAACAGAGAAGGAGAAAAAATTATGTTCAAAAAAACAATAGCCGGTTTGCTGGCGGCACTGATGGTTATGGGTGCACTTGTCGGATGCAGCGATAAGTCTTCAGATTCTGAGAGCACGAAAGACACCGAAAAAGAGTCAGGTGAAGAGATTGTCATTAATTATCCGACTTTCATGGTAGGAGTCAACACCTCAGCAAAACCAGTACAGGCCCTGATTGATGGGTTCAACGAGGAATATAAGGGCGTGTACCGCATTGTTAAGGAAGAAATTCCCGGTGATATGAACTATGTTGACAAAATCAATGTTCAGCTGTCCACCGGAGATCTTCCGCCTGTTATTTACGGCGGTGGATTCAATCTCCTTGATCCGGTACTGGCAAAGGATCAGGTTCTTGACCTGACAGAGTATGTGAATGCTGATCCAGAATGGAAAGCTCTTTATTCTGAAGCGGCAATGAAAGCGAACTCCCGTGATGGAAAAATTTATGCATCATCCTGCGACGGCAGCCTGATCGGTTACTATTATAATAAGGATCTGTTCGCATCGGTTGGTATTGAGGAACCGGCAAAAACATGGGATGAGTTTTGGAAACAGTGTGATACGCTGAAAGCTGCAGGAATTACTCCGCTGTCCATGGATACCGCTGATGGTGCATGGGTTTCCACATTGTGGATGGGCGCTATGGTTGCAACCTCAAATGAAGCCGGACTGGAACTGATGACTACGACTAATCCAACTGACTATAATACTCCGGAAATGATCGCTGCGGCGGAAAATGTTCAGAAGATGTTTAAAGAATATACAACATCGGATGCAGTCGGTTCTAAGTATGAAAACGCTGCCAATGCATTCCTGTCCGGTGAAACGGCAATGATCGCAAATGGTACATGGATGACAGGAGACTTCTATGATACGACGAAGGCACCGGAAGGATTCGGAGACAAAGTTGGTACAGCAGTTTATCCGGGCAACTTTGTTTACGATGCACCTCTTCAGGGATATTTTGCAACAAAACAGGATGATCCTAAGCTTGAAGAAGCAGCTGTAGAAATGATCCGCTATTTCACCAGTGCTGATGCACAGCGTCTTGTGCTTGAAATGCAGGGTATGCCTCCGGCATCTCCAAGCATTGAAGCATCTGATGAAGTAAAAGAAAAGTTCCCAATCCTGGCTGATTTCCTGCCAAAGGCAGAGTCCGCAACAGTTCGCTGTGACAACTTCTCGGCAACAATGTTCCCGAATATTCCTGATATTGTTTCACAGGAAATGCCAAGACTGGCCACAGGTGAGATCACTCCTGAGCAATTCTGTCAGGCATTGACAGATGCTGCACAGAAAAATGTATAAGAATGTTTCAATATGATCGGATGATTTTGGAGAAGTCTGCATGCAGCGGACTTCTTCAAAAAAATTAAAGGAGAAATCATATGACTTCAAGAGAGAGAATTATTAAGGCACTGAATCATGAAGAACCTGATCGCGTGCCGATAGATTTTGGTGCAACCTATCAAACCGGAATTAATGCAAGTGCGTTGTATCGTCTGCGTGCACATTATGGACTTGAACAGAAAACAATAGAGCTTTTTGAATTAATGCAGATGATCGGCTGTGTGGATGAGGACCTGCGCTATATTGTCGGCGCGGATGCTATCGGACTGAATGAACCGGCAGATTCACTTGGCAATGAATGTTTTCCGGGTTATGAAAAGAAACTGTTTAAAATGTTTGACGAGACACCTACATACATCAATGCACAGAATGTTGTTGAATATGATGAAAAAGGTGGAATTTATATGTATCCGCAGGGGGATAGAACCGTTGCTCCCAGCGCATATATGCCGGCAGGCGGATACTTCTTTGATACAATCGACCGCGGTCAGCTTATAGAAGAACTGGACGAGGATCATCTTACGCCAAGGGAGGATTTTAAAGATTATTTTGGCATCATGGATGAAAAGACTGCCAGGTATTATGAAACAGAATCCAAACGTCTGTTTACAGAAACGGAATATGCCGTGGTAGGAAATCTCGGGTGTGCAGGCTTTGGAGATGCCGGCTCCATTCCGGCGGCATTTGAAAAAAATCCTCGAGGTATCCGTGCGTTTGACCAATGGTGTATTGCACAGCTGCTGTACCCGGATTATGTACAGGAAGTTTTCGAGATGCAGACTGAGTTTGCGCTGCGAAATCTTGAGATTTATAAGCAGGCAGTAAACGATCATATTCAGGTCATCACCATGAGCGGTACTGATTTTGGAACACAGAATTCAGAGTTAATGTCCAAAGAGACGTTTAGGACGCTTTATAAACCATATTATAAACGTGTGTGTGACTGGGTACATGAAAATACGAATTGGAAAACATTTTTCCATTCCTGCGGTTCGATCGTTGGATTTTTAGATGATTTCGTCGAAATGGGTGTTGATATTTTAAATCCTGTACAGCTCTCAGCAAAAGGTATGGATGCAAAGATGCTTAAGGATAAATATGGTGATAAGCTTGTGTTTTGGGGCGGCGGCGTGGATACGCAGCGTACTTTGGCATTGGGTACTCCGGAGGAAGTTTTTTCTGAGGCAACACGCAACCTGGAAATTTTATCCAAAGGCGGAGGATATGTATACAATACCATTCATAATATTATGGGCAACGCAAGTGTAGATAATATTGCCGCATTTTTTGAAGCAGTTAAGCAGTTTAATGCGAGGTAGGAGGCATATAGTGAAAAAAAACAGGCTCTGGAGAGGAGTATTTTTAACCCCTGCAGTGATATTGTTTTTGCTGATATTTGCTGTACCGCTTGTTATTGTGTTCGGCACATCATTGTTTGAGTACAAGCTGATGTCTCCGGATATTAAATTTATAGGTTTACAGAATTATGTGCAGTTTTTTCAGGATGAGCAGGCACTGCAGGCTTTGTCAAACACGGTCGTATGGATTCTTATTCAGTGCAGCGTGCATGTGGGGATTGGTATACTCCTGGCACTGATACTTTACAAAAAACCGTTTGGCTGGAAATTTGTCCGGACGGTATACATGATTCCAAATATTATCTGCAACGCGGCAATGGGAATGATCTTTCTTAATGTTTTCAATCCGAAATTTGGTATTGTCAACTCGGTTCTGCGTGGAATAGGACTTGAAAGTGTTACCAGAAACTGGCTGATGGACAACGAAACTGCGTTTGCCGCGGTGTCAATTATATGGGTGATTTTTGCGGGATACACGACGACACTTGTGCTTTCAGAAGCACTTTCTGTGGATAGCTCGATTATAGAGGCCGCTCGTGTGGACGGTGCATCCGACTTTCAGCTGGATTTTTGGATCATGCTGCCGCTTCTTAAAAAAATCATCGGTACGATATTGGTGATGGGAGCAACATATATGCTGCAGATGTTTGATCTTATTTACATTACAACAAACGGCGGCCCCGGAAAACAGACAACAAACCTGCCGCTGATGCTCTACAATGTATTTAAAACGGAACATAATTACGGATATACGAACACAATTGGCGTGTTGATCATCGTATTAGGAATGATCTGTATGTTCATCATCAACAAAACGCTGAAAGTCAACGAAGACAATTGAAAGGAGCAATACTTATGAGCAAGTGGAAAGCCCAGACCGCATCAGAACGAGTGATGAGCGTAATCAAAAGCGTATTTGTACTCTCCTGTGTACTGGTTGCACTGTTTCCGATTGTTTGGGTGATTATGTCATCCTTTAAAACCAACGCGGAAATATTGTCGAACGGCATATCTCTGCCGAAAAGTGTTAGCTTCCAGGGATATAAAGATGCTTTTGAGATATCCCCGATTCTCAAATATTTTGGGAACAGTGTGATCGTGGCAAGTGTCGCCACAGCGGCAAATCTTTTGTTCGTCTCAATGGCATCTTATGTGTTTGCAAGATTTCGTTTCCGTTTTAAAAATACGCTGTATTCAATTTTATCGATTTCTCTTGTTGTGCCGACGACCGCACTGCTGAACTCGGTATACCTTGTGATCTCGGGCATGGGACTTGATGATACAAAGACGGGATTGATTCTCGTATATACGGCACTCAATCTTCCAATGACGATGATGATCATGCGTTCGACTTTTTCTTCGATACCAAAGAGCATGGAAGAGGCTGCGTATGTAGACGGAGCAGGTTTTTGCCAGACATTTTTTCAAATTATGGTGCCATGTGCCAAAGGAGGAATGGTGAGTGCGGGAGTCATTTCATTTTTAAATAACTGGAATGAATTTACCTTTGCATTGGTGCTCACAAGCAGTCAAAGTGCCAGGACACTGCCCCTGTCACTTAGCTATTTTACAGCTCAGTTCTCCTTTAATTATACTGCGATGTTTGCGGCAATCACGATTGCAGTGATCCCATCCATACTGGTATTTGCAGTTTTTCAGGAGCAGGTGGTGTCCAGTATGACAGCTGGCGCAGTTAAAGAGTGAGAAAGGAAGAGAAATAATGGCAAGTATTTCACTGAAAAATATTGATAAAACATATCCCGGAAACACAAAGGTGATAGAAAATCTGAATCTGGAAATAAAAGACAAGGAATTTATTATTTTGGTCGGCCCGTCAGGCTGCGGTAAATCTACAACCTTAAGAATGATTGCCGGACTTGAGGAAGTGACCGGCGGAGAGCTGTTCATAGGTGACCGTATGGTAAATGATGTTGCACCTAAAGACCGTGATATTGCGATGGTGTTTCAGAATTACGCACTGTATCCACATATGACGGTATACAAAAATATGGCCTTCGGACTGAAGCTGCGCAAGATGGATAAAAAAATCATTGATCAAAAAGTGCATGAGGCGGCAAAAATACTGGACATTGAGCATTTGCTGAACCGCAAGCCGAAGGCACTTTCAGGAGGTCAGAGACAGCGTGTTGCATTGGGGCGTGCCATGGTGCGGGACCCGGCGGTGTTCCTGCTCGATGAACCTCTGTCAAACCTTGATGCAAAGCTGAGAACACAGATGCGTACAGAGATTACGAAGCTTCATAAGAAGCTGGATACAACGTTTATCTATGTCACACATGATCAGACGGAGGCAATCACCATGGGTGACCGAATCGTAGTAATGAAAGACGGAATGATTCAGCAGGCTGATACACCGAGAAAGCTTTATGATTCCCCTTGTAATATGTTTGTTGCGGGATTTATTGGTTCTCCGCAAATGAATTTCGTGGATGTCACCCTTAATCAGACAAATGACGGTTATCATATCACATTTGGTTCGTATAAAATCCCGGTGCAGAAGAATAAAGCTGAATGTGCAGAGCTTTTACCGTATGCAGGAAAAATCGTGGTGCTTGGTATTCGTCCGGAAAACCTGCATGCTGAAGAGGGGTTCCTTAATGCGTTGCCGGAATGTAAGATTGATCTGAAGATTGATATTGCGGAAATGATGGGGGCGGAGAATTACCTGTACGGAACATGTGACGGCAAAAAGCTGACTGTCCGTGTGCCGGGGCAGATTCAGGCACAGTGCGGCGATACGATGGCTGTTGCAGTGGATATCAATAAAATGCATTTATTTGACAAGGAAACCGGCGAGGTCATTTTAAATTAATGAAGATTAGGTTTATGTAAGGAGAACACAATATGTCACTGTTTAGACCGGATTACACACGCAATGGACCGGGTATCGACAAAAACGCGCCCAAAAAGACCGGCATTGCGTTGTTCTTTGAAATCATAGCGCGTGAGTTTTGGCAGATATGCAAGCTGAATGTGTTATTTTTGGTAAGCGCTCTGCCGCTGGTTACGTTTGGTGCAGCAAGGGCGGCACTGAGCCGGTGTACAATCAATATGGTGAGGGATGTACCGAATAATGTTTGGACAGATTTCGGACAGGAATTCAAAAACAACTTTATTCGCAGTACCATGTGCGGACTGGCAGAGCTCTTTGTGATTGGTGTGCTTTTGATTCTGATCCGGAGTACAGCGGTAAATGAAAATTCACTGCTGCAAGGGGTAATCTTGTCTGCGATATTTGCGGTCAGGCTGTTTTGGGGATATTTTTGGCCGATGCTTGTGACGATTGATGTTCCCTTTGCCGCAGCTGTGAAAAATTCCGCAGCATTGCCTGTACTATGCTTAAAGCACAGCGTGCCGGCAGTGCTTTGCGGAACGATTCTGCATATGATCAGTCTATGGTTTTTTCCCTTATCACTGCCATTCATTGTATTTTTTACGTTCGGTTTCAGCAGTTTCATAATAAGTTTTGCGGCATGGTCTGATATGCAGAGACTGGTGTTGCGCCGCAATGAAAATAAAGGAGAATTAGAATGATTAAATTAGGTATTATTGGATTAGGAGAAGTTTCACAGTGCATGCATTTGCCTATTTTGCAGGATATGTGTGAAACCTATCAAATAACAGCTGTTTCAGATGTGGCCCCTTCACTGGTTAACTTTATCTGCAAAAAATATCATATTGCTCAAGGCTATTTATCAGCAGAAGAATTGATTGACAAGGCAGATATAGATGCGGTACTGATCCTTTCACCTGATCAGTACCATGGAGAATATGCAGCCCGTGCATTACGCATGGGAAGACATATATTTGTTGAAAAGCCGGTAACACTGTGTGTTGATGAACTGAAAGAACTCATTGAGCTTTATAAGCAGTATCCGTCTCAGATCGTAATGGTCGGTTATATGAGGCGTTATGCGGGACCATTCCTTAAAGCCCGCGAAATACTTGAGGAGCAGCCGCTTAAGACAGAATATTTGCGTTTCCGTGATATTATTCTGGAAGCTCCGTTCTTTATCGGACAGACACGCCCGATTTTTTATCCAAATGATGTACCTGAAGATGTAATACGTGAGGGAGGCATACGCCGCCGGGAACACCTTGACCGGGCCATCGGTGCGGATGCAACAGATGAGATGCGTACGACATATCAAATGATGACCGGACTGGGATGTCATTCGTTTGCGGCGGTGCGTGAGTTGTTTGGGGTGCCGAAGAAAATACATTCAGTCACTACGGCTGCAGGCGGTCAGCATGTTGTCATAGTGATGGAATTTGAAGACGGTTTTCTGGGCACGTATGAACTTGTCAACAATCAGAATATTGTTCAGTTTGATGCGGCGATCGAAGTGTTTCAGAAAACACGCAAGCTGCTCATCAAATATGAAACTCCATATCTGCGGTATCAGCCGGCATCTGTCGAGGTCATTGAGTCAGATGACAGTGATACAAAAACAACGACATACGGACCTGATTTTCATGATGCTTTTCACACGGAGCTTAAAACCTTTGCATCATGTATTGAAAATGGAATACAGGCAAAGACAAACCTGGAGGATGCTGTGGCAGATCTCGAGCTGTTCCAGGAAATCATGCATGTAATGGCACAAAACTAAAACAGGGAGGACGCAGATGTATAATGTAAAAATAGCAACTGCCCCATGCTCATGGGGAGTCTGGTATGCAGACGGTACGCCATCCGGCACGCCATGGGAATTGTTTCTGGATCAGGCCGCTGAGGCAGGATATCAAGCACTGGAATTAGGTCCGGATGGTTATCTGCCGACAGATGACGGAAGACTGCGGGAAGAACTCGCAAAGCGCAGTCTGGAGGTGTGTGCAGGAACGGCATGTTACCAGTTTGACACAGGAAAAGACTTTGACGCATTTCGTCCAAGAGTTGAGGCTCTTTGCAGGCGCCTGTCTGCATTGGATGTACATCATCTCGTAACGATGGATGAATCGGACGTAGGTAAATACAGTGAAAAAAAGGTAGATATGGATGCGGAAACGTGGCGTACATTTTTTCAAAAAATAAAGGATATGGGTGAATATACAAAAAACTTCTTTGATATTGAAGTGGTTTATCATCCACATATTAAGACCATGGTAGAGTATGAAGAAGAAATCATTCGTCTTATGGATTTTACCGGACTGCGTCTGTGCTTTGATACCGGACACCATGCGTACTCAAACGGCACGGGAATGATCGGAGATCGATCTGCGATTGATTTTATGCGCCGCTATTCTGACAGAATGGCCTACCTTCATTTTAAGCAGGTGGATGGGACTATATACAAAAAAGTGATGGCCGAAAAACTGGACTCTGACACCGCATTTGACATGCAGGTAATGTGTGATATTCCGGACGGAATCATAGATTTCGAAGAAGTGCGCCGTGTTATGGATGAGATTAACTATTCAGGAATCACTGTTGTTGAATCTGATATGCCATGTGCTTCTAATGAACAGGTGTTTGAGTCAGCAAAAAGGAATCTTAAATATTTGCAGGAAATTGGGATTGTAAAATAGGAGAGTTAAAAATGAATGTAGTCGTATGTAAGAACTATGAAGAAATGAGCCAAAAAGCGGCAGAGCTTGCGGCTGAGAGTATCAGGGAAAACCCGTCAGCTCTCGTAAGCTTTCCGGGAGGAGATACGCCGCTTGGTATGATACAGGCCTTTACCGATCTTGTAAACAGCGGAAAGGTCGACATTTCCGGCGCGCATTATGTATCCCTTGACGAATGGGTAGGAATGTCACAGTCAGATAAGGGATCATGCGGCTGTTTTAATCGTACAGAATTTTTCAGCCGTTTGGAAAAGGAGTTTGCAGATATTCATATCATTGACGGTGCTGCTTGCAATATCGAAGAGGAGCGTGCTTCCCTCGATGAGTATATTGAAAAATATGGACCGCTGGATGTTTCTGTGTTGGGAATTGGACTCAATGGTCATTTGGGCTTTAATGAAGAGGGAGTAGACTTTAATCTGGGAGCACATATTATTCCGCTGGCAGAAAAAACGAAAGAGGTTATGCACAAATATTTTGGAGATCAGCATAGACCGGAATATGGAATTACACAGGGAATTCGGCAAATCATGGCGGCAAAAAAAGTGATTCTGCTAGCAAATGGGGCGCATAAGGCTGATATTATCAGGAAGGCAGTATGCGGCGAGGTATCTAATGCAGTACCGGCATCAATATTACAGAATCATCCGAACTGTTTTGTCGTAGTCGATGAAGCGGCTGCGGTATACCTGTGAACAGAATAGAGGACCTGCGGGATTTGCAGGCCGAAATTCCAAAGAAAAAACTGGTGATCGGATTCGATGGATTTACCGATTCGGTTGCCAGGCCGATCAGATATGCGGCAACAGACAGCACAGAGGCCAAGCCGTTTGAAACGATTCATGATTTTGGCGCATTTCTGATGTCAAAAGCAGGCAAGAGCTGTTCGGTAGAACTGAAAATGCAGGCACGTCAGCTCGGAGGCAATCTTCCGTTTTTGTCAAGAGCTGCCGGTTATCTTGGACTGGATGTCAGCTGCATTGGTATGCTCGGAGAGAATGAACCAGAGAAACTGTTCAAAGATATGCCCTGCACCTTATATCCGTTTGCGGCTTCCGGGCAGGCCATGTGCCTGGAGTTTCATGATGGGAAAATATTGCTTTCATCAGACTGTTTGTTACCTGCGGATGCATGGGAAATGGTACTTTCGGCAACTGATGGACGGGCAGCGCAGATGTTTTCAAATGCGGATTTATTTGCGCTTGTCAACTGGAGCGAGCTGTCATTTGCAGGGGAACTTTGGGAGCATGCATGCAATTCGATCCGTCAGCAGGATAAGAGCAAATTTGCATTTTTTGATCTGTGCGATGTATCCAGAAAGAGCAGAGAGCAGATCGATCATGTGCTGCGAATGATTGGCGGGATATCAAAAATGCGTACAGCTATTTTAAGTTTGAATGAGAATGAGGCACTTACGATTGGTGAACTCTTTTTTCATAACATGCATGACATTGCCGGGACGGCATGTGCTGTTCGGCAGTCATATGGAATCGATGAGGTAATTGTTCATACGATTCATGAAAGTCTGCTTTCTACAAAACGCGGGTCGGTCTGTGTCCCGACGGTATTTGTAAATACACCGGTCATCTCCACAGGTGCCGGAGATAATTTCAATGCAGCGTCATGTTTTGCTGCAGTGATGAATCTTGAAGATCGTGAAAGACTTGTGTTTGCAAATATGTATGCAAATTTCTACATCACACATGGGTATAGCCCGTCGCTTACAAAATTAATGGCATCACAAGGTTTTTGAAGTTTGACATGTGCCACAAAACAAGAAAAAACGGCAAGATTTTCATTGCCGTTTTTCTGCTTTATATGATTAAAAATAGTAATTTAACAGTTTGCTGGAAAATCAGTTCTTCGCTTATAAATCTGAATCGAAAGAGTAAATGCTGCAATGATGATTCCCACACACCAGGCGACAGCAATCCAAAGGCTGTTGCCCAAAGGCAGATCTAGTGTTAAAGCCCTGAAACTGTCAATGACAGGGGTCATGGGCTGTATTTCTGCAAACCACTTAATGCCTCCGTCCAATGAATTGACAGGAACAAATCCGGAACTGATAAAGGGCAAAATGAAGAGTGGAAGCATAAGTCCGCTCGAACCCTCCACTGTCTTTGAGAGCAGCCCGCACATCACTGCAAGCAGTGAAATTGCGATGTTTACCAACGTAAGAAGTCCTGTGATAACTAACCAGTCCAGAAGACTTCCCTGTGGTCTGAAACCAAGAATCAATGCTGTGGCAATGATTGTAATGGTTGAAATTGTATTTCTTACTACCCCGGCGCCGGCATGGCCTGCCAGCACGGCGGCTTTTGAAACAGACATGGTGCGAAAACGATCAATAATACCCTTTGTCATATCTGCTGTCACATTCATTGCCGAATACTGCGAGGATTGGCCTATGCTTTGTAAAATAATCCCCGGCACAATAAAATCAATGTAGTTAAACGTTCCTACATTAGCTATATTTCCAAACACGTTCCCAAACAAGAACATCAAAAAGAATGGTACGATTGTGGCAACCAACAGTGCTTCAGGATTTCGCAGAGAAGTCAGCAAACAGCGTTTGAACATAATCCATGAGTCGAAAATGATGCCTGCCTTTAGCTTATGCATGGCTGTTATCCTCCTTTTTTTCATCAATTAAAGTTAAAAAAACATTCTCCAAAGAGGGCAGGTTTGGTTGGATACTATCAACAACAATACCATTTTCCGCTAAAAGCTCCATAGCTTTTGCAGCCGCTCTCTCGCTTTTGAAATTTAGTTGTGCCCCACGCCCCGGCATTATCTGTTTAAGGTACTGCGGCGTGCCCTCCGCGAGTATCTTACCTTGATGGAGAATAGCAACATTGTCAGCGAGGTATTCAGCTTCTTCTAAATATTGTGTAGTAAGGAACACCGTAGTTCCTTTCAGAGCCAGATTCTTCACCAGATCCCACATGGCGATACGATTCTGCGGATCAAGTCCCGTGGTAGGCTCGTCGAGGAAGAGCACCAGGGGATCAACCATAAGGCTCATGGCGATATCCAGTCTGCGCCGCATACCACCGGAATAAGTTGAGACTCTCCGGTCAGATGCATCTTGCAGATCGAAAAAAGATAACCACTCGTTTGTTTTGCTCTTAACATCCGGCAGACGCATGAGCTGACCGATGAGCTTTAAGTTTTCTCTGCCTGTCAAAACCTCGTCTACTGCCGTAAACTGACCTGTCAGACTAATACACTTTCTCACGAGTTTTTCCTGAGCTACGACATCAAAGCCGTTAATGAAAGCTTTTCCCCCGTCTGGTTTTAACAATGTGGACAGAATTTTAACAATAGTTGTTTTACCTGCGCCATTAGAACCTAACAGGGCATAGATTGTTCCGCGGGGAACAGAAAAACTGACATCTTTCAGAACTTCATTGTTTTGATAGCTTTTTTTTAGTTTCGATACAGAAATTGATATATTTTGCAATGTCACATTTACTCCTCTCTTTACCTGGATTTAATACCGGACGAATGAATGTATGCGGCGAATATAAAATTGCCCTATAAACAGGCAATTTTACTTAATCTTCTTTTGAAAAATAAGGCAGCGACTTTATCATATCGGCGATTTCATTATCATAAAGCGGTAAGCCCATTTTATCTAATATTTCTGAAATGAACAAATACCTGCGCTGCATCTCCTCAAAATTCCCGGGGAATACAGAGGGTATAAACCACAAATCTATTAATACCAGAAATTCAGACAATTCTTTCGCATATTCCGTATGAATAGAACCATCTTTCAAGCCTTCCTCGATAAGTTCCAGCCAGTGCGGACATAGAATGTGACGGTTCGTTTCAAGCATTCTTGCTAAAACATGAGGATTTTTCAACAGTGGAATCGCCTGTTTTGATAGTTCCACTTGCTTTTCGTCAGATTGATTCAGCATGATAGCCATTCTCATTTTTTGAAGTCCATTTAAGTCAGTGCGCTTTTTTACCACTTCAAAGGGATTGTTGTTGGAAAACATCTTTGATCCCAGTGCGTCCATAATTTCTTCCTTTGACTTAAAATGGTGGTAAACAGCTCCTTTCGTTAAACCGCCCAATTCGTCGACTATATTTTGAATCGTGGTATTGTCATATCCTTTTTCAAGAAATAAACGCTCAGAAACCTCTAAAATTTTATCAACCGTCACTTCCGGATATTTGTTTCTCGCCATACGATCTATCCTCCCGCTTACATTCGCTTCGTATGTTTCCATTATAAGCCGCTTTGGATATAGTGTCAATATTTTTCATACCCAACGTATGTAAAGTATCCTGAATATTCAAGTATTTCTTTGTTCGGGATATAACAATTGCCTGGCTGTTGGAACCGTGTATAATAAAAATATAAGGAAAAATAACAGAAAATTACATTACGCGAAAGGCGGTGCAGACAATAAACTTTTACCCACATCTAAATGATATCTATATCACAGAACGCCTCAGGCAGAGGCTCGCGGTCATTGACAGTGCACGGATCACAACAGTCATAGCGCCCATGGGCTTTGGTAAGACGACTGCGATCACATGGTGGATGAAGCAGCAGAGTAAGTATCATCCCGACTGGGTTATCCTGCGTCAGATGATCGACACCCCCAGTGTGACTGACTTCTGGTCGGGCCTCTGCCGGGTGCTGCGGAGGTACCCCGTCCTGGCGGAGCAATTGGCGTCGCTGGGTTTTCCGGCTGATACCCAGGCCATGTCTATCATGGCTGAACTGATCGAGGACGCACTGCCGGAAACTGGAAGGCACATCTGCTATGTGCTGGACGATCTGTACATTTTTAAGGATAAACGACTGGTGTCGCTGTTGCTGTACCTTTCCCGGCGTCTGGAGAACCGCATAAATATTATTCTGCTCTCCCGCAGCCAGATATTCAGCGAGGAGGAGCGGATGCGGATGGGAGCAGGACTCGGTGAGATTTCGGCGGATGACCTGCGGCTGAATGAAAGCGAAGCTGCACAATATGCCAGGCGGTGCGGGCTTACTGCGGATAAGAAGGAGATTGCTGCCCTTGCTGCTGCCAGTGAGGGGTGGATATCCATGATCTATCTGAACTTCAGGGCCTATGTCCAAACGGGAGTATGGATTTCCGGCAGTGCCGACATTTTTAACCTGATCGATCAGATCTTGCTGGAGCCTCTGCCGGAGCGCCAGCAGCAGTTTTTGATCTTAATCGGCATCACAGATAATTTCACAACGGAAGAAGCCGCCTATCTCTGGCAGCAGCCGGATACGGAAGCGCTTCTGCAATCCCTGTCACAAAGCAATGCCTTTATTACACGAAATGAAAACGGTGTTTACCGCTATCACCATATGCTGCGCGAGTGTACACGCCAGAAGTTTGCCAAACTGCCCGCTGACCGGCAGGCTGCTGCATATGTCAGACTGGGTGATTGGCATTTGAGTCAGCAGAATTATGTTACTGCTGAGCTTTCCTATTACAGGGCGCAGGCATGGGACAAGCTGCTGACTGCACTGAGCATCGACTGTGGAAAGTCATTGGGCGGTGAGTATCAGGAGATGTTGTACCAGTGGAGTGAGGAGTGCCCTGTCCCTGTGCTGATGAACCATCCCGATGCGGTGCTGGTGCTGATGCGAAAGCTGTTTGCATTTCAGCGCATTCCGGAAATGTTCCGTCTGAAAGAGATTTTGCTGAGCAGCCTGAATGCCGGAACGACGTTGACCGAACAGGAGCGGCAGGACTATCTGGGTGAATGCGAGCTGGTCATGAGCTTTTTAAAATACAATGATATTTCCGCCATGAGTGCACACCACCGCAGGGCCTGCGCCATGATGAGCCGCGCATCCCGCTGTATAGACCCGAACGGCACATGGACCTTCGGTGCACCGTCTATCCTTATGGCGTATCACCGCACAGCAGGCGGGCTGGATCACGAAAATGCCGAAATGCGGGAATGTATGCCCTACTATTATCAAGTAGTGGACGGACACGGAAACGGCGCGGAGCATGTCATGCAGGGGGAAACGTATTTTATGCGAAACCTCCTGACTGACGCACAGATCAGCTATCATCTGGCCGTAGGTGCAGCAGCCCGGCGCAGTCAGCACAGCATCCGTGTGACGGCTGAATTCCTTGGGATGCGCATGGCGCTTCTGGAGGGCGATGCCGGGAAGCTTTGGACGATCATAAAACGGCAGAAGGACAGTCTTCGGGAAAACAAACAGTATATCCTGCTGGGAACGCTGGATATGTGTCAGGCATGGATTTACTCCCTGCTTGGTCATACGGAGGAGGTTCCGGCGTGGATTGCCGATGGAGCGCCCGCTTCCATGGTGATGTATCCGGCTGCGCCCATGCTGCAGACCATCTATATACAATACCTCCTGGCGCAGGGCAGATACACGGAAGTAATCGCCCGAAAAGAAGCCGCCGCTGCGCTGTATGAAAAGACCCACTCTCTCCAGTGCAGGATTCATTTGCATATCCAGGTGGCCGCTGCGCTGGATCGGCTTGGGCGCTGGGGAAAGGCTATGGATGAACTGAAAACTGCATTGGAACTGGCACTGCCGGATGACATCGTGATGCCTTTTGCGGAAAACTGCAGTTATATCACTGCCCTGCTGCAAGAGCTGCAAAAGCGCGGTGCTTTTCCGGAGCAGATCGAAGGAATCCTTATTCTGGCGGAGCAATACAGGGAAAGTAAGCAGCGGATTTTACGCGACCTTTGGGGGGAGGGTGAGGACTACGGACTCAGCAGACGGGAACTGGAAATCGCCGGGCTTGCGGCGAAGCGTCTGACCAACCGCGAAATTGCAGTTAAACTGCATTTGGCGGAAGGAACCGTAAAGAATCAGCTTTCCCGTATTTTTGATAAATTGGAGATAAGCAAAGAGAGCAAAAACAAACGTCTGGAATTGGAAAAACTCTTTAGTATAAAAAAGTAGTGACCTTTGGTAACACTACAAAGAGAAGATGCCGCGGTATACTATGATAATACATCTGATGGAGGTGATGCATAATAGAGAAAAAACTTACAGAGCATCGCCTGAGCGACAGCGAACTCGCAGCGAAGCTTAAAGCACTAAACACAAAGACAGGAACAATGAAGACATTCGCTGTTATCTGCCTCATCGCTGCAAGCGTAATGTTGATGTTCAGAGCATGGGTGCCGGGGATTGCAGCACTTATTGGCGCCTGCGTATTCGGGATCCTGTATACTCGCTCGGCCGGTGATGCAAAGACGCTGCTCGCTGATAACATTACGGGAAATATTATGTCAGAGGTGTTTGACGAGTGTACCTATACAGCGGATATGCGTATGCCGGACAAAGTGCTCCGCGAGGCGGGTGTGTTTTGGGATTGGGACAATGTAGTCGGATCGGACCTGGTATCTGCAAAATATAAGGGACATACCATTAAGTTTTGTGACATTGAGCTTTCAGAAACAGTGGAAAGAGAGAACGACGACGGCAATACTAATACGGAATATGTGACCAGATTCAAGGGACAGTGGCTGGTATGCGAACTGGACCGGGAAGTTCCTGCGAGGCTGCGTCTTCGTGAAAATGCAGAGCGCGGCAATAAGATAGGAAAGAAGCTCCTCGGTGAGCGCAGGGAAATGAAAAGTGACGTGATAACAGAAAATGAGGTGTTCAACAGGCGTTTTCAGATTCTCACAGAAGATCCTCACAGTGCATTTTACATCCTGACACCGCATTTTATGGAGTTTATCCTCAAAGCGGACGATGCTGCGAACACCCGTACATATCTGAGCTTCATTGATAACCGTGTGCACATCCTTGTCTATAATGGGAAAGACTCCTTTGAACTGCAAAAAGCTGAAGGAGCAAATATTGAGCAGATACGTCAGCGCATGAGAGGCGAACTGAAGTATATCACAAGTATATTGGACGAACTTCTGATGAATAAATATTTATTTGGGGAGGGTCAGGTATGATATGGATAATAATTATTATCGCCTCGATTATAATACTTGTTTCAGTATTATGGTGGATCCGCACAGGCAACAGCTTTAAAAGGATGGATATTAAAATATCTGAATCGCTGTCCGGCATAGAGGTGGCGCTTACCAAGCGTTATGATATGCTGACAAAGCTGCTGGATGTTGTCAATGGATTTGCTTCTCATGAAAAAGAGGTACTGTATGAGGTTCTAAATCTACGCAAGGAGATGACGATCCATGAAATGACCGATGTAACCGCAAAAATGGACGAAATGGAATTAAAAGTGAA